>NZ_DBNHEF010000074.1:0-377389 GCF_057138825.1 Candidatus Defluviilinea gracilis
AATGAACTGCACTGGGTCTTGGATGTGGCTTTGCGGGAAGACCATAGTCGTGTGCGTAAAGATCAAGCTCCTGAAAACTTCGCCGTCCTTCGCCACATTGCGCTCAATCTGCTCAAACAGGAGAAAAACGCCAAAGGCGGTATGCATGCCAAGCAACTCCAAGCCGCTTGGAACCAGGATTACCTCCTCAAAGTCCTCGCCTCACCGATTTAGATGCGATTGCCCTATCTGCCCCTACGGTACAATCGGGGATATGAAAGAATTTATCTACTCCCGCAACGCCGTCTACGAAACCCTCCGCGCCAAACGCAGGGAGGTGCTCAAGATCGAACTCGCAGACAATGTGCAGATCAAAGGCAAACTTGCCGATGTGCTGTCGTTGGCTTCGCAAAGAAAGATTCAAGTCGTCAAAGCCAAACGCCCGCAACTGGATAAGATCCACGAACATAATCAAGGCATCGTTGCGGAGGTGAGCAAGTATCCGTATGCCGACCTGCTCGATATTTTGGAGAACGCGCGCAAGAAGAACGAGCCTCCGTTCGTGTTGTTACTCGATTCATTGAATGACCCGCAAAACTTTGGCACATTGATTCGCACGGCAGAGGCGACGGGTGTGCATGGCATCGTCATTCCGCTGGCGCACACGGTGGAGGTGACTCCGGCGGTGGTCAACGCCTCATCGGGCGCGAGCGAGCACATGCTCATTGCGCGGTCAAACCTCTCGCAAGCGATTGACACATTGAAAGAAGAAAATGTTTGGGTGGTGGGACTCGATCAGGACGGGGAAACGGTCGGGGCGAAGACTCAGCGTCACTTAACTGGATCAACCGCGCTCGTGGTCGGAAGCGAGGGCGAGGGCATCCGTCAACTCACGCGCGCGAAATGCGACATCGTGTTAAAACTTCCGATGCGCGGAGAAGTCGAATCGCTCAACGCGGCGGTGGCGGGGTCGGTGGCGTTGTATCTTGCATATCTTGCAAGGCAAGAGACTAGATGACTAGAGACTAGAAGACTAGGAGACTAATTTGCCTCAAGCAACCTATCATTTCCCGCGCGGATTTTTATGGGGGACGGCGACCGCCGCTCATCAAGTGGAAGGCAACAACACGAACAATCAGTGGTGGAAGTGGGAACAAGACGGTCACACGGACGGGACGTCTGGGCTCGCCTGCGATTGGTGGGGAGGACGCTGGAGGGAAGACTTCGATCGCGCCGCAGAGGGCGGACAGAACGCGCATCGCTTTTCGGTGGAGTGGAGCCGCATCCAGCCGACGCCCGACACATGGGACGAAGACGCGCTCGAACGTTATCGCGCCATGTTGCGCGGACTGCGCGAGCGCGGCATGACGCCGATGGTGACGTTGCATCATTTTTCCGATCCGTTGTGGTTGGCTGAACATGGTGGCTGGGAAACGGATGCGGTCCTCCCGTTATTTGAGAAATTTGTCCGCAAGACAGTGGAAGCGTTGAAGGAATATTGCACGGTATGGTGCACCATCAATGAGCCGAACGGTTATGCCTTGAATGGATATGTGGGCGGGGGTTTAAGCGGAAACTGGCCCCCCGGAAAAAACAGTTTAAGACTTGCTGTGCATGTGCTGTCAAACCTGGTACGCGCGCATGTCGTCGGGTATCACGCCATCCATCAAATCCAACCTGAGGCAAGGGTGGGGTTTGCACAGAATTATCGTTCCTTTGTGCCGCACCACTCATGGTCGCCAGTGGATAGGCTGTTGACCAAAAACGCCGACAATCTGGTAAACAAAACATTTCCGATGCCGCTGGCAAATGGAACGATGCGAACGCCGCTTGGCACGATCCGCATCCCGGAAGCCAGGGGCGCACAGGATTATTACGGTTTCAACTACTATTCGCGCAACCGCGTCACATTTGACCTGCGAAGACCTGAAACTTTTTTCAGCAACGGTTTTTTTGCGGACAATTCAGATTTCAGCGATAAGAAATTTCTCGTGAACGAACCCGATGGCATGTTTGAAGGCTTGAAATGGATCGTGCGGACTTTCCCGAACCTGCCCATTATCATCAGTGAAAACGGATTTCCCGATGCCGACGATAAAGTTCGTCCGCGTTATATGGCGCAGCACATTCATCAGATGTGGCGCGCCGTCAACTTCAATTGGCCCATCAAGGGTTATTTTCATTGGACGCTCGTGGATAACTTCGAATGGGATCAAGGCTGGACTCTGCGCTTCGGTCTGTGGGGACTTGATTTGGAAACGCAGAAGCGAATCAAACGCCCGTCGGCAGATCTGTACGCGGAGATTTGCAAAGAGAACGGTCTATCATCCGAGATGGTGCAGAAGTATTGTCCTGAGGTGTTCGAGAAGTTGTTTCCTGTTTGATTGAAAAATTAATTGTGGTAAACTGAAATCGACAAACAGAGATGCCCGAACCCATTTTTACTATCCACGCTAGAGATATGCTCAAAGAACGAGAGATTCTCGAACAATGGGTTTTAGATGCAATCAGTATGCCAGACGAAAAGAGCATTGAAAGTGATGGCAATACGCACTATTTCAAATCATTGCTCGAACGTGAGAATCGGATTTTGCATGTGGTTGTAAATGAAGGTGTCGAGCCAAACCGTATCGTAACTTTGTTTTTCGATCGGCGAAGGAGAACGAAATGAAACTGAAAATTGACAAGGAAAACGACGCTCTGTATTTTCGATTGGACGAAAGTGCGATTGTTGAATCGGAAGAGGTGCAACCTGGCGTCATTCTGGATTTTGACAAAAATAACCTGGTTGTTGGGATTGAAATCCTGAATCTGAGCGCACGGATTGGTCAGGAAAAATTAAACTTACTGCAACTCGAAACTGCATAGGCATGATTCATCGAGGACGGCGAAAGCCGTCCTTTTGATTCCTCAACATTTTATATGCTCTCTCTACCATCCGATTTCATCTCCACCATCACCAACACCTTCGGCGTGGACGGGGAGCAATTCCTCGCGGACCTCCCCGCGTTGATTGACGAAGCGTCGCAACGATGGGGTTTGACGAACATTCAGCCTGTCCCGAATCTTTCCTATAATTTTGTGGCATACGCGACATCACCCTCACCCCTAGCCCCTCTCCCTCAGGGAGAGGGGGACGTTGTGCTCAAACTCGGCATCCCGCGCGATGAGTTGACGAGTGAGATCGCCGCGTTGCGATTGTTCGACGGCGACGGAGCATGTCAGTTAATTGATGCAGATGAGGAAAAGGGATTTCTATTGCTGGAACGATTGCGCCCCGGCGTGATGCTGTCCACTCTCGAAGATGATGAAGAAGCGACGCGCATCGCGGCGGAGGGGATGAAGAGGGTCTGGCGCTTCGACTTCGCTGCGCTCCGCTCAGCGCGGAATAAATTTATCGAACTCCCCGATTGGTTCGAGGGATTGAAGCAGTTACGGAAAATGTTCAATGGCAGGACCGGTCCGCTGGATGAGAAACTTGTGGAGCGGGTGGAACGATCAACGAAAGATTTTTTCGCGGAGAATCACAGTCCCGTGTTGATGCACGGAGATTTTCATCACTTCAATATTTTGTCGTCGGAACGCGGGTGGTTGGTCATTGACCCGAAGGGAGTCATTGGTCCCGCGTGCTATGAGGTGGGTCCGCTGATGATGAACCCGTGGGAAATGTTGCCACGGGGAAGCAGGTTGAAGTCGCGGATCAAGAAGCGGGTTGACATCCTGCGCGAGCAGTTGGGGTTCGAGCGCGAGCGAATCATCGAGTGGAGTCTGGCGCACGCGATCCTCTCCGCATGGTGGGGGATCGAGGATCGGACAGGCTGGGAATATTCGATGCGGTTTGCCGAGATGATTGCTGATATTGAATGAAAACAGCCTCCCGTTTCGGAGGCTGTTTTTCTTGGTTTAGCCCATGCCCAGTAAGGCAAGCAAACCCACAGCGCCAACAATTAATGCCAACACTGCGCCGATCTTCTTGAACATATCCGTCGCAAGCGCTGGTACGAAGGCAGAAAGCCCGTACCAAAGAAAGAACAAAGCCGTACACCAAGCAGCAAGTATA
Organism: Candidatus Defluviilinea gracilis; assembly: GCF_057138825.1. Classification (NCBI taxonomy): domain Bacteria; kingdom Bacillati; phylum Chloroflexota; class Anaerolineae; order Anaerolineales; family Candidatus Villigracilaceae; genus Candidatus Defluviilinea; species Candidatus Defluviilinea gracilis. The sequence continues at coordinate 4,040 of NZ_DBNHEF010000074.1, forward strand.
GCCATTTCATACACTCCTAAAGTGGTTTTGATCGTCCGCGTGGACAATGCTAAATACGACAACCCTACTCCAAATCGGAAGTTGCGCATCCAGCGTGGTAGAATTTAGGCGCATGGTTCGCTCGCGGCAAGAGGAAAACGCCGCGAGGAACTTTTTCTGTCATGACTATTACAACCTCTACTCCTGCTGAATTTTCATTACAACGCGCCCACACTGCCGATCGCTCCAGCCCGGCTCGCTGGGTGTGGTCGCATGCCTCGCGGCATGGCTGGATCATTTTCATGATGGCGCTTGGCGCGGTGGGGAATGCCGGTCTTGCGGCGGTGGTGCCGGTGCTGACCGGCGACGCGTTCAACGCGATGCTCAAGCCCACTCCCGACACCAGCGTTCTTTTGCCGCTGGCGTTCACCATCGGTCTCTCGCAGATCATCCGCGGCGTGTTGCAACTGGGGAGGAACTTCGGCGCGGAATTGTTGGCGCAACACATGGAACGACAAGTGCGCGACGAGTTGTATCTTTCATTGCTCGGCAAGAGCATGACCTTCCACAACCTGCAACCCGTCGGCGACACGATGGCGCGCTCCACCAACGATGTGCGCGAACTCAATTATATGTTCAGCCCGGGGTTGAACCTTGTGGTGGGCTCGTTCGTTTTTATCCTCATGCCCATTTTCGTGGCGGGGCGATATCATCCCGCGCTGGTGATCACGCCGGTCGTTTTTACGGTCCTGTATTTCGTCTTCCTCGCGCGTTACCTCAAAACGCTTTCGCCGATCACCGACGAAGTGCGCGCCACGTTCGGGCAGATGAACACGCATCTCTCCGAATCGTTGGATGGCGTGGAAGTGGTGAAAGGCGCGGCGCAAGAGAACGCGGAAGTGGACAAGTTCGTGATGAACGCCAGCCGCGTGCGCGACGCCTTCGTGCGACAAGGCGACCTGGAGGGACGTTACATCGCCATGCTATTGCTCGGTTCTGCCTACGCTTTCGGGCTGTTTCACGCTCTTCTGCTTTTCCGCAGCGGGCAGATCAACGTCGGCGATGTGGTGGCATACTTCGGCTTGCTCTTGTTGCTCCAATTCCCAACCTTTGTTTCCACCTTTGCCTATTCGCAAATTTCATCGGGCATGTCGGGCGCGCGCCGCATTTTGGAATTGATCACCCGCGAGACCAACCTCGACCAGAACGCGCAGGGATACTCCGAAGCCATGAAAGGCGAAGTGGAATTTCAAAACGTCTCTTTCGCGTATGGCGCCGACCCCGAATTGGAAAATATTTCGTTCAAAGTCAAACAGGGACAAACTGTCGCCATCGTCGGACAGACCGGGGCGGGGAAAACCTCGCTCGTCAAACTCATCAACCGCACGTACGATACAACGCAGGGACGAGTGCTCATCGACGGCGTGGATGTGCGCGACTGGAATCTCGCCTCGCTCCGTTCGCAGATTTCCATGATCGAGCAGGATATCTTCCTGTTCTCCCGTTCCGTTAGCGACAATCTCGCCTTTGGCAAGCCCGGGGCAACCCGTAGCGAGATCGAAGCGGCGGCGAAGTCTGCCCAAGCCGATGATTTCATCCTGTCATTCGAAAAGGGATATGACACTGTTGTCGGCGAACGCGGGGTGACGCTCTCCGGCGGGCAGCGTCAACGTATTGCGCTCGGGCGCGCGTTTCTCACCGACCCGCACATTTTGATCCTGGACGACTCCACCTCCGCCATCGACTCTGCCACCGAAGACAAGATCCAACGCGCCATCTCCAACGCCGCGCGCGGACGCACCACCTTCATCATCACGCACCGCCTTTCGCAGATCCGCTGGGCAGACCTGATCATCGTCTTGCGAAAAGGAAAAATCGCCGCCATCGGCGCGCACGACGAGTTAATGAAAACCTCCGACGCGTACGCGAAGATTTTTAGGGAGTGAGATGCGCACAGGTAAACACGGATATGGCTTGTCTACCTGTCTACGTGTGTACGTGTCTCCTTTTCCACTGCCATCATCCTTCAATTGCAGACTAACAAACTAATCGACTAACCAACTAACGGACTACCATGGGCTTCTTTGCCGGACTGAACGACGAAAAATACGACCGCCAATACACCGACCGCGAATTGACGCGGCGCATTCTGGGCTACTTTAAACCGCAAACCAAACGACTCGCGGCAGTGACCGCGCTGGTCGTCATCATTGCGATGATCGGCGCGTCTCTGCCGGTGGTTGTCTCTCGCATGATCGACCTGTTGAAAGGCGAGCCCTCCCTAACCGCCATCAGCCTTGTCGCATTGGCAGTGTTGGGAGTTGGCTTCGGCTTGTGGGCGTTGAACTGGGCGCGGCGCAGTCTCGTGGTGCGCGCGGTGGGCGACGTGGTTCTCGACCTGCGCGCGCGCGCCTTCCGCGCCGCGGCGGAACACGACCTCTCGTTCTACGATCAATTTTCATCGGGACGCATCGTCTCGCGCATCACCTCCGATACCAACGACTTTGGTCAACTCATCGTCATCGTCACCGACATCAGCTCGCAGATGGTCCAGGCGGTGATCCTCGGCGTGGTGTTGTTCCGCACCGATATGAAACTAACGTTGTTATTGTTTGCGTTCCTGCCGATCATCTTCGCCATCGCGGGCGGCTTCCGCGTGCTGGCGCGGCGCGTTACCAAGCGCGGCATGAAAGCCATGGCAGACGTGAACGCCGCCATCAAAGAGACCATCAGCGGCATTTCCATCGCGAAAAATTTTCGGCAGGAAGAAAGCATCTTCAACTCGTTCGACGAATCGAACCAGCAATCGTATCAAGTCAACGTGCAACGCGGTTTTGTGTTGTCGCTGGTGTTTCCCACGCTCAACGCGCTCAGCGGTATTTTTGTCGGCGTTCTCATCTACGTGGGCGGGTTGAGCGCGGCGCAGGGCATCGTCACTGTGGGCGCGTGGTATCTCTTCATCATGAGCCTCGACCAATTCTTCTTCCCCGTGCTGAATCTCTCCGCGTTCTGGGCGCAAATTCAAGCGGGGCTGTCCGCCGCCGAACGCGCCTTTGCCCTCATCGACGCCGACCCGAACGTGATTCAAACCGACAAACAGGATGTGCATCCGCTCAAGGGACACATCCACTTCGACGATCTGCATTTTCGCTATACGGATAAAGAACCGATTCTTTCCCGCTTCAACCTGGTCATCCAACCCGGAGAGACGCTCGCCCTTGTGGGCCACACCGGCGCGGGCAAGTCCTCCATTGCGAAGTTGATCGCGCGCTTCTACGAATTCCAGCAGGGACGCCTGCTCGTGGATGGGCGCGACATCCGCACATTCGACTTTGCGCAATACCGCAAACAACTTGGCATCGTGTCTCAAGTCCCGTTTTTATTTTCAGGGACGGTCGCCGACAACGTCCGTTATGCCGCGCCGGGCGCGTCGGATGAGGAGATGTTGAAGATGGCGCGCCAGATCGGCGACGGCGAATGGCTGGAAACGCTCCCGAATGGTATCCAGACCGAAGTCGGGGAGAGAGGCGCGCATCTCTCAATGGGTCAACGTCAACTCGTGGCGTTGATGCGCGTCCTGATGCAGAAGCCCGCCATCTTCATCCTGGATGAGGCGACCGCCAGCATCGACCCGTTCACCGAATATCAAATTCAGCAGGCGCTGAATCTCATCTTGAAAAATTCAACCAGCATTCTCATCGCGCATCGCTTATCCACTGTGAAAGCGGCGGACCGAATCGTGGTGATGGAAAAAGGCGCGATCATCGAAGAGGGGAATCACGAGGGCTTGCTTGCGAAAGGCGGGCATTACGCCACGCTGTACAACACGTATTTCAGGCATCAAAGCCTGGCGTATGTGGAGCAATCGAGAACATTCGCGAAGTAAACGGCGCGTTTATACCAAGAAATAGACTCGATCGAAAAAATTTTTCGATGTTAGTGTGACAGTCACGTTTGAACGTGACTGTCACATTCTTATAATCCAACCCGGTCTTACTTCCCGATCGTGATCTCGCCCCCGCCCATGTTGACGATGATGGTGAGTGTCGGACCATCGCCTTGCTGTGAATAAACACTGCCCTTTTGTGACCAGCCATCGCCGAGGTTGATGTCTGCCAGCGCGCTGTCGATGGTGATCACAACGTTCACGCCCTGCGGAATGATGAGCGTGAGATCGCTCAAGCCGCAGTCGACGCTGACCGTCGCGTCGCGTTGCAGGTCGCCTGAAAAATCGAGGGTGTAATTGCCCGCGCCGCCGTTGAAAATGAAGCGTTCGAAATTGGCGTTCGCCAGCCCCTCCATGCGCACATCCGACGCGCCGGTGGAGTAATTGAACTCAGACATCTCCGCAAGATTCAACTCGGAGAACGAAAGGCTCACATCCGCCGCGCCGTCGTTGATGGTCAGGTTTGTGAGCGCAAGACCGCCAAATTCAAAATCGCCTTCGTACGCGCCTGCCGAAATTTCCAACTCCATCGGCGACGAACCCAATTGCAGATCCCATTCGTTCTTCATTCCGTCGAACGGCGGAAGCCCTTGAAAATTTCCCTGCTTGATCTCGATCTGCGCGCCGTCTTCGATGATCTCGGGCTTGAGGTCTTCCACGTTGTAGACGACTGTGCCATCCACAAGATTTTTCGCGCCGGTGGATAAATTCAGATTCCCCGCGCCAAACGACAGAAGCAAACGCGTCTCATCTTCCTTTGGGTCTGCTACCGATATTTCTTCTTTGACCTCAGGTCCCGCTTTGACCTGCTCGGGCAGGTCGAAGCTGAATCCACATGCCATGCTTGCGAGAGCAAGGACAAGAATTGCTGAAATGATTTTCACGTTCATGTTGGTTCTCCTTCGGGGGTTAAGGTGACAGTCACGTTCGAACGTGACTGTCACCTTCGTTTTGATTGTCTGGTTTTTATACGGGCGGAATGGGAACAGGTTGCAAAACAATACCCCTCCGAAGAGGGGTATGAAATTATTACAAGCGTAGGGGCACGGCGAAACGATTGTTTTTCCTTGTCGCTTAATAACCCACCGTGCCCCTACATCATCATTTTTTCCACGCCGCGTTCAACGCCTGATCTACAGACCTGACCTCAACGATCTCGATGCCCTTCGGATATCCTTCGCCCTTTCGCAACGCTTTCGGCACGATGGCGGTTTTGAATCCCAACTTTTGCGCCTCACGCAGACGCACTTGCATCTGGCTGGGCATCCGCAATTCGCCCGCGAGACCGATCTCGCCGATCAGCACCGCGTCCGCTTTGACGGAGACATCTTTCCATGAGGATGCGATTGCCGCGGCGATGGCAAGGTCGGCGGCGGGTTCGTCAATTTGCAAACCGCCCACCACGTTGACGAAAACATCTTGCTCTGAAAGTTTCAATCCCACGCGGCGAGTCAATACAGCCGAGATCAACAGCAGACGATTGAAGTCCACGCCGTTGGCTGTGCGGCGCGCGTTGCCGAATTGAGTCGGGGAGGTGAGTCCCTGCACCTCGACGAGGATCGGGCGCGTGCCTTCCATCGTGACGGCAATTGCAGACCCTGCCGCGTTGATCATGCGTTCCGCAAGAAACGCCTCCGATGGATTCGTCACTTCAACGAGCCCGCCCTCGCGCATTTCAAACACGCCCACTTCGGATGTGGCGCCGAAACGATTCTTCACCGAACGCAGCAAGCGATAGGCTTGGAAGCGATCACCTTCGAGGTATAAAACTGTATCCACGATATGTTCCAACACGCGCGGACCCGCGATGGTCCCTTCTTTGGTCACATGCCCGATGACGAAGACCGAGATGCCGCTGGTCTTCGCCAATTCGCGCAATTGCGATGAACACTCGCGAACTTGACTCACCGATCCGGCGGATGAGTCCATGCTGGAGAGATACACGGTTTGAATCGAATCCACGATCAGCAGTTCGGGTTTCACCTCGTTGATGTGATTCAAGATGATTTCGAGATTCGTCTCGGTGACGAGCAATAAATCTTTGGGCAACTCTTTTTTGCCGTTCAAACGCGTTGCGCGCATCTTGATCTGTCGTTCCGACTCTTCGCCCGAAACATATAACACGCGCTTTTGCCCAGCCATCTCCATCGCCATCTGCAACATCAACGTGGATTTGCCGATGCCCGGGTCGCCGCCGACTAACACGATGGAGCCCGGCACGATCCCGCCGCCTAGCACGCGCGCGAATTCTTCAATGGGAACGCGGATGCGGTCTTCATCTCCAGCGGAGACATCGCCGATGGAACGCGGGGCAGACCGACCCGTGAGTCCGCGAACCGCAGTGGACTTCGTCACAGGCTCATCGTGGATGACTTCCTCCACCATGCTGTTGAACGATCCGCATTGCGGGCATTTTCCCATGTACGACGCGGCGACGCGCCCACATTCCTGACAGACATAACGTGTTTGTGTTTTTGCCATTTCGAATCCATCCCCTCTCCCTGAGGGAGAGGGCTAGGGTGAGGGTTGATGCCGAAAGTATATCAGAATTTATGTTCTGTTTTCATTTGCGCGCGTTTTGAAATTTGCTATACTCAATTTTCAAGAACAATACAAGCAAATCAGATATGTTGTATCCAAATTTCGGATCGGAGAAATTTACATGGGCGAATGGTTCGTTCAACTCAACCCCGTGTGGCAGGCATTGATCGCCACCACATGTACATGGCTTGTTACCGCGCTCGGCGCGGCGACAGTGTTCTTTTTCAAACAAGTGAATCGCAAATTGTTAGACGGGATGCTCGGCTTCGCGGCGGGCGTGATGATCGCGGCGAGTTTCTGGTCACTGCTCGCGCCCGCCATTCAGATGACGCGCGAAACGGACGATGTGCCAGTCTGGCTTCCCGCCGCAATTGGATTTTTACTTGGAGGCGCGTTCATTCGCTTGATCGATCTGTTCCTGCCTCATCTGCATTTGGGATTCCCTGTCAACGAAGCGGAGGGGGTTCCAACAAAATGGAGGCGGAGTATTTTGTTGGTGCTGGCGATCACATTGCATAACATTCCCGAAGGGCTTGCCATCGGAGTTGCCTTTGGCGCGGTCGCGGCGAATTTATCGTCGGCGACTCTGGCAGGTGCGGTCGCGCTCGCCATCGGCATCGCGATCCAAAATTTCCCTGAAGGTGTTGCGGTATCTGTGCCGCTTCGTTCAGAGGGAATGTCGCGCCTGAAAAGTTTCTGGTTCGGGCAATCGTCCGCATTGATCGAACCCATCGCAGGGATGATCGGCGCGGCGGCTGTGTTGTTGATGCGACCCATCCTGCCATACGCGCTGGCATTCGCCGCAGGCGCGATGATCTTCGTGGTGGTCGAAGAGTTGATCCCCGAATCGCAACTCGCAAAGAACACCGACTTCGCCACCTCAGGCGCGATGCTTGGGTTTGTGATCATGATGATTCTGGATATGGGGTTGGGATGAGGGTGAAGATCGAACACAGTGTGAAACTTTATAAGCTCATTATCCGTTATAGGTAGCATAATATCTTTCAAAAGGGAGATGTCACATGCGTAGATCAGCTTTGGTCGTTCACCTTGCAATCACACTTGCTTTTGTTGTTTCGTGTTCCCCTCAAACAACCCCACCACCGACAGTTGAAGACGTTGAAAGTTTAGTCCGTATTTTGCCCGTTGAAACCAAGGTTCCAGATGAATTCTTACCTGAAGCGCAACCAGCAACCGCAACCAGCTTGCCCTCTAACGCTACACTACAACCCTCTTCAACACCTACCGATGTACTCGCATTGATTGGCACACCCATTCCAAAAAACCCTGAAGCGATTGGGCTTAATAATTTTGCACAACTCAAACGTATTGGACAATGGGGGCGAGGTTCAATTTTGGGAGTCGCTTTCACGCCAGATGGGAATTCGTTCATTGCCGTCAGTGAAATGGGCTGGACGATTTACGATATGAAAGCGCTAGATCAACCTCCTTCGTGGGTTGCATTCCCCAAACCAATATTGTTCGACAAATTTTATTTCAGTAGCGACGGAAGCATGGTCAAGTTTTATCGTTCCAGCTACAACGCCAACACCACTCATCTATTGAGTTTTCCCTATGCGGAAAAATTAACAGCCGAAAACGGTGCGGTCTGGCTCGAACCTGATGCGGTGGTCGACTATAACAAAATAATATTGAAGTCCCCTGATGGGACCAAGACTCTGAAGAGCAGTCTTGAGTATGGCTACAACGAGGCGACATTCAGCGAAGAGATCTCTGTTCGGGAAATGTTCGATTCAAATCGTAACCTGCTTTATAAGTTTAGAGACGACGCTCCGTATGTCACATACTCGGATCGCAACGGTCCCGAAGGATGCGATCTAAGCGTCTTTAGCATGTGCGGTAATGCCCTCATGGCGGTGGCAACGACTCCAATGAAAGCGCGCTTCTCGTCAGATAGCAAAACCTTTGCCGCCTTATACGATACTCCCAGCTTATATACAGGGATCATGCGAGCCTATAGTTTTATTCGCATTTATGAAAGCGAGAGCGGCGATCTCCTTGGTTCGATAGGCGGTTTCACAAAACCTGTGCAAGATTTTGGCTATTCCCCAGATGGCAAGTTGTTGGTAGTTGGTTTTGTGGATGGTTCAATTATTTTATGGGATATTGCCAGCGCAAAATCCATATATGGTTCAAGGCATATGAATGCGCCGGTATGGAGGGTAGAGTATTCCTACGATAGCAAATACCTGCTGATCCAACGCGCGGATGAACTGGAGGTTCGATCAACAGCAACTGGAGGATTGCTCTACCGATTTGGTATGGCTGAGTTTGCCGTATCCCCGGTTGATAATTTAATTGCTCTTGGAGACAACGAAGGAAATATCCAGATTCGCGATCTAGATTCAGGCGAAGGCGTTATGAATATTCAGGCGCATAGCGCCAGAGTCTATTCGATGGCATTTTCACCCGATGGGCTTTATCTCGCATCTGCCGGGCAGGATTGCGATATCAAATTATGGGATTTGGGAAACGGAAAACTTTTGCATTACTTTGAAGAAACGGCTGTGGACGCCTACGAAATCGGCATGTCGTCGCGTATCTTCTCAACATACCTTGAATTTATTCCAAACCAGAATATGTTGGTAGGGTTTGGTAGTTGGGGAACGGTCGTGAATTGGAACGTCAATTCGGGCGCGACAAATTATGTTATTCAATCTCCCGCGCTAGAATACTACAACGGCATGGTCACACTCAAACCGCACTTTCCTGAATTTTTCGACGTAGATATGTCGGGTCATAGTTTCTATATCAACGACAATGGGTTCGATCTTGCAACGGGTGAAAGTCTAGGAGTCTATGAGCCTCCCGAGAATCTGCCAAAGGGGTGTTCGCCATTGGGCCCAATTTCTGCGGATGGAGAATTGTTGTTTACCCGCGGTTATGAATCACGCGAAGGCAAAATTTGTATTCTCGATCCTAATTCGTTGGTCCTCCTTGGCGAAATTCGCGTGACGTCGGAAAGCGATACCTATATCGAGTGGGTGAATTGGTTATACCTTTCACCGGATGGAAAACAACTGATCGTGACGGTCGGGAGCGGTATTGTCTACGTATATCAAATCGTTCAATAATAAAACGAGCGCAGAAGAAATTCTGCGCTCGTTTTATTTAATTCGCAATTGTCGCATAGACTTGATTCAGCATTTCTAAAAATTCCCCCGCAGGTCGTTCTTTCAAAATTTCTTTGCGCGCGTCGCGGTCGAGCGTTTTCAACAACAAGTATTGCACGGCATATTTGCGGAAGAGTCTTTGCCCGTCCTCTTCGCCATAAAACTGCGCGCTCTTTTGCAAATGTTCTTGCACCGTTTCTTTCAATAATTGATGCGGCACGTCCTCGCGATCCAGCCCCATAAAGATCCACGGATTGGCGATTGCGCCGCGCCCAATCATAACCGCGTCGCAATGCGTGTGCTGTTTCATCTTTTGGATGTCCGCCATCGCGCGGACATCGCCGCTTCCCACCACGGGGATGCTGACTGCCGCTTTCACTTCGGCGATCGCGTCCCAGTCGGCATTGCCGGCGTAGCGTTGTTCTTTTGTGCGACCATGCACTGCAATGAGCGAGCCGCCCTCTTCTTCCACGATCCGCGCGATGAGTTTGTAATTCTTGTTCTTGTCCCACCCCAAACGGATCTTCCCTGTGACGGGAACTTTCAACGACTTCACCAACATCCGAAACGTCCGCGCGATCCGCAACGGACTCGGCATCATCCCCACGCCCGCGCCGCGATCCGCAATAGACTTGGCGGGGCATCCCATATTGATGTCAATGATGTCGGGCTTCCACTGTTCCACGATCAACGCGGCTTTGAGGATCAAGTCGGGATCGTCGCCGTAGATTTGAAAGGTGACAGGTCGCTCGGCTTCCTCGTAATACAACCGCTTGGCGGGCTCCTTCGAGCGGCTGAGGATCTTCTCCACTTTCACGAACTCGGTGTAACTCATCGCCGAACCGAGAGCGCGGCAAATCGAACGGAAGGGCCAGTCCGAGTAGCCGTCCATGGGCGCGAGAAGCGTGTCCCCGTAGATGGGGATGTCGCGTACGTAGAAGTTGGGAGTCTGTGTTTCGTTCATGAGCGACGGCAAGTATAACAAACTTTTGGGGGAGAACTCGCCGCCGAGTCGCGGTGTTGCAAACTATGATCATGAAAGGAAGGTTACGATGAAATATCATCCTCTCAAAAAAATTGCATGGGTTCTGATATTGATCTTGCTGGCGGGATGCCACAAGCTGGAGACAACAACTTCGATCAAACCAAACGGCTCAGGCGAATTGCAGACTGGGGTAGGGTTCTCAGCGGAGGAACGCGCCAATATAGAAAAACAATACGCCAACTCGCAAGATTTCTGCAATACCTCGCAGACGCCTGAGAACGTCTCAGTGACCGAAGAACAGCGCAACGACGAGACTTGGTGCGTGACAACGACTCAATTCACGAATCTGGACGAACTTCGCGCCCTGTATGAAAAACAAAAGGGACTAACGGTCAACCGCCTCGAGATCAGCGATGGAAAGTTTTACTACGATGTAGATATAGACACCCTTTCGGAAGGCTCGAGTTTTTCCACGCTCACCGAGATCACCTGGTCGGTCGTTTTACCCGGTACGCCCATTTCTCACAACGCCGATCAAGTGAATGGAAACACCCTCGTTTGGAAACCGACATCGAAAAGCGGAGTCGTCAATTTGCAGGCTGAAAGTGAAGTTCCTCGCGGATTCAATCTCCCGTCGTGCGGCACAGCCCTTATCGGCTTTGGTGTGGTTTTTGTCCATCTGCGCAAAAAGAGATTTGGAGCTTCTTAACCTGACAGTCACAGGCTATTTAAAGATCGAACTTGATGTTATACTGCGCGCAAAGCATATCCATAAGGAGACTGGGAAATGAAACACGATAAAACTATTTTGTACGCGTTGTGCCTTTTGCTGCTGGTAGGTTGCGTATCCAACCCGCTCCCGCCCGCGACCAACCCCGCGCCAATGCCGACAACTGTTCCCTTCACACCTACGCCGGAAGCCATTCCTTTCACGCCTACGACGGAATCCATTCCCGTACCCACCACAGATCCTTCGCAAATTTTGTTCGACGATTTTTCTTATTCCGCGTCAAGCGAAATGACCGCCAACGGCTGGATCATCCGCAGTGGGCAGGGCTGGCCCGGCGTCACCGGCGCGACCTTCCGCGCGGAGAACGTATCTTTTGTGGATCACCCCGACGAGGCGGGCAATCGCCTCTTGCGCATGACCTCCTCCACCGACGGCACGAAGGAGAATACATTCCAAACGCAAATTTGCCACCAGCGCAAATATCTCGAAGGGACATATGCCGCGCGGGTCCGCTTTAGCGACGAGCCGGTTTCCGGCAGCGACGGCGATCAGATTGTTGAGACGTTCTACATGATCACCCCGTACGAGAAGCCGCTCGATCCAAATTACAGCGAGATGGATTTTGAGTATCTGCCGAACGGCGGCTGGGGCGGACCTCCCAACATCATGCACTTCACCACGTGGGAAAAAGTTCAGATCGAACCCTGGAATGCCGATAACACCAGCAATGCGCGCGAGGGAAGCCTGGCAGGCTGGCATACGTTGGTTGCGCAAGTGACCGACGGTACAGTCCGCTATTTTGTGGACGGCGAACAGATCGCCGAACACGATCAATACTATTTTCCCGATGCGCCCATGTCTATGAATTTCAATCTGTGGTTTATCGAAGGCGGTTTGAACGGGGCGGGAGACGCGCGCGAATATCAAGAAGATATAGACTGGGTCTTCCATGATGTGGGCGTTTCTTTAACCCCTGAGGAGATCAACGCAAAAGTGGACGCGTTGCGAAACGCGGATGTGAAATTTCAGGATACGGTCCCTCCCGGGACTCTCCCGTCGCCTTGCGATCTTTAAACGAACAGTCCCTTGAGACGAACACTTCAAGGGACTGTTTTATTTACGCGGTCTGCTTCTTCAGCATCTCCAAATGATATTTGCGGAACTTTGACACCTTCGGCGCAACGACCGCCTGGCAATAAGGCTGGTACGGATTGCGAGCGAAGTACTCCTGATGGTAATCCTCCGCCATGTAAAACTTGTCCAGTTTTGAGACCTCGGTCACGATGGGCTTATCCCATATCTTTTGCGCGTTCAATTCCTTGATGAGTTCCTCGGCAACTTTCTTCTGTTCGTCGTCGTGATAAAAAATCGCGGAGCGATATTGCGTGCCGATGTCGTTGCCTTGACGATTCATCGTGGTGGGATCGTGAATCGCGAAGAATACATTCAACAAGTCGCGATATGAAACGACATTAGGATCAAAATGGACTTGCACCACCTCGGCATGACCCGTATCGCCATTGCAGACTTCGCGGTACGACGGATTCGCGCTTCGTCCGCCGGTGTAGCCTGACTCCACACCCTCGACTCCCTTCACCTCATCGAAAACGGCTTCGAGACACCAGAAACATCCCCCAGCCAGCGTGGCAGTTTGAAGATTGGCGTTCATAATAAATTCTCCTTTTCCAGATTTTCTTACACCAGATGGACAACGCGACATCGTAAAATCTTATTAAGGAAATATTACCAGTACTTCACGAAAGTTCAGGCGCAGTTCGATTTGCCAAGCAAATCGTGTCGCCTGCCTTGACGCAGTGCAACTGAGTCAAGAACCGTGATCTACTGATGATTGATTACCTTGCGCTTTCAAACTCGGGACGCTGATTCATGCAGACAACGCAGATTCTTTGTTTTGAATCAGCGAAATCAGCGTTTTCACCTGCCCTTGCGGGCGGCGCAAGGGTCTGCGTCCAAAGGGCGTTGTCTAAGGTAATCAGTGATAATGATTAGACAAGAATGATTGGCGGTTTTTTGGACCGCCCCCGAAAAAGCGTCGGTATAGGCGAGACACGGAGCCATGCAGAGATTTTGAGGCTTTCACTCTCTGGCCTCAGTGTTTCTGTGGCAAAGAGGTTGCTCTCCACACATACCTTGTCCGCCTCGATTCTGAAAAAATAGATTTCCAGAAAACCGTGTTATACTCCCGCCGCTGTAATTAATCTGGGAATTGTTTTGATCCTCCGAACGAACGCCCGATGAACGTGTGTCGGGCTTTTTTGTTGGGCAAGCCGACCTGAAAAGGAAGGCTTGATTTGCAAGAAGGAAGTGAAACGGAGTCGTCGGAACATTCCATATCATATGTCGTTGCTTTGTCTGGCTTCGCCCGCCTCGCAACGACATGCAAAGGAAAACGATGACAACCGAATTTACTTCTCTAAACCTGCGTGACGAGATCATGCAGGCGATCTCCGAACTCGGCTACTCCACGCCGACGCCGATCCAAGCCGCGTTGATTCCGGTCATGCTCACGGGGGCTGATGTGATCGGGCAGGCGCAGACGGGCACAGGCAAGACCGCCGCGTTCGCGCTCCCCATTCTGCAAAATTTTCAACGACAAAAAAATCCGCAGGCATTGGTGCTTGCCCCCACGCGCGAACTCGCGTTGCAAGTTGCCAATTCGTTAAATGAATATGGCAAGCATCTGCACGTCCGCGTGTTGGCGGTGTATGGCGGCCAGCCGTATGGTCCGCAGATCGGAAGCCTCAAGCGCGGCGTGGATGTTGTGGTCGGCACGCCGGGTCGTTTGAATGACTTGCTTGAACGGAAAGTTTTAGTGTTGGACGACATCAAAACCGTCGTGCTTGATGAAGCCGACGAAATGCTCAACATGGGATTCGTGGAAGAGGTGGAAAAAATCCTTGCGACGACTCCAGCGGAGAGGCAGACCGCCTTATTCAGCGCCACCATGCCTGCGCGGATTCGCAAATTGGCAGACCGCTTCATGCGCGACCCTCAAACTGTCGCAGTGAAAAGAAGCACGCTCACCGCCTCAGCCATCGAACAGCGTTATTATCTTGTGCATGAGTCGGATAAGACCAGCGCGCTTACCCGCCTCTTCGAGATCGAGCCGATCAAGAGCGCGCTGATCTTCGCCCGCACCCGCGCAGAGACCGCGTCGCTTGCCAACGAACTCGTCGTGCGCGGAATCCCTGCCGAAGCGATCCACGGCGACTTGGACCAACGCGCCCGCGAACGCGTGCTGGGACGTTTCCGCGACAATCAATTAAAAGTGTTGGTTGCCACCGATGTCGCCGCGCGCGGTCTCGACATTGACGATATTTCTCACGTGTTCAATTTTCACCTGCCTGATGATGCCGAAGTGTACATCCACCGCATCGGGCGGACGGGACGCGCGGGCAAAACAGGCGTTGCCATCACGTTGCTCGCGCCGCGCGAAAGACGCCGCATGCGCGAAGTGGAAGCGTTGACCAAGCAACCCGTCACCAAGATGGAACTTCCCACCGTTGGCGATATTCATCGTCACCGTGAAAACCAAGTCATCGAGACGATGAAGGTCTGGCTCGGGCGCGGACGCTACAAGCGCGAACTTGAAATGGTCAATGAGTTGATTGCGGCGGGGCACGATCCATTGAACATTGCGGCGGCGGCGATCAAGATCGCGCGGGCTGATGAGAAGCAGAGACCGATTGCGGAGATTCATGAAGTAAAGGCTGAATTCAAACGGAAGGATGATGGTGGAACCCTTCGGCTCCGCTCAGGGCAAGCGTGGAAAGTGGAAAGAGGAAAGAAATTTGAGGAGCGAGGGGAGTCGGGGAGGGGAGGCAGGCAGTCCCACGGGAGCGCTTCGCAAAGGCATCGCGGTGATGGGTCCCACGAGGAGGGGATGGTGCGCTTGAAGTTGAACAAAGGCAAGTCGAGCGGAATCCGCCCGAATGACATTGTCGGCACGATCGCTTTCCATGCGAACATCCCGGGCTACACCATCGGAAAAATTCGTATCGAGGATAAGTTCACGTTCGTGGATGTCCCTGAGGATTTGGTGGAGCAGGTGCTAAAACACAACGGCAATTATCGGCTTGGAAAAGAGAAGTTGACGTTGACGACGGCGAAGTGATTCTATTGACACATCGCTCTGCTCATGTTATCTTAAGCGGCGTAGGATACCAGTAGTTTGCTTTGGAAGTACCAGGTGGCTCACGGATCGTCCGTGAGCCGCTTTGTTTTTTCGCCGTTGCGGCGATTCCGATGCAATACGTGGTTACCTCCAAATTTTTTATTGCCATAGGAGGCAAACATGTCGGATCGTATCAACGGTACAGTCAAGTGGTTCAACGGGACCAAAGGGTACGGCTTCATCGAACGCGAAAGCGGGCCCGATGTTTTCGTGCACTTCTCCGCCATTCAAGGCGAGGGGTTCAAGAACCTGCAAGAGGGTCAGAAGGTCGAGTTCACTGTCGAACAGGGACCGAAGGGACCCCAAGCCGCGAACGTTGTCGTTTTAGGCTAATTGACTGAATCAGTCTGACAAAAAAATCCCCGCGATGAAGATCGCGGGGATTTTTGATTTAATTTCTCAATTGCCTTGCTCTGCCAACGAACGCGGCGATGACCAACGCGATGGACAAGGGAATGAAAAACCCGATATTGCCGTCGCTGTTTGCGCCGAGGTAATCCAGCGCGTCAATTTTATTCAACATGAGGTACCACATTGTAACGTATAAAACTTCAAAGAGTTTGTGGCTGTTGCTCCACACGCCCAATGCCAGCGCAAAGGATGGAATGAACAGCGCGCCGGAGAACCAAGCCAACAGACCAATCTCATCACCCGCGCCCAATAACTTTAATGCGGCTCCGCTACCCGTCAGGAGTGTGACGAGAAAGCCTGCCAGCCATTGAGCGGGGAGTTGCCTCATCAGCGGCGCGGCGGAGGAGAAGACCATTGGACCCGTGTTGCTGGTTATCTCACGGTTGCCCATGCCAGACCAAACGAGGATGGGCCACAACCATACGAACGGCAGGACGATAGCGCGGACGTTCTCAGGTGAGTTGGTCAGCGAGGCGATGAACAAACCGAGCGCGCCTGCATACCACCACCAACGCCGACCTTTGAGGAGGAGTTTGAGTTCGGAGACCAAAACTCGCAGGAAGGCAAATCTGTTTTGGGAGGGGGCGAGAGGCGTTAAATGCGCGGGCTGAGATAAGGCTTGAGAGGTCGAATCAGATTGAGGCGTCGAAATGGAAGCGGCGCTTTTACTCCGCACCCTGCGCGGTTTTCTGCGAGACGGGTCGAAGCGGTCAAAGAAAATGGACGCGAGAAACGTCAACGCGATGGCGATGCCGAAAAATATAAACCGTTTGAGAATGATCTCAGCAGTCCACTCTATGCCGTTCCATTGGAAGATATAACTTGCGGGGTCGAGGTTTCCGCCCAGGCTATCAGCAATAGCGGGGTCGCCGAGGACGAATCCGCCATTGTAGTCTGGGAACGCCGCGCTTGCCGCCGCGCCCGCGCTGTGCTGGATCAACCCCATGCCGAGCGGCTCGAGAGCGGGATTTGTTGCGCTTAATGGATCGGCAAGCGGAAAGATAAAAGCGAACATGAAAAAATAGATCACATTGCCGAAGCCGCCGCTGAGAAAGCCGACACTTTCAAAAAGAACAGCGACCGCCGCGACGAGCGCCATCATGGGCAGCGTGATAAAAAGAAAAGGCGCGAACAGGGCGGCGAGATCGAACTGCATACTTTCGCCCGCGAGGTATTGAATGCCGATGCCCGCAATCGCGAGCACAACGTTCATCGCAAGCAACACTGAAAAATTGCTTGCCCATTTTCCGAACATGTACAACAGGCGAGTCAGCGGCGTGGTCGCCATGATCTGCCCGACGCCTGTTTCGCGGTCGCGCGCCACCGAACCTTTGACAAGATAAAACCCGAACCAGCCGAGAAAGAAAGACGATAACAGCGCCATCATGCTCCCGACCCACGCCGAGTTGAACTCGCCGCGATACACATCGAGCCGCATGGTCACATTCCCCGCCGCCACCTGATAGCCAAGAAAAACCGCCAGCCCCAGCATGATGAGGAAACTATAGCGGCGCACGCGCTCTAAAAAATCGGCGCGCGCCAAGTGATAGATGATACGCGCTTGATTCATGCGCGACCTCCGATGAAATGCAGATACGCATCTTCGAGATTCGGATTCACGCTTCTTGCCCCCGCCTCAGGCTGGTTCGCGCTCACGACCCTCACCTCCACCCCGTCGCTTCTTCTGATCGTCCCGCTAACGATGTGCTTTTGTTTGAGAGTCACGAGTTCATCGCTGGTAACCGTCCACTCCCAGACTTTGCCTTCGAGTTCCTTGAGCAAATCCTCAGGCGCGGACTCGCGCACGAGATGCCCTTTGTTCACAAGCGCGATGTATGTGGCGGTCGCTTCCACATCCGAAACAATGTGCGTGGATAAGATCACGATTCGTTCGCCCGAAAGGTCTGATAACAGATTCCTGAACCGGACTCTCTCTTCGGGGTCGAGTCCCACAGTGGGTTCGTCCACAATAAGCAATTGCGGATCGTTGAGCAGGGCTTGCGCGATGCCCACGCGTTGTTTCATCCCGCCTGAATATCCGCCCAGCGGACGTTTGGCGGCTCCGACGAGATTCACAATTTGAAGCAACTCATCAATCCGTTGTTTTGTTGCTTGCGCATCCAGCCCTTTAATAGCCGCCATGTATTCGAGAAATTCAACTGCGTTCAGGTTGGGATAAACACCAAAATCCTGCGGCAAATATCCAAGCACAGCCCGCAGAGTGTCGGGCGATTTGACGATATCCGCATCGTTCCACAAAATTTTCCCATCCGTGGGTTTTGTAATGGTCGCCAGCATGCGCATAAACGTGGACTTGCCCGCGCCGTTCGGTCCGAGCAAGCCTAGAATCCCGGGTTTGATCTCAAGGGAAAAGTCTTTGAGTCCCCAAAAGTCGCGGCGATATTGTTTACCGAGATTGGTAACGGATAATTTCATTGAGTATTCTCCATGGTGAAGTTTTTGCTTTAAAGGAATTGTTTGTACTCATCCCCAAGCAGTTTTTCAAGATACGGCGTGACCTGCCAGAACGATTTTAAATTCCGATACTCTTCAATCCAATGCGCATTTCCTGCGGGTGATGTTTTCACCGAGCGGATCATGAGATTCTTGGCGGTGTGTTCGATGGGGACGAATTGAGTCACGTCGGTGCGATAGCCCATGATACGCAGGATCGCCGCGCGGAAGGTGTCGGTGAGGATGTCTCCCATACGCTCGAAGAATATTCCATCTTTGAAGATGGGCAATAATTGCTCGGGCATAGCGACGCGCGACATTTGCGCCTGTAATTCATGCTGGCAACACGGCGCGCAGACGATCAACTTGCTCCCCCAGCGGATTCCCTGCGCGAGCGCGTCGTCGGTGGCGGTGTCGCAGGCGTGGAGGGCGAGGACAACATTCGGCTTATGTTCGGGGATGTAGCCCTCGATCTCTCCGACGTGGAAGTTGATTCGGCTCCACCCAAGCGATTCCGCCTTCTGCTGGTGACTCGCGATCAAGTCGGCTTTCACATCCACGCCCGTGACGCGCGCGTCGAATTTGAGAATCTCATTTAAATAATAGTAGATCGCAAAAGTGAGATAGGCATTGCCACAGCCAAAATCCACAACATGGATCGGCTCACTGCTCAAAGTCTGGAAGGCTTGCGTTGAGCCTGGTCGAAACGAATCGGTTTCATCCACAAGGCGCAAAAATTCATTGATCTGTTTGAACTTGCGCTGCATATCCGCCCTGATTCTGCCGTCACTTGTCATTATGCCAACCGCTTTGAGAAATGGTTCGGCATTGTCAGCGGATAGGAGTCTGCTTTTCTGGCGGTCGTGCGCGAGATTTGTTTCAACATGCGTCTTTGATGACTTGGGTTCGCTCACCACCGCTTTTCCCCTCTTCGAGATGTTGACCTGCACATTGCCATCCGCGCTTTCGACAAAAATATTTCGGAAGGGGAGAGCGAGCAACTCATCCACTTTGGATGCGGCGTCGGCGAGATGATTTTTCGTGATGTCCTTTTTGTCGTCGAAATAGGAGAATTGCAAATGAATTTCGCCCTTGATCTCCACAGGTCGCACGATCACTTTATTCCATGCGAGCGATGATCCCTTTTGCCCCCCGCTGAAAGTGGCGCGGATCAATCCATCCCTGGCGAGGATGCGTTCGCGGACTAATTTTTTGTAGTCAACTTCCATGGGGAAAGTATATCACCCGCACTTTCAATCGTTAGTCCAACATCTTCTCATACACCATGAACTCCTGCAACAAATTCGGCACGATCCATGCGTATTCGCCGCGCAGGGAGTCGTCCATGCGTGAGATGCCTTGATGCCATGCCAGAGTCTTGACGATGGACGCGACTGGGCGTGAAAGCCGATAAGCGGATGCCAACGCCTCTTTCTCCCCGTACGCCTGCCACGCTTCGAGATACTTTTCCAACAGCCTCGACATCTCCGCCGTAGGCGGCGCCCAATCGTCCAGGTTGAGCGCGATCTCCATGCTGACAAACCAAGTACGGAGGGAGACGAAAGGATGCGTCACGTCGGCGTCGCCCCAATCGAAGAAAGTGATGCATCCGTTCTTGAGTAGGATGTTGCCATCGTGGAAGTCGCCGTGATTGATCGATTCTGGAATCCCATACGCGGCGAGGTCGGCACAAATCTGTTCGAAGCGCGGTTTCAGGTTTTGAAGTTGTTCGAACTCAGCGGAGGTGAGACCCTTTTCCTGATCGATCATCAGACTGGGAGTATCCGCGAGTAATTGCGAATATAACGCGGGCAACGCGGCGAGACGATGATCGGGAACTCCCAACGCGAGAATTGCATCCGCATGTTCAGCAAGCCCCATTTGCAATTTGGCATATTCGATGATGACTGGCTCCCACGCTTTCACATCCTGTGTGGGTCGAGTGGATGCGCGCAATTGCTCGCCGCCATCGCGCATTAACATCCAGCCGCGCGTCGTATCCACTGCGATCAGTTTAGGCACGACATTGGGTTGAAGGCTCGCCAGCAATTGAGTCAACGCGATTTCATAGACCGTCTCAGAGGCGGTTGCTTTAAAGAAGATCATGCCTCTATTTGTTGGAACACGCATCACCGTTGACCAGTGCA
This sequence comes from Candidatus Defluviilinea gracilis, assembly GCF_057138825.1. Lineage (NCBI taxonomy): Bacteria > Bacillati > Chloroflexota > Anaerolineae > Anaerolineales > Candidatus Villigracilaceae > Candidatus Defluviilinea > Candidatus Defluviilinea gracilis. Next base: position 24,562 of record NZ_DBNHEF010000074.1, read on the forward strand.
CTGCATGAGGTTGTTCGATCTCGCCGACGAGTTGAAGTTGATTGCGCGCGGCTTCCGATCGAATCCAAGCGTGTGCCTGTTGTTGCCATTCGGGGTCGTGCCAAATAAGTGTTGACATACTGCTTTGATCCTACTCCTTCACAAGAATCAAAAGGGGCAGACACTGGTCTGCCCCTACAATTCTCTAATCTCTAATTCTCTTTTGTTTACCCATACCTATTCATAAACTTTTCCATCCGATGCAGCGCCTCTTCGATCTTGCTGTATTCGGTGGCGTAGCACATGCGCGCATACCCCTCGCCGCCCGGACCGAACGCATTGCCCGGCACAACTGCAACTGACTCTTCGCGCAATAATTTTTCGGCAAACGTTTCATCGTCCATACCAGAGGCTTGGATGTTGGGAAAGGCGTAGAAAGCGCCGCGCGGCTCGAAGGTCGAGAGACCGAGGCGGTTGAGTCCCGCCACGAGGAGTCTGCGGCGGCGGTCATATTCGAGGCGCATCTCCTCCACGTGCGGGTCGCCAATTTGAAGGGCGGCGAGCGCGGCGTCTTGCGCGGTCGTCGGCGCAGACATGATGCTGTACTGGTGAATCCGCACGAGACCCTGTATCAAGTCCGCGGGTCCGCAAGCATAGCCGATGCGCCAGCCCGTCATCGCGTAGGCTTTTGAAAAACCGTTGATGAGGATCGTGCGATTCTTGAGGCTTTCATCCAGCGCGGGAAAGCAGACGTGTTGAAAATCGTAGACGAGGCGGTCATAGAGTTCGTCGGTGACGACCAGTAAATCAAACTCTTCCGCCATCTTTGCGATCTCGAGCATCACTTCGCGTGTAGCAACCGCGCCTGTGGGATTCGATGGATAACCGATGAAGATCGCTTTTGTGCGCGGCGTGATCGCTTTGCGAATATCGTCGGGGTCAATGCAGAAATTATTCGCTTCGCGCGCAGGCACTTCCACAGCCACGCCGCCCGCCATGATCACTTCGGCTTGATACGAAACGAAACACGGCGTGGGGATGATCACCTCATCGCCAGAATTGAGGATCGCGGTGAACGTGAGGTACAACGCCTCCGAGCCGCCGACCGTCGCGATGATCTCGTTCGTCGGATCGTATTTAATATTGTACAAACGTTTAAGATTATCGGAGATCGCCTGGCGCAATTCCATCTTGCCCCAGTTCGAGGTGTAATGCGTCTCGCCGCTTTGCAGGGAGTGAATGCCCGCGTCGAGGATCGGTTTGGGTGTGGTGAAGTCGGGTTCGCCGATGCCGAGCGAGATCACATCTTTCATCGTCGCGGCGATGTCGAAAAATTTGCGAATGCCCGAAGGCTTCAGTCCCGCCACCCGTTTCGACAGACGTTGAACATTCGTTACTTCCTGCATGGAACCTCCATTAGTTTTTTATGTCGTTGCGAGGAGGGCTTCAGCCCGACGAAGCAATCTCCTCAACGTATTGGGGGTTGCTTCGCTTCGCTCGCAATGACATATTAAATTGGCTGCACTAACCACTCATCGGGAATTTCCCGATACGTCAGATCGAACGCCTGCCCATCGGCGGTCTTCACGCGGAAACCTTTTTCGCTCGGTCCGCGCCAACGCGCGACAATTTCCGCGATCTCATACTTGTATCCCTCCCACGTGAGAGACAGCGGACGCTCCGCATATTCCGAATCAGACCGACATTCGACCATGTTCATATTTTACGACAGAACGACGTAACTATTATCGCCGACATTCAATTGGACGACTTGCCCATCGCCTCTTCCGCGGACTTGAGCCTGTCTGCCCACCATCGAGCGACTCAACGCCGCGTCTTTGATCTCGCATCCCGCCTCGACGATGCTCTCAGCGATCGTGCTGTTCTCGATCTTGCAGTTCGCGCCAATCGAAGCATGAGGTCCAATCGTGGAATTTGAAATCTCCGCCGAGGGATCAATCGCGCAAGGCTCGATGATCTTTACCTGTTTCCCTGTGTATGTGTTTACTTGTTTCCCCATCTTGTCCAGCAAAATTTTATTCGTATCCAGCGTCGCTTCTATCGTTCCCGCGTCTAGCCAACTGAGTCCGTTGTGCGCGCGGACTTTGGCGCCTTTTTCGATCATCACAGAAATGGTATCGGTCAAAAAGAACTCGCCCTTCAAGGTGATGTTCCGTTCCATTTGTTCTTCGATCGCGGCAAGTAACGCCTCCGCGCTTTTGAACCAGTAGCATCCGATCACGACGAGATTATTATCAAACGTGGATGGTTTTTCAATAAACCGCTTCACCCAACCATCCGCGCCCACCTCCGCCACACCGAAGCGACGCGGGTCGGGGAAGGGCAGTACCCATGCCACACCGTCCGATTTTTCCTCGTTGAGAAAAGCGAAATCTGTTTCGATGATCGAATCGGAGAACACCACCATCATCGGTCCGCGCATGAACTCGCGTCCCAGCCAGAGCGCGTGCGATTGTCCCTTCATTTCACTCTGCACAATGTAATGCGCCTTGATGTCGGGATAATTCTCTTTGACGAACGCGGGGATCTGCAACTCGCCGAGATACGGACCAACAATGAAGATGTATTCCACATTGTTGGGGTCGGGCAATGTCTTGAACATATCCATGAGATGTTCAAGCGTGGTTTTGCCTGCCACGCTCACGAGCGGTTTCGGCTTGCTCCACGTGTGCGGACGCATCCGCGTTCCCCAGCCTGCCATAGGAATGAAGATTTTCAATGATTCGGTCATGGGTTAATTGTACCTCGCGTGTATGGTTGACGATAGACGTTGGACAATTGACCATCGTCTATCGTCTATCGTCCAACGTCAGGAATGCCCCAACACAGGATGCGGCTTGTACGGCTCTTCGAGTCGTTTCACTTCATCCTCTGTGAGTTGGATGTCAACTGCGGTGATGGCTTGCTCGAGGTGATCCATCTTCGTCGCGCCGATGATGGGAGCGGAGATATGCGGTTTGTTCATCAGCCACGCGAGCGCGATCTGCGGCACGGTCACGCCGCGTTCTTTTGCTACCTCGCCCGCCCGTTCAACGATGGCGAAATCTTCCTCGCGGAAGTACATGGAATGCCCGAACGTATCGCTCTTTGAGCGCATCGTGTCGCCCCAATCTTCTTTGCGGCGGTTGCCCGCGAGAAACCCTCTTGCCAGCGGACTCCACGGGATGAGTCCCACGCCCTGATCCACGCATTGAGGAATCATCTCGCGTTCCTCTTCGCGATAGACAAGGTTGTAGTGATTCTGCATCGAGATGAAACGACTCCAGCCGCGACGTTCGGCTGTGTGCTGTGCCTTTGCAAATTGCCACGCGTACATCGAAGACGCGCCGATGTATCGCGCCTTGCCCGCGCGGACGACATCGTTCAACGCTTCCATCGTCTCTTCGATGGGAGTCTCATCATCCCAGCGGTGGATCTGGTACAAGTCAACGTAATCCATTTGCAATCGTTGAAGCGATTTGTCAATCGAGTCCATGATGTGCTTGCGCGAGAGTCCTCTGTCGTTCACTTCCTTGCTCATCTGGTTATTGACTTTTGTCGCCACGATCACATGCTCTCGCTTCACGCCAAAATGCTTGAGCAGGTTGCCAGTCACCCGTTCGCTTTCGCCGAGCGAATACACATCCGCGGTATCGAAGAAGTTGATGCCCGCATCGAGCGCGCGTTTGATGAAGGGTTTGGCTTGCTCCTCATCGAGCACCCAATCGCGCCATTGGTTTGAGCCGTAACTCATCATGCCGAGGCACAAGCGCGAAACTTTCATTCCAGTCTTGCCGAGGTTGTTGTAGTGCATGGGTCTCCTTTTGACCATGGACCATGGACGATAGACCATCGTCATTGGTCCATGGTCTATCGTCAAATGATCTTGAGATTCGCCAGACTCGCCGACAATCTTTTTATTCCAACAGACTCAAACACGACATCCACGATTTCGTCGTCGTCTTGGAGTTTGCTGTCTAACACGATGCCTTCGCCCCACGAGGGATGTTTGATGCGCGTCCCAGCGCGGTATTTGGCTGGGGTGACTGAAGCAGGCCTCCCCTGCGTCTGATGCGTTTGCCATTTTGTTTCGGGGACTTGTCCGCGGATGGAACGTCCCGTGCGCGTTTTGCCGACGAGTAAATCCGCAGGCACATCATCCAGGTAACGCGAGGGGAAAGTTTCCTCATGCAAGCCGCGTCCGCCGCGTTGAATGGATCGAATCAAATATAGTTTATCTTTGGCGCGCGTGATGCCGACGTAAAAGAGGCGGCGCTCTTCCTCCATTGATTCGGGATCGTCGAACGAACGGCTGTGCGGGAGGATGCCGTCGTCGAGACCGACGATGAAGACCGCGCCGAACTCGAGACCTTTCGCGGCGTGGAGGGTGAGGAGCGTGGGGACGTTGCCGTCGGCGATGGTGTCTTGATCGGAGATGAGCGCGATGTTTTCGAGGAACTCGTCGAGCGTGCGCGTGGAATATTCATCGGCGAGGCGTTTGAGTTCGACGACATTTTCCCAACGGTCTTCGCCCTCTTCCGATTGATCGTCAATGTAGTCTTTGAAGTTGAGGTCTTTCACGACGCGGTCAAAAAGTTCTGGCACGTTGAGCGTTTGCGCGGCGATGCGCCACGTGGCGAGCATTCCGCCGAAATCTGCAAGCGGAAGCGCGGCGCGACCTGTGAACGATTTCCAATGCGCGGATTGATCGCCGCGCGCGAGGTCAATGAGGACGTTGCCAGGTTGCATTTCATTTTGCCGCGCGACCATGTGCAACGTAGTGAGAGTCTTCTCGCCGATGCCGCGCGGCGGGACGTTGATGATGCGGTCGAGGCTGGCTTCGTCGGCGGGGTTGTGGATGAGGCGCAGGAATGCGATGATGTCTTTGACTTCGCGCCGTCCATAAAATCTCTGCGCGCCGACGAGGCGATAGGGGAGCCGCGCTTGCAAAAACGCTTCTTCAATTAAACGCGACATGGCGTTGGTGCGATACATCACCGCGCAGTCGCCTGGCTCGAATTGCCGCGAGGCGACGAGTTGCGCGATGCTGTCCACAACGAACGAGGCTTCGGCGTAATCGTCGGGCGCTTCGTAGAAAAATATTTTCTCGCCTTCGCCGCGATCGCTAAATAATTTTTTCTTGCGGCGGTTGCGAGCGCGGTCAATAACACCCATTGCCACATCGAGTATGTTTTGCTTGGAACGATAATTTTGTTCAAGCAAGATGGTCTGCGAATCAGGGAAATCCTGATTAAAGCGTTCGATATTGCGCCAGTCAGCCCCGCGCCAAGAATACACGCTCTGGTCCTGGTCCCCGACGCAAAACACATTCCTATTAAAAGAAGCGAGTTCTTTTATTAGGGCGTATTGAGCAAGGTTCGTGTCCTGAAATTCATCCACCAGCACGTGGCGAAACCGCTGGGCATATTTATCTCGCACAGACGGGTTGTCTGCAAGTAAGCGCGCGGTGTACACCAAAATATCGTCGAAATCCACGGCGTTGCTGGCGATGAGTCGCTTTTGATATTCGGCGTACACGCGCTTCACCACTTCGTCGCGATACGTCAGCGTGGGGTAATCGTCCGCGCCGATGAGTTCGTTCTTGGCGCGCGAGATCGAGGCATGCACGCTTGCGGGGCGATAAACTTTTTCATTGATCTTCAATTCACGAATCACATTCTTGACGATGCGTTCCTGATCGTCCGCATCAAAGATCACGAAGTTCGATTCGATGGGGAGGTGTTCCGCCTCGCGTCGCAGAATCCGCGCGCAGATCGAGTGGAACGTGCCGAGCATGATTCCCTCGGTGGCTTGGTCGGGCAATAATTTCTTGACGCGCTCCTGCATCTCCTTCGCGGCTTTGTTGGTGAATGTGACCGCGAGAATCTGCCACGGGCGGACGCCCTCCTCCGCGATGAGGTACGCGATGCGTTGAGTCAACACCCGCGTCTTCCCGGACCCCGGACCTGCCACGACCAAAACGGGTCCGTTCCCGGCTGTGACGGCGGCGCGTTGTTGAGGGTTGAGTGTATCGAGGAAGGACATGGGAAAGATGAAGGTGGATAAGCAGTTATCAGTGAGCAGTGATCGATGGTGAAAAATAGAAAGTAGAAAGAGGAAAGATAACGTCCCGCAGTGTTGTGTCTCAAAACTGCGGGACGTGTTTCCGTGTTTACCTGTCTACGTGTGTAGTTGTTTTCGTATTTACAATTGAGACGTACAGTTCGGACAGCGCTTTGCTTTGATCGAAATCGTGGTGATACAGTAAGGGCATTCTTTGGTGGTAGCTTCCGCGGTTGGGGCGGGCTTTTTTATTCGGTTCATTGTCCGTATGAAAAGGAAAATGACGAAGGCAATGACAAGAAAATCAATGATGGATTGGATGAACGCTCCATACTTGACGACTGCGTCACCAACAGTGAGAGCCAATTCGCTGAAATTGACGCCTCCGAGTAACAGCCCAATCACCGGCATTAAAACGTCGCCCACAAGCGAAGCGACGATTTTGCCGAATGCGCCGCCGATGATCACGGCAATGGCAAGGTCGATCACATTACCGCGTATCACAAAGTCTTTAAATTCTTTCAACATGGAATATCTCCTCAGGGAATATTAATGATGATGCGAATTGTACCGTTGCGGGGAGGCGGTGTCAACAAAGCCACCGGTGGAACGTCAATACTCCTCTGGAAGCGTTGCATATAGTTCTAGAGAACTGATTCTTGCCGAATCCAAGACGGTGTTTTTGATTTTGCCGTATCGTGATTGACGGACTTTTAGAATGGAGTATAATCTGCGCGTGTTTGGCAACAAGATTCCCAGGCTCAAAAGGAAAACATCGAAATGCCTGAACTTTTACTGGATGTGAAAGGGCTGGAAACGACATTCAAAACTCCAGATGGGATTGTCCATGCGGTTAATGGCGTTTCGTTTGGTCTTAAAGAAGGGGAAACCCTAGGCGTTGTGGGGGAGAGTGGGTGTGGTAAAAGCGTTACCATGCTCTCGGTACTAGGTTTGATCCCATCCCCTCCGGGAAAAATCAAATCAGGCACGGCTCACTTTTTCGGCCGCGACCTCCTCAAAATGAGCGCCTCCGAAATTCGTCAGATCCGCGGCGCGCAGATCGGCATGGTCTTTCAAGACCCCATGACCTCCCTGAACCCGGTCTTGACGATCGGGCGGCAACTGGAGGAACCGCTGGTTGTGCATCTCGGCATGACTCGCGCGCAAGCCGCCATCCGCGCGGCGGAACTGCTCGCCATGGTGGGAATTCCAAACGCTAAAGATCGCTTATCCGACTACCCTCATCAATTTTCCGGCGGGATGCGCCAACGCGTCATGATCGCCATGGCGCTGGCCTGCTCACCCCAAGTGCTCATTGCCGACGAACCCACCACCGCGTTGGATGTGACCATTCAGGCGCAGATCACCGACCTCGTAAAACGACTGCGCAGTGAATTGGGCATGGCGATCGTTTGGATCACTCACGACCTGGGCGTGGTTGCCGGCCTGGCGCAGCGCGTCATCGTCATGTACGGCGGCTTCATCATCGAAGAATCAACGGTCAATGATTTGTACGTCAACCCCACGCACCCCTATACCATAGGCTTGCTTGGCAGTCTTCCGCGCGTCGATGCCAGCGGGCATGAAACCCTTACTTCGATCGAAGGCTCGCCTCCGCTCTTATATGAAAAGCCCACTCGCTGTCCCTTTGCGCCGCGATGCAAATGGGCAATGGAACGATGCTGGAAGGAAAACCCGACCCTTGAGACAATTGCGCCGGATCATCGCGTGGCATGCTGGGTTGATGTGAAAACAGGGAGAGCGCGTTGATATGGCTGATAATAATGTGTTGGTACGCGTAGATAATCTTGTAAAGCATTTCCCGATCATGCGCGGCTTGTTTCAGAAGCAAGTCGGCGCGGTGCGCGCGGTAGATGGCCTTTCCTTTGAAGTAAAACGCGGCGAAACGCTGGGACTCGTGGGCGAATCCGGCTGTGGGAAATCGACCACCGGTCGCGCCGTATTACAGTTGTATCGCCCCACCTCTGGCAATGTCCACTTCGACGGGACCGACCTAACGAAGATCAAGGGTGAGGAACTGCGCGCCATGCGCCGCAAGATGCAAATGATCTTTCAGGATCCATACGCCAGCCTGAACCCGCGCATGACCGTGGGAGAGATCGTCCGCGAACCGCTGATCGTCCACAATGTGGCGACCGAATCCGAAGCCAACGAACGCGTCAAGCAACTGCTCGAGCTTGTAAAACTGAACCCATCCTTCTCCACGCGCTATCCGCATGAATTCTCCGGCGGACAACGCCAACGTATCGGCATCGCCCGCGCGCTGGCGTTACAGCCCTCATTCATCGTGTGCGATGAACCCATCTCGGCTCTGGATGTTTCGATCCAGGCGCAGGTGGTGAACCTGCTCGAGGAACTCCAGAAAGAATTTAACCTCACCTACCTGTTCATTGCCCACGATCTTTCGATGGTGCGCCATATCAGCGACCGCGTGGCGGTGATGTATCTGGGCGTTATTGTAGAACTGACCACGCGAGACGAGCTTTACAGCCATCCCCTCCATCCCTACTCGCAAGCCCTTTTATCGGCCGTGCCAATCCCCGACCCGGTGGCTGAAACCGCGCGTCAACGAATCATCCTGACCGGCGATGTTCCTTCGCCAGCCAACCCGCCCTCCGGTTGTCGCTTCCGCACCCGTTGCCCGATCGCTGAAGCAAAATGCGCGGAATCTCGACCGGACTTCCGTGAAATAAAGCCAGGCCACTTTGTCGCCTGTTTCTTTGCCGATCGATATTTGTAAGACAAATCTTGAAAGGAGGTGGTTGCTACCCCCCGATACCCCTGCTCATTTACCAAACGTCGTATCCAAATTTTAATTTTGTGAGGAAAAGAAAAATGCGTAAACTGTTTACCTTACTGAGCATCTTTGTGCTCGCCAGCATGATCCTTTCAGCGTGTGGTCCCACACCGGCGGCCACTGATGCTCCCGCTCAACCCGAGCAACCCGCGGCGACCGATGCTCCGGCTCAACCCGAAGCAACGGAAGCCCCGACCGAAGCCAAAGAGGCTGTCTTGCGGATCAACACCGGTACCTATCCCGATGTGATCGACCCGCAGAAATCCTCCTTCGTCAATGAAATTGGTCACCTCGACAAGATCTACATGGGCTTGACCACATTGAACGAAAAACTCGAAACCGTCCCCGGCGCTGCCGACTCGTGGACGTTCAACGATGACGCCACCCAGTTGGTCTTCACCTTGAAGCCCGGCCTGCTCTACAGCGATGGTTCCGTGCTCAACGCCAAGCGCTTCGAGTATGCCTTCCAACGCAATATCGACCCTGCCACCGCCGGCGAATACGCCTCCATCACCGACGAGATCGTTGGCGCTCCTGAATGGCGCGCCGCCGATACCGCCGCTGAAGGATATGATCCCGAAACCTTCAAAGCCGCGTTGGGCGTCAAAGCCTCGCATGCCGATGGCTCTGCTTGCGCTGACTACGAAGACGCCGCCTGCGATACCCTCACCTTGAACTTCTCGAAGCCCGCCCCTTACTTCGCGACCATCGCGGGTATCTGGGTTGGTTATCCTGCCAAGGAAGAGAACATTGCTGAAGGCGGAGACATCTGGTGGACCAGCTCCAAGTACCAAATTGGTAACGGACCCTTCATCTGGAAGAGCGTGGATCCGTTCGTCAAGTCCGTCTTTGTCCCGAACCCCAACTTCGTGGGTGGCGCTGTCCCAACCTACTCGATGGAATATAGCTACATCACAGATTCCGCTGTTGCCTTCGAAGCCTACCTCAACAATGAATTCGACATCGTTGGCTCCGCGGCGGAAGACCTCCCTGTGATCGATGCCGATGCGGATCTGACCGCCCAGCACGTCAAGTATGCCGGTTCCTGCACCATCAAGATTCAATACAGCCTGCACCCCACCTGGAACGGCCAGCCGAACCCCTTCACCGACAAGAAAGTCCGCGAAGCCTTCGCGTTGGCGTTCGACGCCGAATCTTGGGCGCGTGATGTGGATGGCTCCCTCTCCCTGCCCACCTGGACATGGATTCCTCCCGGCTATCCTGGATACGACGCCAACACCCCGTTGCACTTCGATCCGGAAGCCGCCAAAGCCGCTCTTGCCGCCGCCTCTGAACCCTTCAACTCTGCTGAAAAGTTAAACGCGATGGGCCTCAAGATGGCATTCGCCGATTCAGCCCGCAACCGCCAGCGCCATGAATGGATCGCCGCCCAATACAAGGAAATTCTGGGTGTGGATCTGGCGCTCGACCCGGTTGAGCCCACCACCTACACCGCCATCCAGAAAGACCCGGATACCTACCCGCTTCTCTCCCGCGGCGGCTGGTGCGCGGACTATGCGGATCAACAGAACTGGCTGAGCGTCTACTGGCGCACCGGCACCTTCTCCACCCGCTGGGGTTATTCCAACCCCGAGTTCGATGCGTTGGTGGATGAAGCCGATACCACGATCGATACTGCCAAACGCGCTGAATTGTACGCTCAGGCGCAACAAATCCTGCTCAACGATATCCCTGCCGCTTTCGGTTACAACTCACTCAATCACTATTTGGTGAAGCCGTGGGTTAAGGGCTTCCTAAGCACCCCGCAGGATCACATGTTCCCTGGTGATATCACCCCGTGGACGATCACCATCGACACCTCAATGATCCCGTAAGTTCGGCGCTTCATTGATCTGAACTAACCTTGGGCTGGGGAGCCACACGGTTCCCCAGCCCAACCATTGCTTTGTAAATTATTCCCTTTGAATTCTGCCGCGCGGTTACTCAAATTCCACGCACAAGCGAGTTGCCATGACCACCTATATCATCCGAAGATTACTCTGGTTAATCCCCGTTCTGCTCACCGTTTCCGCGGTGACGTTCGTTGTCATGCGCAGCGCCCCGGGCGGTCCCTGGGATACAGACGCGGAACGTCGTCAGGTGGATGCCGCCACAGCTAAATCGTTGGCGGCTTATTATGGGTTGGATAAGCCCATGTGGCGGCAGTTTTATGCTTACGTGATTGGCGATACGAATAGTCAGACGAAAGAATGGGTCTGTGGCGTGATCTGCGGCAACCTGGGTCCGTCTTACCGCCAGCGCGGACGCACCGTGCAAAACATTCTCTTTTCGCCTCCCGAAGGAAAGTCTTTCTGGCAAAGCCGTTTTGGGTATTCGGTTCGCCTCGGGGTTTTGGCGTTATCCATGGCGATTTTTGTCGGCATTCCATTGGGCATCATTGCCGCGTTGAAACAAAACACGATTGTCGATTACACCGCCTTGTTCATCGCGACAAGCGGCATATCGGTGCCCAGTTTTGTGCTCGCAATTTTTCTGATCATTATTTTTGCTTCGCGCCTGCATTGGATCGATATCGTTGTGGACGATTGGACACAGATCAAATACTGGCTCATGCCTATGGCAGTATTGGGTTTCGGAACCCTGGCATACACTGCCCGCCTGACGCGTTCTTCGATGTTGGAAGTTATGCGGCAGGATTACGTTCGCACCGCGCGCGCCAAAGGGCTTGCCGAACGGATCGTGATCTTCATTCATATGCTCAAGAACGCGCTCATCCCTGTGATCACCATCCTCGGTCCCGCGCTGGCAGGGTTGGTGACTGGTTCGTTCATCATCGAAACCATGTTCAGTTTCCCGGGCATGGGGCGCGCCTATGTGCAGGCGATCGGACAGCGCGATTACTCCATGATCATGGGAACCACCCTCATCTATGCCTTGCTGGTCGCGGTCGCTAACTTGAGCGTGGATATTGTTTATGTATTTATCGATCCGCGCATCCGCCTGGAAGAATAAGAGGACTTGATATGACTGCTCAAACTACAGCGTCCGGTAAGATCGCCGAATTCAACGATGTTTTTCGCCCAAGCAAAAGCCTGGGGCAGGAAGCCTGGTCGAGGCTGATTCGTAACAAGGCATCCATGTTCGGTTTGGTCGTCATCGTCTTCTTCATCTTTCTGGCTGCGTTTGCGTCTGTCATTTCCCCCATGAACCCGCTTGAATTGCATGGCGGAAAACGATTCCTGCCTCCGCCGTTTGACCCCGGCGCGACAAATATCAAAGCCGAGCCCGAATTCCTGCTGGGCACCGATTCGCTGGGGCGCGATACCCTTAGCCGCACCATCTATGGCGCGCGCGTTTCCATGGTGGTCGGTTTTCTTCCCACGATCATCATCCTCTTGCTGGGAACCACGGTCGGTATGTTGGCAGGATATATTGGCGGCCGCACCGACAACTTCCTCATGCGCCTGACCGATGTGATCTACGCATTCCCAGACCTGTTGTTCTTCATCATCATCATGGTTGCCCTGCGCGATACGTTTATCGGGCAGTTTATGAACGGTTTGGTTTTGTTGTTCGCCGCGCTTGCCATTGTCAATTGGGTGGGCGTGGCGCGCCTCGTGCGCGGGCAGGTCTTATCTATCAAACAAAAGGAATTTGTCGAGGCGGCGCGTTGTATTGGCGCCAAAGATCAGCGCATTATGTTCCGCCATATTCTTCCCAACTGCCTCAGCCCGTTGATCGTGAGCGCGGCGTTTCTCATCCCGGGTTTGATCATCACAGAAGCCATTCTGGGTTATTTGGGCGTCGGTTTAAGACCCGCCACTGATAGCGCCAGTTTCTTCATCACCAGTTGGGGCGCGCTCATGCTGGATGGGCAGTCTGCGATCAACTCACAACCATATCTATTGCTTGCCCCCGCCGCTTGTGTTGCCCTGGTCGTCCTTGCCTTCACCTTTCTCGGCGATGGCTTGCGCGACGCGCTCGATCCGCGTATGCGCGGCACGCAATAGATACATCGATTGGGTTTATCGGATACCCCGGCGCATATGTGTTGGGGTATTTTTATAAAAAGTGGCTCTACCGTTATTAACGGGAAAGCCCAAAAACCTTAGCCACGGATTTCATAAATTCACACGGATTGTTCAAAACATTCGTGAACATCCGTGTAAATTCGTGGCAAAGAATCTTCCTGCGAGTCGTAATCCCGTCAGAAACAGGAGAGCCTAAAAAGTAAACCCCTCTAGAGGACTGTTTTTCGACAATACCAAAGTTCCGTTTCCTTAAATATATGTCGTTTTCTCTCAATTCTCTGGTATTACCGTTGACGCTCGAATAGAATTGGATATAATTCCGCTACCTATGAGCCGGACACAGTGTCTAGTCCAATATCTGGCGCTGTCCGATGATGAATCCACTGATTCAGAAAGGAGTGTTGCGGGGAACCAACTGCCCATCTCATTCGAGCGTTCACATCAAAAAATAAATCAAAATTTGTAGGAGAGAAATCCAATGTCCAAGAATCGAACTATGATCGTTCTCGGGTTGCTCGTGGTCGCAAGCATGGTTCTTTCGGCTTGCGGCACGCCCGCTCCCGCCGAGCCCGCTGAACCCGTTGTGGTGACTCAGGAAGTCGTCGTGACCGAGGTTGTGGAAGTTGAGCGCGAAGCGTTCACCACGCCGCACCCGATCCTCGGCGACCTCAAGGTCCGCCAGGCGCTTTCATACTGCACCAACAAGTCTGACCTGCTTGCCTCGGTCTACCCGCTCACCAGCGAAGAGACCCGCGCCAACTTGGTCATGCACACCTTCATCCCGCGCGATCACTGGGCGTATGCCGGCGATGACAACATCACCATCTATCCCTACGATCCCGATCAGGGCCGCGCATTGCTCGATGAAGCCGGCTGGACCCTCGCCGAAGGCGCGTCTTTCCGCACCAATGCCGATGGCGACGAACTGGCTTTGCAATTCACCACCACCAGCGCCGCCTTCCGCCAGACCTGGGCCGCGATCTGGGAACAGCAGATGGCTGACTGCGGTGTTCGCATCGTTCGTCTGCATGCCCCTGCCTCGTGGTGGTTCGGCGATACCACAGGTATTGCCCGCCGCGATTACGAACTCGGCGCGTTCGCCTGGGTTGGTCAAGCTGACCCCGGTGGCCAAACCCTGTATGCTTGCGATCAGATTCCCACCCCGAACAACGGCTGGGAAGGCCAGAACGCCATGGGTTGGTGTAATGAAGCCGCCAGCACGAACATCAAATTGGCGAACAATACCCTTGTGAAAGACGAACGCATTGCCGCGTACACGATTGTCCAACAAGAATTCACCAAGGATGTTCCGAGCATTCCGCTTTTCAACCGCACCGACACCTATGCATACAACGCAAAGTTGACCGGCATCGAACCGAAACCGGGCGAACCGTATTACACCTACAACGTTTCCGATTGGGCGCTAGACGGTAGCGACACCATCATCATGGGCTTCACGCAGGAACCTGCCTCGCTCTTCACGCTCGTGGAAGACGCGTTTGTCGCCCAACTTGCCTATACCCTCATCCGCCCGAACCAATCCACTGGTTTGAACTATGACTTCCAGGCTCAGTTGGTGAAACAACTGCCCACCATCGAAAATGGCGGCACGACCAACAACGATGTGGAAGTAAAAGAAGGCGATAAAGTTGTGGATGTCAATGGCGATGTGGTCGACCTCGCGGCTGGCGTCAAAGTCAAGAATGCGGCTGGCGAAGAAGTTGAATTCACCGGCGGCACCGTGATGATGAAGCAATTGGTTTCCCGCTTCGATATCATCGACGGACTCACCTGGGAAGACGGCACGCCCGTTTCTGCCGCCGACCTCGAATTGGGCAAGAAGATCGCCTGCGATCCTGAATCCGGCGCAACCTCCTTCATCGTCTGCGACAAGACCGCCAGCGCCACCTTCGATGGCGTTGGATACACCCAGACCTGGATCCCCGGCGTTCAAGACCCGCTATACTTCCTCCCTGTGTGGCCCATCTACCCTGCTCATCAGTTGGGCGATGTTCCCGCCAAAGAATGGACGACCAACCCCCTCGTGGCTGAAACCCCGCTTTCCTACGGTCCCTATAAGATCGTCAGCTGGGAAAAAGGCGTCAAGATGGAATTCACCGCCAACGAGTTCTGGCCCGGCGGCGTGACCACCCCGAACATCGTGATCCAGATCATCACGCCCGAATCGCAGGAAACCCTCCTGCTCGGCGGTGAGATCGACATCCTCGATTCAACCTCGCTCGTCGGTCTGACCGAAACGCTTGTCGCCGCTGAAGGCGAAGGCAAGATCAAAACGATTGTGGAACCGAGCGCGACCTGGGAGCACATCGACATCTCCCTGTTTGTCCGCTAAGTTGAGCAATTGCGCGTGTTAGAAAGAAGGTGTGCCTCGCAAGAGGCACACCTTCCTATAATAGACTTTATCGGCGCTAAGGAAAAACGTTCCGAAAGTTGGTATGTGTCCTTTAACCCGCGTGAAAAAGCCTTTAAAGTCTAATACCAAGAGGTTTCACTATGACAGCCTATTTCATTCGGCGTATTTTACAAATGATCTTAGTGGTATTGATTTCAGCGATTGCTTCGTATGCCTTGTTGAACCTTGCTCCCGGCGGACCTCTCCAGGGCTTGCGTCAGATTCAACAAGGCGGGCGGTTTCAGATCACCGAAGATGATATTGCGCGCATCCGCGCCTATTTCGAATTGGATTTATTTTTACCGTATCGTTTTACCCGTTGGTTGATCGGCGAGCCGCGCGGACCCCTCGTGATCGGCGGACAGGAATATTTCGCCGACCTGAAGGTGGGCTGCCGGAAGCCGATCGAATCGGAAAAATTGAACGAAGATACCGGAGAATACGAATCGATCATTACCGGCTGTAAAGAAGACGTATTGATGAAAGACCTGGTGGGGCGCCGCACCAGTCGAGGGGTTCTGCTCGGCGACTTTGGGTTATCATGGAAGGTGCTCCGCGATCGCCCGGTAACAGAACTTTTAGCGAGCCGCATTCCAAAGACGATCCAACTGATCGGCTTGCAATCCCTTCTTTCGATCCTCATCGGCATCCCGCTTGGGGTCTATTCCGCCATACGCCAATATTCCCGCTTTGATTACATCTTCACATCGCTCGCGTTCATGGGCTCTGCCATGCCCACCTTCTTCTTTGGCATTCTGTTGATTCTCGCGTTTTCCATCATCCCGAAAGACGCCGGGTGGGCGTACCTGCCGGCTGGGCTATCCGAATCCATCCGCGATTATTCCATCCCCATCATCGGGGCAGTGGAGGCGGGGTCGCTCAAAGACCGCTTCCTGCACTTGATCCTCCCGCTCACCGTGTTGACCATGGTGAGCATCGCCGGCTGGAGCCGCTTCGTCCGCGCCAGCATGCTCGAGGTGATGCGTCAGGATTACGTTCGCACCGCGCGCGCCAAAGGATTGTCTGAGCGTGTGGTCATCATGCGCCACGCGTTTCGCAACGCGCTCATCCCCTTCATCACCATTGTAGTCTTCACCCTGCCCGGTCTGTTCGGCGGCGCCATCATAACGGAAAGCATCTTCGCCTGGCCCGGGATGGGGTTGCTATACATCAAAGCCCTGGGAGACTTTGATTACCCGGTGGCCATGTCCATCTTCTTCATCCTTGCCGTGCTGACCGTGATCGCGACCCTGCTCAGGGATGTGCTGTATACGCTTGTCGATCCAAGAATCCGATTGTCGTAACGAGGTCTTAGCCCATGTCTGCCGCACAGGTCGCATCCCTTTCCCCTGAAGCCGTTACCATCGAAGAGCGTTCGCCGTTCCAAATCGTCATGCGCCGCTTCCAGCGTCACCGCCTGGCGATGATTTCGCTTATCATCATGCTGGCGATGTTCACGATTACCATCCTCGCGCCGTATATCGCTCCTTTTAAAATTCAAGAACTCTCGGTCAATAAATATTTTGTCCCCTGGGGAACCGTGGACGCGGAAACGGGCCGCGTGCACCACATGGGCACAGATAACATCGGGCGCGATTACTTCTCCCGCCTGATCTACGCCGGGCGCATATCGCTGACGGTTGCCATCCTTTCGGTTCTCATCTCCGAAACGATCGGCATCGTTATCGGAGCGATCTCCGGCTTCTTCGGCGGATGGACCGACACCATCCTCATGCGCTTCGTCGAATTCATGCTGACGATCCCTCAACTACCATTACTACTGATCATCTCCTCCATGCTCTTGCGAAACGAAGAACTGATCGCCATCCCGGACCCGGTCTTGAAGTTCATGGGCGATATCCTCCTGCTTAGCCCCCGCGATTCGCGCAATGCCGTGCTGATCGTGATGGTGCTGGCGGGCTTCGGCTGGCTCAGCGCGGCGCAACTCATGCGCGGCACCGTGCTCTCCCTGCGCGAACAAACTTTCGTCGAAGCCTCGCGATCGCTGGGCGCCTCGAACTTCCGCATCATCATGCGCGATATGATCCCCAACGCCATGGCGCCCATCATCGTGGATGCCTCCCTCGGCTTGGCGGGCTACATTGTGGGCGAAGCCGCGCTCGCCTTTTTAGGTTTCGGGATTGCCGATCCAGTTCCTACGTGGGGGAATATGCTTGCCGCTTCACAACAATTTATGCTGGATCGCCCGTGGTTGCCGCTCGTGCCGGGGCTCCCCATCTTCATCTGCTCCCTCGCCTTCAACTATATCGGCGACGGTTTGCGCGACGCGCTCGACCCGCGCCTCAAGCTGTAATTTCTTCCTTCGGAGACTTCCGTGACTGACACAAACGAAGCACAAAAACCCCTGCTCGAGATCCGAAATCTTCAGACCCATTTCTTCACCGAAGACGGGGTGGTGAGAGCGGTGGACGGAGTCGACATTACGGTGTACCCTGGTGAAGTGCTGGGCATCGTGGGCGAATCGGGATGCGGCAAGAGCGTTACATCGCTTTCCATTATGCGCTTGATCAGCCAGCCCGGAAAAGTGGTGGGCGGCGAGATCTTGTTCGACGGCAAGGATTTGTTGAAACTCCCGGAAGCCGAAATGATGGCGGTGCGAGGCAACCGGATTTCGATGATCTTCCAACAGCCCCAAACCTCGCTTAACCCGGTCTTCCGCGTGGGCGAGCAGATCGGCGAAGTGCTGAATGTTCACCAGGATTTCGGCAAGGAAGCCGCCCAAAAACGCACCGTCGAATTGCTCAAGCTAGTCGGCATCCCCGATGCCGAACGCCGCGCTGAAGCCTTCCCACATGAACTCTCGGGCGGCATGGCTCAGCGCGTGATGATCGCCATGGCGCTTGCCTGTCTCCCCGATTTGTTGATTGCCGATGAACCGACGACCGCGCTCGACGTGACGATTCAAGCCCAAATTTTGGACCTGATGCGAAACATGCGCGAACAATTCGGGTCGGCGGTCATCCTCATCACGCACGACCTCGGTGTTATCGCCGAAATGGCAGATCGCGTCGCGGTGATGTATGCCGGTGAGATCGTCGAACAGACGAGCGTGCTCAGCCTGTTCAAGGAACCTTTGCATCCCTACACAAAGGGGTTGATCGGCTCCACGCCCGTGCTGGGGCGGGTGCGCGAAAAATTGGACGTGATCCCCGGCGCGGTTCCCAACCTGGTTAACCTGCCAAAGGGATGCCGTTTTGCGCCGCGTTGCGCCGCGCGCATTCAACACAACCTTGCCATCTGCACCGAGCAGGACCCCGACCTGATTCAATACGATGAGGGTCACATCATTCGCTGTTGGCTGTATCAGGATTCCAGCCAACACACCGCGCCCCTCAAAAAATCCATCCAAGTAGAGTGACAATATGCCGATGAATCCACCCAATGAAAAATACGACCTCGTTGTCGTCAAAGACCTGGTGAAATATTTTCCCATACGCGCCGGCGTGCTTCAACGCGTAAAAGCGCACGTGCAAGCAGTGGACAAGATCAGCTTCTCGGTGAAGGAAGGCGAAACGCTGGGCATGGTAGGCGAATCCGGTTGCGGAAAGACCACCGTCGGGCGCGCCATCCTGCGCTTGATCGAGCCAACCTCCGGGTCGGTTTTCATCAACGGCGAGGATATCGTGCAAATGCGCTCGCGGTCGCTCAAACAAGCCCGCCGCAACATGCAAATGATCTTCCAAGACCCATATGCCTCGCTCAACCCGCGCCTGCCCATCGGCGAATCGGTCATGGAAGGCTTGCACATACACGGCATTGGTCACCCCAAAGAACGCTGGGATATTGCCATCAACATGTTGAAGAAAGTGGGGCTCGAGGATTATCACGCCCGCCGCTACCCGCACGAATTCTCCGGCGGTCAGCGCCAACGCATCGGCATTGCGCGCGCGCTTGCCCTGCAACCCAAATTCATCGTCTGCGACGAACCGGTCTCCGCGTTAGATGTGTCCATCCAATCGCAAGTGCTGAACATCCTCAAAGATTTGCAGGCAGAGTTCGGGCTTACCTATTTATTTATCGCCCACAACATGAGCGTGGTCGAACACATCTCAGACCGCGTGGCGGTGATGTACCTCGGCAAAATGGTGGAACTTGCCGAACGCGAAGAACTCTTCCGCAACCCGCTTCACCCGTACACCAAAGCCCTCATGTCGGCGATCCCGATCCCCGATCCGACCGTGAAGCGCGAGCGCATCATCCTTAAAGGCGATGTGCCCAGCCCGTTGAACCCGCCGAAGGGATGCCGCTTCCATCCGCGTTGCCCGGTGGCGATCGATCTCTGTTCGCAACAGGAGCCTGAGTTCAAGGAACTCGCGCCGGGGCATTTCGTCGCCTGCTGGGTCGCGGAACAAAACGGATAAGCGAATAAAACCCGCGACGCAACAACGCCGCGGGTTTCGTTATAATGGGAGGAATACACCGAATGGAATTGCCCATGAAAAAACTCATTTCAAGTTTTATGATTCTGCTCATCCTCGCTTCGTGCGCCCCGCAACAAGAGACGGAAATCCCCACCCTGCCCGACGCGCCGACTGAAACACCCGCGCCTCTTCCCACCGCCACGCCTGCCACGCGCGCCCTCAACATTTGCCTCGGGGAAGAGCCAACCAGCCTCTACCCCTACGGCAGTTTGAACGCCGCCGCGCGCAGCGTGCTTTCCGCCATTTACGACGGACCCATGGATGTGGTCGAATATGGATACGAACCGGTCATCCTCGAAAAGATTCCAAACCTTGAAGACGGCGACGCCCAGATCGAAACCGTGACCGCGCAACCTGGCGACCAGATCGTGGACGCAAGCGGTAACGTGGTCGGGCTGATCAAAGGCACACAACTCTACCCGAGCGGATGCCGAAACGATGACTGCAAGGTGACCTACGACGGCGTCAGTAACATCATCATGGACCAAATGGTCGTCACCTTCACCATGCTCGCAGGCTTGCAATGGTCCGACGGCGCGCCGCTCACCGCGAGTGATTCGGTCTTCTCATTCGAGATTGCCGCCAACGACGCCACCCCAGGCTCCAAATTTCTGATCGACCGCACGCAAGCGTACGAAGCCGCCTCCGATGGCGTGACCATTCAATGGTGGGGAATGCCCGGCTTTATCGATCCCGATTATTACACCAACTTCTTCATGCCCTTGCCTCAGCATCTATGGGGAGAGCAATCTCCCGCCGAGTTGGCGCGGCTTGACCTTTCGGCGCGCTTCCCGCTGGGTTGGGGTCCCTATATTGTGAAGGAATGGAACGCCGGCGAAAATATCCTGCTTACGAAAAACCTGAATTACTTCCGCGCCTCGAGCGGCCTGCCCCACTTCGACGAATTGAACTTTATCATCATGCTCGATTCAAACGCCGCCCTCAGCGCCCTGTTGGAGGGCAAGTGCGACGTTCTCGACCCAACCGTTCACCTCGATGGACAGGTGGGTTTGCTTCAGCAATTGGAATCGCAAGGGCAGGCAAAACTCATCACCGCCCAAACAATGACGATGGAATGGCTTGGCATCGGCGTGTCGCCGTCTGCCTATGACGACGGCGTGAAATCGCAAACCGATCGCCCCGATCTTTTCGGCGATGCGCGTATGAGGCAGGCGCTGGCATACTGCCTCGACCGCCAGAAAGTGGTGGATACGGTATTATTCGGGCTTTCACAAGCGCCCGATAGTTACCTGCCATCCGATCACCCGCTTCACAATGGCAACCTCCAAACGTACACCTTCAACCCCCAAGCCGGGAAAGACTTGCTCGATGCCGCCGGCTGGTTGGATTCAGACAACGACCCAACCACGCCGCGGCTGGCGTTTGGAGTAACGAGCGTGCCCGCTAGAACACCGCTGGTTCTCGAGTACTACACCACCACCGCCACCCAGCGCCACCAGGTAACCGAGATCTTCGCGCAATCGCTTGCCGAATGCGGCATTGGGTTAAACACCGTGTTCTACGACGCGCCGAATTTTTACGCGCAAGGACCGATCGGACCTTTGTTCAGCCGGCAGTTCCAACTTGCCGAATACGCCATCGGCGTCAACAGCCTCGAACCGCAATGCGGTTGGTTCACCTCGGCGCAAATTCCCACCGAAAAAAACCACTGGCTGGGCACGAACATCAGCGGCTATAAAAACCCGGAGTTCGACAAGGCGTGCGCGCAAGCCTTGCGATCGTTGCCCGGCGAACCGGAATACGCTTCACACCAACAAGCGCAGGCGATCTTCGCCTCCGAACTCCCGTCCATTCCGCTGTACCTGCGGCTTCGAGTTGCCGCCGCTCGCGCGGAGTTATGCGGCTTTCACCTCGACCCCTCTTCCAACTTCCCGCTCGCCGAAATCGAACTCTTCGATGATGGGGCCGGTTGTACACCCTAGCGGATGAACCCGCTTCATTCCGCCAGTGCGTCTGATTCCAACCCTGTAAAGTGTTTTCTCTCGCGCAGTAATTTGCTATAATGCGCCCATCCCTGCTCGTTGGAGTTGCTCCTCATGCCCAGTAGCCAGCCTCTGCTTGCCGTGAAAGACCTCAAGACATATTTTTATACCGAAGACGGCGTAGTCCGCGCGGTAGATGGCGTGAATTTTGAAGTGTTTCCCGGCGAAGTGCTTGGGCTGGTGGGAGAATCAGGATGCGGCAAGAGCGTCACCTCATTATCCATTATGGGGTTGGTCTCCAAGCCTGGCAGGGTGGATGGGGGCGAGATACTGCTCGATGGAAATAACCTGCTCAAACTTCCCGAAGATGAAATGGTCAAGATACGCGGCAACCGCGTGTCGATGATCTTCCAACAGCCTCAATCGGCGTTAAACCCCGTATTCAAAGTTGGCGACCAACTCTCCGAAGTGCTGAATGTGCACCAGGATATGGGCAAAGAAGCCGGCTGGAACCGCGCCGTCGCATTGTTGAAAATGGTTGGCGTGCCTGATCCCGAACGACGCGCGCACGCGTACCCGCATGAACTTTCCGGCGGTATGGCGCAGCGCGTGATGATCGCCATGGCGTTGGCGTGCGTGCCCGAACTCCTCATTGCAGACGAACCCACCACCGCGCTGGACGTAACCATTCAAGCGCAGATCCTGGACTTGATGCGCGACCTGCGCCGCGAAATGGGCACGGCGGTCATCCTCATCACGCACGATCTCGGTGTGGTGGCTGAAATGGCAGACCGCGTGGCAGTGATGTACGCCGGCGAAATTGTGGAACAGACCGACGTCAATTCGCTGTTCGATGAACCGTTGCATCCGTACACACAAGGCTTGATCGGTTCGATTCCAATCCTGGGCGAGATTAAAGAAAAATTGGATGTGATTCCCGGTTCCGTTCCCAACCTCGTCAACCTGCCGCCCGGGTGCCGTTTTGCGCCGCGCTGTCAGGCGCGCCTCAAATATTCGCTGACCATCTGCACTGAAACCAAACCCGAGCTTGAAGATGTGAGACCCGGGCATATGACGCGCTGTTGGTTGTATCAAAATGGGGCGGGGCATTCCGCGCCGTTGAAGTAACCCCTTCTTGGAGAAAATTTCATGTCAAACAACGCCAGCCAAAAAGGGGAAACCCTCGTTGAGGTAAACAATCTCGTAAAATATTTTCCGGTGCGGGCTGGTTTGCTCCAGCGCGTAGTCAACCATGTGAAAGCCGTGGACGATGTCAGTTTCTTTGTGCGCAAAGGCGAGACGCTTGGCATGGTGGGCGAATCCGGTTGCGGTAAAACCACTGTCGGCAGAACGATGCTGCGGTTGGTCGAACCAACCTCGGGGTCGGTGAAGTTCGGCGGCAAGGATGTGTTCGCGCTCAAACAAAATGAGTTGAAGCCGGTCCGCCGCAACATGCAGATCATCTTTCAGGACCCGTACGCCTCGCTCGACCCGCGTGTGCCCATCGGCGAATCGGTGATGGAGGGATTGCATATCCATCGCATCGGCACGCCCAAAGAGCGCGTGGGCATCATGCTCGAAACCCTCAAGAAAGTGGGGCTGGAGGATTATCACGCCCGCCGGTACCCACACGAATTTTCCGGCGGTCAGCGCCAACGCATCGGCATAGCGCGCGCGCTGGCGTTGCGCCCGCAGTTCATCATCTGCGACGAGCCGGTCTCCGCGCTGGATGTGTCGATCCAATCGCAGGTGTTGAATATTTTGAAGGACCTGCAAAAGGAATTTGGTCTCACCTACCTGTTCATTGCGCACAACCTTTCGGTGGTCGAGCATGTGTCGGACCGTGTGGCGGTGATGTACCTCGGCAAAATGGTGGAACTGGCAACGCGCGACGACTTGTTCCGCGAAGCCCTGCATCCGTACACCAAGGCGTTAATGTCTGCCATCCCGGTGCCGAACCCGCGTTTGAAACGCGAGCGCACCATCCTCAAGGGCGATGTGCCCAGTCCACTCAACCCGCCGAGGGGATGCCGCTTCCACCCGCGTTGCCCGGTGGCGATCGAACGCTGTTCGCAAGATGAGCCGCAGTTCAAGGAACTCCGACCCGATCATTGGGTGGCGTGCTGGGTCGCCGAACAGAATTTGAAATAACCGTCATTGATTATGGCACACCCCTGCGTTTTACTTGTTGACGATCAGAAAGACATAGTCCGGCTGTTGCATTCCACCCTGCAAACGCTGGGGCACACGCTGGATATTGTCGACGCGCCCTCCGGGGAGGAAGCGCTGCTCGAAGCCTCCCGCCGCAACGTGGATTTGCTCGTGTCGGACTATCTCTTGCCGGGCATTTCCGGGGTGGAATTGATGCGCAAGGTGAAGGCGCGCAACCCCGAGTTGAAAGTGATCTTCATCTCCGGCATGAGCGAACGCAAAGCCCGCGATGAAATGCTCTCGGCTGGGGCGATGGCGATCTTCAACAAGCCCATCCCGCTGGCAGATTTTTTGGACGCGGTCGAACGCGGTTTGGGGCTGGTGCGCACCATCTTTCCTCCGGAAGCCGCAAAAGAGATCGAGGAGCATCGCCAGACCCTTTCCGAGTTGCTGACCGGGTTCCGTCAAAAAGTGAAAGCCGACGCGGTGTTCCTCATCAACGATCGTGGGCGCGTGCTTGCCCGCGCCGGCGATCTGTACGATAGCAGTATGGAAGTGTCTTTGCTTTCCGCCTTGATGGGAATTTACAGCGCGGGGTTGAAGGTCTCGCGCTTCATCCGGCAGGAGCATCTTGAAAATTATCACGTCTTTCGCGGCGGCGACCATGATTTGATCCTCATCCCGGTGAATACGTCTCATGCGTTGCTGTTGGCTGGCAAGGAACTCGCGGACAGAGATCGAATTATGAATACTGTGGAGGGGATGCTGTTTGTGCGCGGCGATGTGGAGAATATCTTGCAGTCGCTGGGGGTGGCGCCGGCTGTCGCGATCACTGAACCAGCTGTCCCTGCGGAGGAGGCGGGTGGGTATGTCCCTCCGTTTATTATCGAGGAAGAATCCGAACCGGAGCCGGAAGTGGATGTGGACGCGTTGTTCGCCTCCGCCGAGAAGAAATCCAAAGTTAAAGATGTGGACGCGTTTTGGGATGACGCGGTGGAAAAGGCGGGCAACATTCCGCTCAATCCGGATGTGATCACGTTTGAAGAAGCCGATAAGCTGGGACTGACGCCCGGCAAAGCGGGCGCGACGATCCCCCGCCCGGTGACCGGCACGCTGAAGATGAGCGCGGCAAAAAAGAAGTGAGACATTGCGCCTGCGCGCAGGTGTTGCCCCGCGAATTTCGCTATGATACAATGTGCGCCTTACAGGGGCGTGGTGCAACGGCAGCACACCAGCCTTTGGAGCTGTGGATCTTGGTTCGAGTCCAGGCGCCCCTGCCAATTCCCGCGAGCGCGGGGCTTCTTTTCTAAACAGGCTTCGCACATTGCGGTGAGCCTGTTTTTATTTGACCTCACCCCCAACCCCTCTCCTCAAGGAGAGGGGAGTAGGAGTTGTAATGAAAGTTACTGCTGTATTGCTTGCGGCGGGGCAGGGGACTCGCATGAAGTCTTCCCTGCCGAAGGTGTTGCATCCATTTTGCGGCAAGCCGCTGGTGTGGCACGCGCTTGAGGCGTTGAAGCAAGCCGCGACCGAAACGCCGGTTGTGGTGATCGGTCACGGCGCGGATGAGGTGAAAAAATATTTGGGGGATTCAGCGGATTGCGTGTTGCAGGAACCGCAACTCGGCACGGGTCACGCGGCGCTGCAAGCCGAATCTCTGCTCAAAAACAAAACGGACTTGGTCATCGTCACCTATGCCGACATGCCTCTCTTGCGCGGCGAAACATTTGCGCGCCTCGTGGAGACTCAACGCCTCAACCCCGGACCGTTCAGCCTGATCACCGTTTTCGCCGACGATCCTCACGGCTTCGGGCGCATCCTGCGAAACGCCGATGGGACAGTGCAAGCCATCGTCGAAGAATATGTCGCCACGCCGGAACAGCAAAAAATCAAAGAGTTGAACGTCGGCGCGTACTGCTTCAACGCGGATTGGCTGTGGGACGCCCTGCATCGCATCCCGAAGAACGAGAAGAAAGGCGAATACTACTTGACCGATGTAGTCGAACTCGCGGTGAAAGATAACCTGCCCGTGCAGGCTGTTGTCCACGATGATTTTAGCGAGACGATTGGAATCAACACGCGCGTTCATCTTGCGGAGGCTGAATCAGCCATGCGGATGCGGATCAACCGCGAACACATGTTGAACGGCGTGAGCATGACCGACCCTTCTTCCACGTACATTGACGCGGGCGTGAAGATCGGCAAGGATACGACCATCATGCCGAACACGCACATTCACGGCGCGACGGAGATCGGCGAAGGGAACGTGATCGGACCCAACACGATCATCCGCGATACGAAGATTGGGAATCACTGTAAAGTCCTCGCATCCGTGCTGGAAGGCGCAATACTTGAAGACGACGTGGATATGGGTCCGTTCGCGCGGTTGAGGAAGGGCGCGCATTTGAAGAGTCACGTCCACATGGGCAACTTCGGCGAGGTGAAAGATTCCACGCTCGAAGAAGGTGTGAAGATGGGACACTTCTCGTATATCGGCAACGCGAAGATCGGCGCGAACACGAACATTGGCGCGGGAACCGTCACCGCGAATTACGACGGCGAGAATAAACTTCCCACCGAGATCGGCGAGGATGTCTTCATCGGCGTGGACACGATGCTGGTCGCGCCGCTGAAACTCGGCGATGGCGCGCGCACGGGAGCAGGCGCGATCGTCACCAAGAATGTAGCCGAAGACACGCTCGTCGTCGGCATGCCCGCGCGTCCCATCAAGAAAGTGGAGAGAAAGAAAAAGAAGGGCAAGTAATCACGCAGTACGCAGTACGCGATACTTCGTACTTCGTATTGCGTAAGGACAACGTTATGACAATCACTCAACACGACAAACAATCTCTCATTGATCTTGCCAACGAAGCGCGGAAGCAGGCTTATGTGCCGTATTCTCATTACCCTGTCGGCGCGGCGCTGCGGACGAAGACCGGCAAAACATACACCGGCGTAAATATCGAGAACGCGGCATATCCGCAGACCATGTGCGCGGAACGTGTCGCCATCTTCAAAGCGGTTTCAGAGGGCGAGAAAGAGTTTGAAGTTATTTCTGTGGTGACAGACAACGGCGGTTCTCCCTGCGGCGGATGTCGTCAGGTAATGGCAGAGTTTGGACTCGACACGATTGTTCTCTTGGCGGATAAAAATGGAAATCTTGTGAAAGAAACAACCGTGAATGAACTTTTGCCCGAAGCGTTTACGCCGGAGAAATTGAAAACGTAAGGCGAGATTTATCTCGCTGCGCATGGGCGGGAAAATCCCGCTCCTACACATCCCCATGCCCCAACCAAAATTCCGTTCCCTGCGCGTGGATGCGGTGGTGCTTCGTCACAGCGATTACGGCGAAGCCGACCGACTGCTCACGCTGTACACGCGCCAGCGCGGCAAGATGCGCGTCATCGCCAAAGGCGCGCGCAAGATCGCCTCGCGCAAGGCGGGTCACATCGAACCGTTCACGCACGTCAAACTGCAACTCGCCGCCGCGCGCGAGATGTTCATCCTCACCCAAGCCGACACGATAGACGCCTACCTGCCTCTGCGCGACGATCTGATTCTCACCAGCCACGCCGCGTATGTGTTGGAATTGCTGGACCGTTTTACCTATGAGGATGAAACCGAAAACGCGACGATCTTCCGTTTGCTGACGGAGACCCTCTCCCGCCTCGCCTCCAACGCGGACGTGTGGCTGGTCCTCCGCTTCTACGAGATGCGCCTCCTCGACCAACTCGGCTTTCGTCCCCAACTCTTCGAGTGTGTCAACTGCGGGCGCGCGATTCAACCCGAAGACCAATTCTTCTCGTTCAGCGCGGGCGGAGTCATTTGTCTGCGCTGTGGGCAGGGATTGAAACACCTGCATTCGATTTCAGTGGAAGCGTTGAAGTACCTCCGCCACTTTCAACGGAGCAGTTATGCCGAAGCCTCGCGCGCCCGTCCCGATGACGATGTGCAGCGCGAAACCGAATCCATCATGCAGGCATATTTCACCTATCTGCTAGAACGCGAATTGAATACACCGGGGTTTTTGAAAAAAATTAAAGCATAGCCTGTTTTAAAACTTGGGTGTCCCGTAATCAACGGGAAAGAGCCTCACCACGAAGGATACAAAGTCTTGCGTTGAGTTCGTCGAAGCGACACAAAGGGGGGAAAAGAGCCTAGATTCCTTGTGTTTTTCCTTTGTGACCGTCGTGTCCTTTGTGTTTGAAAAATGGTTTCCCGTTAAAAACGGTAGAGCCTAAAACTTTACGCGTACATACCGCTCCACGTTTCGAAGCGGCGGTCTTTGCGTTCGCCGTCTTTATAAAAGGTGAGATAGGTCATCCCTTTGTAAGGCACGAATTTTTTCTCGCTGGGGTTTTTGCGCGCGAGGTCGAAATAGGTGTGCCATGTGCCGGAGTTGAAGTAGATTTGGTCGCCGCGTGTTGTGCTATTTTCGAGCGCGACGGTTTCGGGAGAATGCGTGTGTCCGTATACGATGTAGCGCGCCGAGCCATCGAGGAAGGATGGCTCGAGCAGGGCATGTTTGGCGAAGGAGATGTCGCCGCGCTTTTTGCCGCCCTGAAGTTTGAGGGTGAGTTTGTCGATGGTCTCGAATGAAACGAGGCTCGATAGTTTGATACCCGCCTGCAACGCGTCTACTATATCTAACCTGAACTTTTTGTTGGCTTGTCGCACAAAATCGAGTTCGAGAAATTCGGAAGCGAGTTTATCCCATACATTTTTAAGTTCATTCTCTGTGATCGCATCCACGAGGTTCTGTTCGGCAAGCGAGCGAAGTTGGGCGTTTACCCAGAGCGGCGTGGCAAAGCCGGGCCGCACATTGGCGATCTCGCTCAGGTTTTGCACAAAAAGCGGATCGATCCCGGGCATGGCTTTCAATACTTCAGGATATTTGTTGATCACCTCAACTCCAAGCGCATCGCCAAGTGTGGGGTGGCCGCGCCCTCGTTCGCGGTTGAAGTTGAATTTGTCGTGCAGGTCGCCGTGACGGGCGAAGACCCTGTATTCCTCGAACAGTTTGCGAATAGCGGGCGCGTTATCCTCCTGCCAGGGGAGGTTCTTGTCCGTTTTTCGCAGGTCGAAGGGGAACGGCTCCGGCGAGTTGCTCAATGCCATGGTTTGTATGATCTCGCGGCGGATGGCATCAAACGACTCGCCCTTGAGATAGTAGTGCCAGTCGTGGTTGCCCACCATGTAGTGAAAGCGGACCTTGAGCGGAATTTTTTGATCGCTGTTGCGGTCACGGTTGCCGTGTTCATCAGGGGCATCGAATTCGATCGCTTCGCCGCCCGCCAATTTGCGCATGATCTCGAAGGAATCTTTGTTCGCTTCGAGGATGGCGCGCGTCACCTCAAGTAATTTTGCCGCGTATTTTGGGTCGCTCGGGTCGCTCCACGGGCGGATATAGTCCGCTTCGCCGGGGCGCGTCATGCGGGCGCGAGTTTCATCCCCAACCGCGTACAGCCAACGATTAGAGTGAAGCGTTTCAAGAATGTCGCCAAGCAGGATGACATCCAGGTCTTCGATGGGGCGGTATCGTTCGCCCTGTGCCGAAGCAAAATGCGCGTCGAGGCGGAGGCGTTTGGCGAATAGTTGGAATGCGCTGGTTGGAATAGATGAGCCGGTGGTTCCATCCCCTAAATGCAAGTCGCTGATGATGACGAGCATGGCAATCTCCTTGGTGCGTTTGTTTGACAGGTATGGTTCGATTATAGTACCGAGCGCGCGGTATGTTGCGCGGCGTTTTGTATGACAAGGTGAACCTTGCAGTTCGGGCGCGATGAGTGAATGGCTGATCTTGCGCGCCGTCCCGAAGGTTTGGATAAAAACCAAACCTGGTTCACGAGAACCCTCGGGACGTTCTGCTTAATGTGAGTTGATGATATAAATGGCGCATGACGCAATCCACTGTGCTCGATTCTTCCAATTCTTTTCGTTCTCTGGATGAAGCGCTATCCGCCATACGCGGTATGAAGGACGATCCGCTTGCCAATGCGGGGACGAATGTGGTCATTAGCCGCGGCAACCCGAATGCGAAGTTGTTGTTGATCGGCGAGGCGCCGGGTCCGCAGGAGAATATCAAGGGTAAGCCGTTCGTGGGACCGGCAGGGCAACTGCTCGATAAGATCCTGCAGGGCGGGAACTTCGACCCGGAGCGGGATGTGTACATCACCAACTCGGTCTTCCGCTTGCCGCCGGGGACGGATGGCAAGTCCTTCCGCAAGCCAACGGACGCGGAAGTTGAGTATTACCGTCCGTTTGTGTTTGAGATCATTCGGTTGATCGATCCGCTGGTGATTTTGTTGACCGGGAATGTGGCGTGTCAATCGGTCTTGAGAAAGACCGGTATCACCTCCATGCGCGGACAATGGATTCGCTTGGAGGGTCGTTGGCTGATGCCGATCTTTCACCCTTCCTATTTGTTGAGAAATCAATCGCGTGAACCGGGCTCGCCCAAAGCGCTGATGTGGGAGGATATCAAGGAAGCGCGCAGGAAGTATGATGAGCTGGTGGGTTCGCTGTGAAGAGGTCATGGAAAAAGATGAGATAACGCGCGGGCGTTATATTGTGGCTTGTTGTATTTTGACGAGTGGACAAACCGTCCGCTCGTTTTGTTTATAATGAGCAAAGTGACGGTCAACTAGACTCTTGACGCAGTTGCGCTGAGAGACTGTTTCTTAAGTCTTTTTGGACACGGGTAACACGGATGTCACGGAGAAAACCATTTCAATATCCGTGTTTGACCGTGTACTCCGTCAAATCCGTGTACTTAAGAAACAGTGTCTGAGTCACGGCAGGCGACACGATTTGCCAAACAAATCGAACTGTCGCTTGAGCTTTCGAGAAGTATTGATCATGCGCAAGGTGACCGTCAATTTAAAATTGACTGTCACATCCACCAAAGGAGATACGTCCATGAGACCCAACGCGAACGATTCAAAATCGGAGGCGGAAAAGATCCTCGAAATGATGTACCTTCAAGGAAAGGCTCAATTCGGCAATGCGATGAAGTCGTTCTGGCTCTACACCGACGACCTTTGCCCGGGTTGCATGGCGCGCCCCATTGACCCAATGAAATACAAGGGCAAGGATGCGCTATCCATCAATGGCTTCATGTACCGTCCGCGCGGGGTGTTGATCGGGTATTTTCTCTGTAACACCTGCGCCAATTACATCTTCAAAGAGTCGGCGAAGAATCCGTTCAAGGAGACGCCGCTCCACGCCGACATCGAACGCAATTTGGCGGAGGCGTATCACAGGTATATGGCTTCGCTGGATGCGTGAGTGTGAAACAAAAAATCCCTGATGATTGATCGGGGACTTTAACTTTTAAAGTTCGGTTATTTCTGGCACATGTTCATCTTCATACTTCTCGATCAGAATTCCTAAAACCTCCATCAGAGAAGCAAGCGGATGCTCTTCATTTTCCCCAACTGCGTCAATCAAGTTATCAAGCAAGCGAACAGCTTCCTGATATTCCTTTTCTGTATGAGGAAAGTACAGGATTTCGGATACTGTCGTCCATGCAGTTGCGGCATGCTCAATTTTGGAGTCTAACATTCTTACTCCTTCCAAGTATTCTCATCATACATCCAACTCTAGGAGTGTCAAGCCTGTAATTCGCTCGCTTGTTTTATAATTCGGGGACAATTGCGAAATACACAATACTGATCGCCACCCCTCATCACCGTCCCTTCCCTCTCCAAATCCGACAATTCATACATTGAATCCACATACAAAATTTTCATCGTCGGATTGGGAGGAGGCTGGATGGGGGGCGGCTGCTCGCTCTCTCATCGGAATCCGACTTGCGTCGTCACCTGATAAGTGCTAGACTCCAAGTGTGAAATTTGAGATCGTTGACGAAATCGAGGGAATTGAAACCATCGCTGTCGGATCCAAAATTCGTGACCTTGCATATTTACAAAAAATGCATGGGCGCGGACGTTGGAGGAAACTCAAGGGCTTTGCCCGTATCAAATTGCCAAACGGCAACATACGCCATGTTGAACTTCACTGGTATGAAGCGCATGGGATCGGTCGAAAAGACATCAAGATCAAACGATATTTGGATTGACCTATGAACAATAAAAAGCAATTTGTCCTTTGCATTGACAATACAGACTACGAAGCGTCTTTGATCACGAGGAAAGTCTACGAAGTCATCCCTGACGAACAAGCGGAAAAGGATGATCTGATTCGCGTGATTGATGAAAGCGGGGAAGATTACCTGTATTACACCGGCCACTTCGTTTTTATCCACCTCCCAGCGGAAGTGGAAAAAGCCTTGGTTGCGGTATAACAGGTTCTAGAATAAAAATCCTCACGAGCGGACTCTACGTCCGCTCGCTTGTTTTATAATTCGGGGACAATTACGAAGTACGCAATACGCAATACTGATCACTGCTCACTATGTCACTGATTACTGTAAGTTCCCTCTCCAAATCCTTCGGCGCGGAAGATCTATTTTCTGGCGTCACCTTTTCGGTTGCCAAAGGCGCGCGGCTTGCCATTGTGGGACCGAACGGAATCGGCAAGACGACTCTGTTGCGCATCCTCGTCGGGCAGGAAGAACCTTCAGACGGGACGATCACGCGCGCCAAGAATCTCCGCATCG
Organism: Candidatus Defluviilinea gracilis; assembly: GCF_057138825.1. Classification (NCBI taxonomy): domain Bacteria; kingdom Bacillati; phylum Chloroflexota; class Anaerolineae; order Anaerolineales; family Candidatus Villigracilaceae; genus Candidatus Defluviilinea; species Candidatus Defluviilinea gracilis. The sequence continues at coordinate 56,983 of NZ_DBNHEF010000074.1, forward strand.
GCTACCTCTCGCAAGAAGCGGACTTTGAATTGCAGGGCGCGTTATGGGATGTGTGCCTCGAGCCGTTCGCCGAGTTGATTCGCATGGAAGGCGAACTGAAAAGACTTGAAGATGAGATGTCCGACCCAACGACGCGCGATCAGGCTTTGGTCCGATATGGAAGCGTGCAACACACGTTCGAAGAGCGCGGCGGATACATGTATCCCATCCGCATCAAGCAAGTGCTCACTGGTTTGGGATTCGACGAACCCGATTTTCACATGTCACTCGATCATCTCTCAGGCGGACAACGCACGCGCGCGCATCTGGCACGATTGTTGTTGTCGAACCCCGATCTATTGTTGCTCGATGAGCCGACGAACCATCTCGACATCAAAGCTGTTGAGTGGCTTGAAAGTTATCTCACGCAATGGGACGGCGCGGCGATCATCGTTTCGCATGATCGTTATTTTTTAGATCACGCCTGCAACGCTCTGCTTGAAATGGCGGTCAGCGGATCGGAATATTATCGCGGCAATTACACAACGTATTTGAACGAGCGCGAGATCCGCTGGAATCATCGCTTTGAAATTTTCGAAAGCGAAAAAGAAAAACTGCTCAAAGACATGGAATACATCAAGAAAAATATTGCGGGGCAAAACACGTTGCAGGCAAAAGGTAAACTCAAACGGCTCACGCGCGTTGTGCAAGCCATCGAACAGGCAGGCATCGAAGCGGTCAACATGAATTGGTCGCAACTCGATGTGGAAACCACGCAATCGCCGTTCGGCGTCGAGGAGGCCGAGCGCCGCGTCCGCGCGCTGAGACCTCCTCAGCGCGTTACGCCCGATCTGCATTTGCATCTGCGTTCGACGAATCGTTCGGGCGATCTCGTCATCCGCACAAAAAATTTGAAGGTGGGATACGCCGCCGAAAACGGAACGCCCGAAAAATTTTTATTCGCCGCGCCCGACATCGAATTGAGACGACTCGACTGCGCCGCATTGATCGGACCGAACGGCGCGGGCAAATCAACATTCCTCAAGACGATACTCGGTTCCCTTGCCCCTCTGGCTGGTGAGGCGATCCTGGGAGCGAGTCTACACGTCGGCTATTTCGCGCAGGCGCACGAGGGACTCGACCCCGAGAAAACTGTGTTGGATGAGATCACCGCCGCATCAGGGATGTTGCCGTATCAAGCGCGCGACTATCTCGGCAAATATCTTTTCTCTGGCGACGACGCGTTCAAACTTGTGTCCATGCTCTCAGGCGGCGAACGCGGACGATTAGCCCTAGCCAAACTCGCCTTGCAAGACACAAACTTGTTATTGCTCGATGAGCCAACAAATCATCTTGATATTCCCTCACAGGAAATTTTGCAATCTGTGTTGGATTCGTACAAAGGCACGATCCTGCTCGTCTCTCACGACCGCTATCTCGTGGACGCGCTCGCCACCCAAATCTGGGAGATCGGCGGGGAGACCTCCGAGGTCTCTCAGACCTCGGAGGTCTTGCGCGTGTTCAACGGCACGTATTCGCAAATGAAAGAAGAACGCGAGAAACAAGCGGCGCGGCTAACCAGTTTCCAATCTCCAGTCTCCAATCTCCAATTCTCAAATTCTCGAAATGTGAAGAATGCAAAGAATAAAGAAACGAAAGAGGAAAGACGAAAGATAGCGCAGTTGCAAGAATTGGAAAACGCCATCGCCGAACTAGAAGCGACGCTGGCGAATCTTGGCGCGCAGTTGGAGAGTCCCTTCGTGAAACCCGCCGAAGCCGCCACGCTGGGAACAGAGTACGAGCGCGTGCAGAGGGAAATGGATGCCAAACTAGGTGAATGGGAGAGGATGCAAGGATGATTAGGATACGGAGGAGAAATGTTTGACAATTTATTCGAAACCATAAAAAATCTTTCAATTCTACTGGGAGTATGGTTAGCAATATACGGCATCGATTCTTGGCGACGCGAACTAAAGGGAAGGCGGGAAATAGAATTAGCAGAAGAGACACTAGCTTTGTTCTATGAGGCGAGAGATGCAATTATTCATATGCGAAGCATATTCAGCTTTAACAGTGAAACTGCAGATATTGAGCGCGATTCTAACGAAACAGATGCACAGTTTGATTCTAGAAAAAATGCAAGTATCGTGTACAAGAGATATGCTGAGCATCAGGAGGTTTTTAACAGGCTATACTCCATACGTTACCGATTTATGGCTCAAATAGGCGTAAAAGAAGCGGAGCCTTTCGATGATTTACAAAAATTAGTGCATGAAATATTTATTGCCGCCCGCAGGCTCGCTCAACTTTGGCCTAGGAATCATTTCAGAACAGATGAACAATATGAAAAGCATTTAGCTCAAGTTGAAAAATATGAGGCAATCTTTTGGGAAGGTATAGAGACCGAAGATCCAATAAATCTTAGGCTTGAAGCAATCATGCAAACCATTGAAAAAACTTGTCGGAACATAGTTTCAGGAAAAGGTACTCTGTTCGGAATGTTGAACAAAAGAATCTTCAAAAGACGATTATAAGTAGCTGATAAACTGCCAAGAGAATTCTGAAAATCATAAATACATTAGGAAAATCCATTCAAAAAGAGAATCTCCCGACAGAACCTAGACCCCATCCTAAAAGCAATGATGCCGTGATTCGACAACAAAAGGGCCCGAGCCTCTCAGAAGTGTTCTCAGGCAACGGGATAATAAAGTAAATCCGCCATCAGGGGGAGATGCAATTGCAAATTGGTTTTATAATCGCCCCCATCATTTCATTGCGGAGGATTCATGAAACCCACGTTCCGTCAAAAGTTCAAATATTGGTTCGATAACCAGATGTCGCGCGGCACGCCCGCCATGATCGGCATGTTGTTCGTGTTGTCGCTGGCGGTGGTGCTGGTGGCTGGCGCGATCATTTCGATCGCGGGGTTCGTGCAGGAAGGGCAGACTGAACGCATCCCATTTATAGAAGCGGCATGGGAAAGTTTAATGCGCACGCTGGATTCGGGCACGATGGGCGGCGACACAGGCACAGGCTATCGCCTTGTCATGTTGCTCGTCACGCTGGGCGGCATCTTCATCGTCAGCGCGTTGATCGGCGTGTTGAACAACGCCATCGAGGGGCAAATGGAACGCCTGCGAAAGGGACGGTCGCAAGTTTTAGAATCGAATCACACCCTCGTGCTGGGTTGGTCGGCGCAGGTCTTTACGGTGTTGAACGAGTTGATGGCGGCAAATGAAAATCAACCGAACGCGCGCATCGTGGTCATGGCAGATAAAGACAAAGTGGAAATGGAAGATGAGATCCGCGAGCGTGTTGAAGTCAAAGGGAAGACGCGCATCATCTGCCGCAACGGTAGCCCGATAGACCCGAACGATCTTGAGATCACAAGCCCGCATGATGCGAAAGCCATCATCATCCTGCCGCCCGAAAATGAAGACCCCGATACCGACGTGATCAAAACCGCGCTGGCGATCACCAACAATCCCGCTCGCCGCGCCGCGCCGTATCACATCATCACGCAGATCCGCCATGCGAAGAACATGGCAGTGTTGAAACTCGTCGGCGAAAAAGACAAAGTGCAAGCCATCCTCACCGGCGATCTCATTGCGCGAGTCGTGGCGCAAACCTCGCGCCAATCGGGGCTTTCGATGGTGTACACCGAACTGATGAACTTCGGCGGCGATGAAATTTATTTTAGAAATGAACCCGCGCTGACGGGGAAAACCTTTGGCGAGGCGTTGCTCGCCTTTGAAGATTCATGTGTGATGGGTTTGCGTAAAACGAATGGAACGATCCTTCTCAGCCCGCCTATGGATTCGCGAATCGAAAAAGATGATCAGATCTTCGCCCTCTCGGCAGATGACGACACGATCCGCGTCTCTCCCACATCAGGCTTGGCTCAGATCAACAACGCGCTCATCCACTCGAGCCGACAACCGCTAAAACCCAAGCCTGAAAAATGTCTTATCCTTGGCTGGAACCGAAGCGGCACGACCATCGTGCATGAACTCGATCACTATGTGCCGAAAGGTTCGCAGGTGACCGTCGTGGCGGATATTTACAACATCGAAAAACAAATCCGCGCGCAAGGCGGCAAGTTGAAGAATCAAAAACTCGTGGTGATGGAAGGTGAAACCACCGACCGCGATCTGCTCAACAAACTCGGCGTGGAAGAATACGATCACGTCATTGTTCTGGCGTACAGCACCATGGAGCCGCAAGAAGCGGACGCGAAGACGCTCGTCACATTACTGCATCTGCGCGACATGGCTGAGAAAGACGAAACGCCGTTCTCCATCGTCAGCGAGATGCTCGACCTGCGCAACCGCGAACTCGCCGAAGCCACACAAGTGGACGATTTCATCGTCAGTGAACATCTTGTCAGTTTGATGATGTCGCAACTTTCAGAGAACGGCGAACTGTTCCATGTGTTCACCGACATCTTCGACCCCGAAGGCGCGGAGATCTATCTCAAACCCATCAGCGATTATGTGACTCTCGGCGAAGCGGTCAACTTTTATACGGTGGTCGAGGCGGCGCGAAGGCGCGGGGAAACTGCGCTCGGCTACCGGCTTGTCGGCGAAGCCAAAATGGCGGGTAAGGCGTACGGCGTGCACACAAACCCAAAGAAGTCTGAAGCGGTTGTCTTTTCATCCGAGGATAAAGTGATCGTGATCGCGGAAGATTAGCGAAAATACCCAAAGTTCATCCGGCAGTTGAACTGCTGGATGAACTAACGCCTCGCATGTTTTTCGGCAAGGTTCTAAACGAAACCTGCGGGGCGGTGATTGCGTAGATACAGTTGTGACCAAAGGAGGTCAAAATGACAGGTTTGCTTTTAGTAGGCGCGGGATTGATGGGCTTCGTAGTTCTCTTCCTGCTTTTGGGAATCCGATTCATCCCCAACACGCGCATCGGTATCGTAGAAAAGCGATTCGGTTTCAAAGGCTCGGTGAAAAGCGGGTTCATCGCGCTCAACGGCGAAGCAGGCTTTCAACCGAAGGTCTTGCGCGGCGGTCTGCATTACCTGATGCCGATCCAATATGTGGTGAGGCTGGTTCCATTGGTGACCATTCCGCAGGGAAAGATGGGCTATATCTTTGCGCGCGACGGCAAACTGCTCGAACCAACGCAGGCGCTCGCGACCAATGAGACCGCTTTCGATTTTCAAGACGTGGAATCTTTTTTCAAGAACGGCGGTCAACGCGGACCGCAACGCCGCGTCTTACGCGAAGGGACGTTTGCCATCAATCTCGTGCAGTTCATCGTGCTGACGGATGAGCGCGTGTACTCGATGCCGTTATCGCGTGAAGAAATGGGAGTGATTCAAGGCATGGCGCAAGTGATCGCCGAACGCGGCGGGTTTGTGCCGGTCATTATCAAAGACACCGATGACAAGATCGGCATTGCCACCGTCCACGATGGACCGTCGCTGGCGCAGGGCGAGATCATCGCTCCCGTGGTCGGCGACGACCCGAAAAATGACGCGACGTATCACAATAAATTTCAAGACCCCGATAAGTTTTTGAAAGCGGGCGGCTTCCGCGGGCGTCAACTGCAAGTGTTGGTGGAAGGCACCTATTACGTCAACCGCTTGTTTGCCACTGTGGAAATGATCAAAAAGACGATCATTGATGTGGGCAGTGTCGGCGTGGTCGTTTCGTATACAGGCGCGACAGGCGAAGACCTTTCGGGCAAGGAATATCGTCACGGCGAGTTGGTGGCGCGAGGTCAACGCGGCGTGTGGGAGGAAGCGCTGCTCCCCGGCAAGTATGCGTTCAACACCTACGCGGGCAACGTGGTTCCCGTGCCGACCACCAACTTCATTCTCAAATGGATCCGCAACCAGACAGGCGCGCACAAGTTCGATGAGAACCTCAGCGAAGTTTCGCTCATCACAAAGGACGCGTTCGAGCCGTCGCTACCTTTGTCGGTAGTCGTACACATTGACTATCAGAAAGCCCCGCTGGTCGTGCAACGCTTCGGCGATATCAAACGTCTCGTCGAGCAGACGCTCGACCCCATGGTGGCGGCATATTTCAAGAACATCGGTCAGACGCGCACATTGATTCAGCTACTGCAAGAACGCAGTGACATTCAACGCATTGCCAGCGAAGAGATGAAAGAAAAGTTCAGGCACTACAATCTTGAGTTGGAAGAAGTGTTGATCGGCACGCCGTCGTCACCTGAGAACGACACGCAGATCGAAACGATCCTCACGCAGTTGCGCTCGCGGCAGATCGCGGCGGAACAAATTGAAACGTATGACCGACAGGAAAAAGCCGCGGTGAAAGAACGCGAACTCCGCGAAGCCGAAGCCCGCGCCGAGATGCAAACGAACATGACGCAGGCTGAACTCAACATCGAGATCCAGTCGAATCAGGGTAAAGCCGAATATCAACGCTCGATCCAGCAGGCGTCGCAAATCCGCGCGCTGGCAGAAGCGGAAGCCGAGAAGGTAGCGCGTATCGGTATCGCGCAGGCGTTAGCCACCGAGGAACAAGTCCGCGCGTATGGCGGGCCGCAGTTCCAGGTGACGCAAACTGTGCTGAATCGTTTTGCCGAAGCCATCCAACAATCCAAAGTGGATGTGGTCCCACGCGTGGTTGTCGGCGCGGATAAAGAGAGCGGCTCGGGCAATATCATGGAAGCCCTGCTCGCCATGCTCCTCTCGGACCGCTTCGGCGCGCTCTCGAATGAAGCGCAAGGCAAACGCTCGGAGGAAGCGGAGCAACTCCGTTCTGATATCCGCAAGAGTATGACGAACAAGACGGATCAAGATAAGAAGGCGTAAATCACAAGAGCGACCCAATCGGGTCGCTCTTCTTTTTTCAAATAGACCTCTTGCGAAAGTCCTTTTCGCCACACACCTGCCCTGGCGGGCGGCGCCAGGGGAGAACACAGAGAAAAAAAGCCTTTCTCAAAAGTCTCTGTGGACTCTGTGGCAGAGCAAGAGTCACATATGCAAGAGGTCAAACAACGAAATGGATTCGATGTGATACGTCTGCGGGAACAGGTCGAAGGGAGTCACCTCTTTCAACGTATATCCGCCCTGGATCAACCTCGCCGCATCCCGCGCCAGCGTGGACGGGTCGCAGGAAACATACGCAATTTTCTGCGGCTTCAATTGGACGATGGCGTCCAGCGCGTGACGTTCGATGCCCGCGCGGGGAGGATCAACAATCACGTAATCGGGCGGATTACCAATCCGCCCCACGAGGCTCGGTAAAATTTCCTCCGCAGCGCCTTCGTACAACTCCACGTTATCGAACTCGTCGAGATTCACCGTGAAGTCTTCGCAAGCAGATGAGGAGGCTTCCACGCCGATCACGCGTCCGCATTTGGGAGCGAAGAATGCGCTGAAGAGACCGACGCCGCAGTAGAGGTCGAGTAAAGTAGATGAATTCGTAATTGGTAATTGGGTAATTAAGTGTTCGACCATCTTCCCTGCCATGACCGTGTTCACTTGAAAGAACGACGCGGCGGAGACTTTGAAATCGCGGTCAAGCACGCGGATGAGGATGTGGTCATTCCCCGCGATGACAACGGAGTTTTCTTCGTACACGTGCGCGATGGAAATCCCCGCTTCGATCTCGAGTTCAGGCGGCTCAGGAGAATCCGATTCGAGGACGAGCATCAAGTCATCATCGTTTCCCGCGCGAAGAGAGACTCGCTCGATGTCTGTTTCAGGCTCGAATTCAAGTTGATGCCAGAAATCGTTGATGCTTGGTTCGGGAAGGTGACATTCAGCGATAGGAATTATCTTGTTTGAGTTGGGCGCTTGAAAACCAAGTTTGCCGTGTTCATCCAGCGAGAACTGCATGTGATTGCGATAATTCCATGGAGTGGGACACGCAATCATCGGCTGAACGGGCGGGTTTTCGATCTTGCCGATGCGCTTGAGTTGGTCAATCAGAATTTCGTTTTTTATCTCAAGTTGTTTTTCGTAGGGAAGGTGCTGGTAATGGCATCCTCCGCAAGCCCTCACCCCTGTCCCCTCTCCCCGCTTCGTCTCCGCTAGCGCTCCGCTCAGCGCGAGAGGAGAAAAGAAATGTTTGCATCTGGGCTGAATTCTATCTTTTGAGGGTTCGAGAATTTGGAGAATTTGCCCGCGCGCAAAATTTTTCTTCTCCTCCGTCAACCTCGCGCGGACTTTTTCTCCCGCCAACCCAAACGGGACAAAGACCGCGCGACCGTCGGGCAGGCGTCCCATCGCGTCGCCGCCATAGATCATTGTTTCAAGTTGCAGGTCAAAGGTCACAGGTTTCGAATCCATGTTGCCTGATTATAAATAAAAAAGAGTCTGGGCAAGAAATCAAAATCTGCCAGACTCTCAACTTTCAACTTTCCAACCTGCAACTTTCAACTTTTCTTCAAGTACTCTTCCATCGCCACAAGCAGTTTCTCGATGTCTTCCATTTGGATCTCGCCCATGTGCGCGATGCGGAAGGTGGATTCCTTGATCGGACCGTATCCGCCCGCGATGCGCATCTCGCGCTGTTTGAGGAAGGCGTTCAATTCAGAGACGTTGATGCCGCGCTCGTTCTTGATCGTCGTCACCGTTTGCGAGCGATAGCCTTCGGGCGCGTACATCGAGAGGTCGTGCGCGTCCGCCCAATCTTGGACTCGTTTTGCCATGGCGGAGTGACGCGCGAAGCGATTATCAAGTCCTTCGGCGAAGATTCGATCCAGTTGGAAATCGAGCGCGAAGATGAGCGACATCGCCGGGGTGGCGGGAGAGGAATCTTTCACGCGATGCTTCTCCATGCGGACGAGGTCAAAGTACCAGCCGCGATTCTCGACCGACTTGGCTTTTTCCATGGCGCGGTCTGAGACGGCTCCAAGCGCGAGTCCCGGTGGAAGCGCGAGGCATTTTTGCGACGAGGTGAGAACCATGTCGAGTCCCCACGCATCCATTTCGATCTTTGCGCCGCCGAGGGATGAAACCGCGTCCACGAGGATCAACGTCTCTGGCGAAACCGCGCGGACAGCCTCCGCAATCTCTTTCACGGGATTCTGCAACCCGGTAGACGTCTCGTTGTGGACGACGGTCAGGGCTTCGAATCCGCCGCGTTTGACTGAATCAGCCACAAGGTCGGGCGAAGCGGGTTTGTCCCAGTCGAAAGAAAGTTTCTCGACATCCTTTCCGTTTGACACGGCGACTTCGTACCAACGATCGGCAAACGCGCCGTTGACGATGGAAAGGACGCGCTTGTTTACAAAGTTGCGAATCGCAGCTTCCTGCAAACCCGTCCCAGACGAGGCGCTGAGGAAGACGCGATACTTGGTATAAAAAAGTCCTTGCGATTTTTCCGAAGCGCGGCGAAAGATGGCTTCGAACTCTTTGCTTCGGTGTGGAAGCATCGGCGCGGCTTGCGCTTGCAAAACTTCATCGGCAACGTCAACGGGACCGGGGACAAACATGCGCGACATAAAACCTCTTTAGTCACGGATTTCACGAATTCACACGGATTTTAAATTTCTGTAAAAATCCGTGAAATCAGTGGCAAAAATTTATTTGAGAAAGAACGACAACACGATCAACACGACGACGAAAAACCCCGCGAGGGTTCCGATACGCGCCAGATCTTTTTTGACGTGAGTGTAGTCGGGGTTAAACTCGACGGTCTTTTGCGAAGATGCCATGTTTACGATCGGTCTTTTATTTTTTGCCATTTGATGTACTCCTTTTTATTTCATACGGTGGTCGAGTAGCCCTGAGCGTTAGTTGCGAAGGGCGTACCGAGACCACAAATTCTTGTTTTGAAAATTGTTTTGCTTACTGACAATCTGGTCTCGATACGCCCCGACTTACACGGGGCTACTCGACCAGCACATCAACAATTAATTCTGTAACCTTCCAAACACAACAATCCGCTCATCATTAACCAAATACGGATAACACGAGATCAACGTCACGGTTGGGCTTCCTGTGCTTGCCATCACTTCCACCGCCGTCGGCTCCACGACCGCCGTGCGGTCCACCACATACACATACTGCCGCTGTTGAGTATAAATGATGATCTGATCGCCGGGCACAAGTTTATCCAGATAGCGGAACAACTCGCCGTACACATCGTTGTGCGCCGAAAGGATCACATTCCCATTATCGCCCGGGTTCGCCGATGCGAGATTTTGCCCAACTCCTTTTTTGAGTTGCTCCCAACCATCGCCCTGCACGATCGGCGCGTCCACGCTCAACGCGGGGATCTGCAAACGGATCGCCTGATCAGGCGCGGATGTGGGGATCGGCAAATTTTCCAGCGACTGCACCATCGGTCGCAGATGTTCGGGGATCTCCTCCACGTTCGGGCGCGTGTTTCCCTGCGCGTCGGGCGGCACATGTCCCGACGGAAGCACCACCGCCATCACCAACGGCGTCGGCGTCAACTCCACCTGCACGAACGCCGATGCGACTTCTTCATTGAGATCGCGCAAGACCCCGAACCCGCTGATGAGGACTCCGACGAGTCCCACCACCGCGAGGACTTCCACCGCCAACAGGACTCGGTCCATGGCACGCCGCCGCTTCGACTCCGGAACTTGAGGCTGGTCGCCGGTTTCCTCAAGCGTCTCCACCACCGGAGCAGACGACTCGAGCGCGTCCGGTTCCACCGCAACGACCCTGCCTGTTCTTTTAAAATGCTCCAGCCGTTCACGCCGCGCGCCGCGCCGTTTCTCGATCAACAAACGGCGTAATTCTTCAACAGATAAATCTTCGGGGGATTTTCTTCGAGCCATTGCGGTTGGGATTATACCGCACTCAACTATGGCGTTTTCAAGGACGGAACGCTCGGATATGGCGAACCAGTGTGTAAACGTTCTCTTTTATGTCTATTGCAAAGCCACGATCCGTGTCATTCGTTGGAACACGTCGCGCGCTTTCCTGGGAAACCCATGACTAAAACACATTTAACTCTTGACACATTTCGATTCACCGTGATATAACACGCGCAATTAAATATTCGCTCTTATCCAGAGAAGCGGAGGGACCGACCCTTTGATGCTTCGGCAACCAAACCAAAAGTTATGGTGCCAAATTCGGCAAATATGAATGGCAACGGCCATTCACATCTGGAAGATGAGAGGACGGAATCGTCAATGATGCCTCTTCTTGTGCTTTCAGGAGAGGTAAATTTTTTAAACTTCTCCTGATGGGCGGATAAATCATACTCAAGGAGAGTTTCATGTCCACAGTCGTCGAACGTCAATATGGTTTTAGCACGCGTCAGTTGCACGCCGGGTATTCGCCCGACCCAACCACCGGGAGCCGCGCCGTGCCGTTGTACCAGACAACAAGCTATCAGTTCAAGAACACCGAACACGCCGCGAATCTGTTCGCGCTCAAGGAGTTGGGGAACATCTACACCCGCTTGATGAACCCAACCACCGACGTGCTGGAACAGCGTATCGCTTCGCTCGAAGGCGGCGTGGCGGCTCTTGCCGCAAGTTCGGGTCATGCGGCGCAAGCGCAAGCTATTTTCACTTTGCTGAGCGCTGGCGACCATATCGTTTCTTCATCGCACTTGTATGGCGGCACATACAACCAGTTTGCGTATACCCTGCCGAAGCTGGGAATCGAAGTCACGTTCGTGGACCCAACCGACCCGAAGAATTTCGAGGCGGCGATCAAGCCGAACACCAAAGTGATCTACGGCGAAACGTTGGGGAATCCCGATATTGCCGTCTTCCCGTTTGAAGAAGTTGCTGAAATTGCCAAAAAACATCACCTCGTACTGCTGATCGACAACACCTTTGCCACACCGTATCTCTTCCGTCCGTTTGAGTGGGGCGCGCACATCGTTACCCACTCCACCACCAAGTTCATCACTGGCAACGGGACCACCATCGGCGGCGTCATCGTGGACGGCGGCAACTATGACTGGAGCAACGGCAAGTTTGAAAACTTCAACACGCCCGATCCTTCCTATCACGGCTTGGTGTATTCCAGTTTAACGGGCGCGGGCTTGCCTCCGTTCGCCATCAAAGCGCGGGTGCATGTGCTGCGCGACATTGGCGCGTGCCAGGCTCCGTTCAATGCATGGCAGACCATTCAAGGACTCGAAACGCTCAGTTTGCGCATGGAGCGTCACGTGCAGAACGCGCAAGCCGTTGCCGAATATTTGGAGAAGCATCCCAAGGTCTCGTGGGTCACCTACCCCGGACTCAAGAGCCATCCCGATTATGCGCGCGCGAAAAAATATTTACCGAAGGGCGCCGGCGCGATTTTGGGCTTCGGCATCCAGGGCGGTTTGGAAGCGGGCAGAAAGTTCATTGACAGCCTGCAATTGTTCAGCCATCTTGCCAATGTGGGCGATGCGCGCAGTCTCGCCATCCACCCCGCCTCGACCACCCACAGCCAACTGAATGAGGAACAACAACTCGGCGCGGGCGTGAAACCCGACTTCGTGCGCTTGAGTGTAGGTCTCGAAGATATTGACGATATCTTGTGGGATTTGGAGCAAGCGCTCAACTAAGAAAGGATGAAGGATGAAATAGGAAGGATGAATTTTCATCCTTCATCCTTCTGAATTCATCCTTTCTTTTCCCATGCCTGTAAAAATTCCCGCCACCCTTCCCGCCCGCGCCACGCTGGAACATGAAAACGTGTTCATCATGGACGAGGACCGCGCGCTCCGCCAGGATATCCGCGCCTTGCGCGTGGCGATCCTGAACCTGATGCCGACCAAGATCGCGACGGAAACTCAGTTACTGCGGCTGTTGTCCAACTCCGCGTTGCAAGTGGAGATCACTTTACTGCACACCGCCACGCATGAGTCGAAAAACACGGACGCCGAGCATCTGCTTAATCACTACGTAACGTTTGAGGAAATAAAAAACGAAGAGTTTGACGGGTTGATCATCACCGGCGCGCCGATCGAACAAATGCCGTTTGAAGATGTGGATTATTGGGATGAACTCACCCAAATTTTAGATTGGGCGGAGACAAACGTCGAATCCAACTTTTACATCTGCTGGGGAGCGCAAGCCGCGCTCTATCACCGCTATGGGATTCCGAAATATGATTTGCCGCGCAAAATGTTCGGCGTGTTCGAGCATCGCGTCTTGGCGCCCAATGAAAGTTTATTGCGCGGATTCGACGATCTTTTCCTCGCGCCGCATTCGCGCCACACGGAAATCCGCAGCGAAGATATTGCCCAAGTGAGCGAGATCCAAATTTTGGCGCAGTCGGAGGAGGCGGGGGTGTACATCGTCGGCTCGAAGGATGGAAAGCACATCTTCGTAACAGGTCACTCGGAATACGATCCGCTCACATTGAAAGGCGAGTATGACCGCGATGTGAACAAGGGTTTGCCGATCCACGTCCCTAAAAATTATTACCCCAATGACGACCCGTCTCAAGTTCCAAACGTGCGCTGGCGCGGTCATGCCAATTTGTTGTATTCAAACTGGCTGAACTATTACGTCTATCAAAACACGGCGTTTGACGTGGAGCGATAGTACGGAACATAACGCAATGAAGAATATTCGCACATTCGGTTTTTCCACACGGCAGTTACACGCGGGCTACGAAGCCGACCCGGCGACCGGCAGCCGCGCCGTTCCGATCTATCAGACCGCCGCGTACGATCTGCAAAGCACGGAACGCGCCGCGCGGTTGTTCGCCTTGCAAGAAGCGGGTCACATTTACACGCGCATCTCCAACCCGACCACGAGCGTGTTTGAAGAACGGATTGCCAGTTTAGAGGGCGGCATCGGCGCCGTGGAGACCAGTTCGGGCCATGCCGCGCAAGCCACCGCCATTTTGACCATTTGCGAAGCGGGCGACCATATCGTCGCGCCGTCCACTTTATACGGCGGGACGGTCACACAGTTCAAATATACATTTCCCAAATTGGGCATCCAGGTCACGTTGGTTGACCCCAGCGACCCCGAAAATTTTCGGCGCGCCATTCAACCCAACACCAAAATTATTTACGGCGAGACCATTTCCAACCCGCTCGTCAATATCTTTCCGTTTGAAGAAGCCGCCGCCATCGCGCGCGAGTTTGCCATTCCCTTGATGATCGACAACACCTTTGCCACGCCGTATTTATGCCGCCCGTTCGAATGGGGCGCAGACATCGTCACCCACTCCACCACCAAATTCATCGGCGGGCATGGCACAGCCATCGGCGGCGCGATCGTGGACAAGGGAAATTTCGATTGGAAAAAAAGCGGGCGCTTCAAAAACTTTACCGAACCCGATCCTTCCTATCATCATGTAGTCTACGCCGACGACTTCGGTCCCGCCGCCTTCATCTCCAAAGCCCGCGCGGGCATCCTGCGCGATTTCGGCGCGTGTCAACAGCCCATCGCTTCCTGGTGGTTCCTGCAAGGATTGGAGACCCTCTCCCTGCGCTTGGAACAACACTGTAAAAACGCGCAACGCGTAGCGGAATTTTTAGAGGATCATCCAAAAGTTAAGTGGGTCACCTATTCAGGTTTACCAAAGCATCCCGATCATCAAAAGGCAAAAAAATATCTCCCCATAGGCTCGGGCGCCATGCTCGGCTTCGGCATTCACGGCGGCAAAGAAGCGGGCGCGCGTTTCATCGACAAGTTGCAACTGCTCAGCCACGTCGCCAATTTGGGAGACGCGAAATCCATGGCGATCCATCCCGCCAGCACCACCCACTCGCAACTTTCGGCAGAAGAACAGCTCGCCGCCGGCGTTAGCCCCGATTTTATCCGCCTGTCGATCGGTCTCGAAGATATCGAAGATATTCTTTGGGACATTGACCAGGCGCTCAAGTAGATGGCGAATTCGAAATTCGTCACTTGACTCAATCTCATGCCTCGCATAGAATACCGCCCAACATGCAACACGCTTGCTTCACCACCATGACTACTACTACCTCAGGAACTCTCCGTGAGGAATTTGCGCTTGGATGGATGAAGTAACTCGCACAAAAGTTATCTCGAAATGCGCAACGCCTCACGGAAACGTGGGGCGTTTTTTTATCTCGAAACATAGACCTGACAGGTCTCCGCAAAAGTTCGCTCGTCAGTGATCTTTGTCCGCGCAAGCCTCAGGATAGACCAATACGCTTAGAAGACCTGTCAGGTCTTAAGTTCAAGGAGAAGAGTATGTCAAGCAAAACACTCGTGATGAAATTCGGCGGGACGTCCGTCGGTTCTGCGGATGCGCTCGTCAGCGCGGCGCAGATCATTTGCAATGCGAAGAAGGATTGGGCGCGCGTCGTGGTCGTGACCTCGGCGATGTCCGGCGTGACCGACCTTCTGCTCCAATCGGCTTCGCTCGCCGCGCAGGGGAAGCTTGATTCGCTTGCGGAGGCCGAATCCACGCTTCGGCAAAAACACTTCTCCGCGCTTGATTCGCTCGTCAAGGATGAAACACTCCGCGAGCAAACAAAAATCGAAATCAACTCTCTGATTCTCGCGCTTATCGATTTATGCAACGCGATCGCCGTGATCGGCGAAGCCAGCCCGCGCGCGTTGGATGCGGTGGCGTCGCTGGGCGAGCGGATGAGCGTCCGCTTGCTGGCGGCGGTGGCGAACGAGGCGGGGATAAAAGCCGAATGGATTGAATCAGCCGAATTTGTCGTCACGAACGCTCACTTCCAGAACGCGAATCCCGATTTCAAAGTCACGACAGAGAAGACGCGCGCGGCGTTGAATCCAATCCTCGATGCGGGCATTGTGCCGATCACAACGGGGTTCATCGGCGCGACACCCGATGGAATCGTCACCACGTTGGGGCGCGGAGGGAGCGATTATTCCGCCGCGATCATCGGCAAAGCCTTGCCCGCCGATGAGGTGTGGATCTGGACCGACGTGGACGGCGTGATGACGACCGACCCGCGTATTGTGAAAGAGGCGCAGACGTTGGCTGAAATTAGTTATGGCGAAATTGCGGAACTCGCGTATTACGGCGCGAAAGTGTTGCACCCGAAAACGATTCGACCTGTGGTGGAGGCGGGCATTGGACTGCGGATTTGCAACACGTTCAACCCGACTCATGCGGGCACGCGATTAACGTCGAATGGAAAAAAGAATGGGCGCGTCATCAAAGCGGTGACCGCGATCCGCAAACAACGATTGGTGACCATCGAAGGGCGCGGTATGTTGGGCGTGCCTGGCGTGGCGGCGCGCGCGTTCGGCGCGGTGGCGTCCACTGGCACGAGTGTGCCGTTGATCACGCAAGCCTCGTCGGAGCAATCCATTTGTTTTGCTTTGCCTGCCGAAGCCGCGTCGTCGGTTGTCTCGGCGCTCGAAGGGACGTTTGCGCGCGAGATCGAAGACAATGACATTGACCGTGTCTGGTCTACCGATGAGGTTTCCATCATCACCGTCGTCGGCGCGGGAATGCTCCATACGCCCGGCGTGGCGGGACAGGTGTTCAGCCGACTCGGCGAGGAGGACGTCAACGTGCTCGCCATCGCGCAAGGCTCGTCGGAAGTTTCGATCAGTCTCGTCGTTGACGCGCGCGATACGGAACATGCGGTGAAAGCGTTGCATGGGTTGATCGTTAACAAGTCGACAAGAAGGCAAATGAGCAAATAGGCAAATAGGCAATATGAAGTACGAAGTAAGTAACCCGTATCCCATATCTCATATCTCATATCTCATATCCCGTATCCCATATCTCTATCTCACACCTCAAAAGGACTCCCTCCCATGCCCTCCCCCATCCCCGTAGCCGTCCTCGGCGCAACAGGTTCAGTTGGTCAAAGATTTATTTCGTTATTAGACAATCACCCCTGGTTCAAAGTCGTCGCGCTTGCCGCGTCCGATAAATCGGTCGGGCAAAAATATTCGCAAGCCACGCGCTGGATCTTGAACGAACCGATGCCCGACTATGCCAAAGACATGATCGTCGTGCCAGCCACAGTCGAATCGGCGCAGGCAAAAATTGTTTTCTCCGCGTTGCACAACGAGATCGCCAAAGACCTCGAACCGCAGTTCGCGCGCGCGGGCATGGCGGTGTGTTCCAACGCATCGTCCTATCGCCGTGACGACGATGTGCCACTGCTCCTCCCCGAGATCAACGCGGATCACATCCATCTCGTCACACAACAACGCAAGAACAAAAACTATAGCGGTTGCATCATCACGAATCCGAATTGCACGAGCACGGGGTTAACCATCGCGCTCAAAGCCCTCGACGATGCGTTCGGCGTGAAAAAAGTTTTCGCGGTCTCGTTGCAGGCGCTTTCGGGCGCGGGCTATCCTGGCGTCGCCTCGCTCGACATCGCGGACAATGTGATTCCCAACATCAAAGGCGAAGAGGAAAAAGTGGAATGGGAGCCGCGCAAGATGCTTGGCAAATTCAACAAAGACAAAATTGATCTGGCGGATATCCGATTCAGCGCGCATACCACCCGCGTAGCAGTGACGGATGGTCACCTCGTCTGCGCCAGCGTGGAGTTGACGCGTCCCACCGACCCTCAAACTGCGGAGGCGATCCTGCGAGATTTCTCCGCCGCCTCAGCCGCGCGCGAGTTGCCGTCGAGTCCGCGACCCGTGATTCAAGTCCGCGAAGAAGCGGATCGTCCACAACCGCGCCTCGACCGCCTGGCAGGCAAAGGGATGACGACCGTCGTCGGCAGGGTCAGGCGCGATCCGATCTTGGATCTGAAGTTTGTCGTCCTATCACACAACACCATCCGCGGCGCGGCAGGCGGCTCGATCTATAATGCGGAGTTGCTGGTGAGCGAGGGATTGTTGTGAGGTATGAGTAAAAAATCGGAACTCCTGAACTTAACAAGATGACAAAAACATACCGTGAGGAAGTTGGATAGGAGTTTTCGGGAGTACAATGGAAAAGAGTAAGAGGTTATAAAGTTTCCGACTTTGGCGGTATACCATCCCAAATAAGTTAGGATGGTATACGGAGACGCCACTGTCTGTTCCTAATTAGCCATCTTCTTACGGTATAAATTAATGTCACATGGAGACATCATGACTAATGTCAAAGATGAAATGAAAGCAACCACCGATTATGCGATTAAATTAGCCAAAGAAAAGTTTGGGCAGGATTTAGACATATCAGAGCGAAGCATAGGTAAATTGGATGACCTATTGTCTCAGGCTTATCAAAACCTATCTAGTCGAATGAAAGACGAAAAAACAAATCTTGCTATTTCCAGAACAGCCAATATTTGGGGGACTTATCTAGGAGAAATAATGCGTCATGAATTTGGCGGTTCTTGGGTATTAAGAGGTTCAGAACGGTTCATCGCCATCAAAGGTTTTGAATTCTGGCCCATTGATTTCGTTTTTTGGAAAATCACAAGTCATCCAGAATACAGCGCCAGAGGATTTTTTGCTGAAACAAGCAAGAAAATTATATCGTCTCAAGTTGAACGACCCCAATCACAATACAGGCCTGAGTTTATCAACTCGCCTCAAGCGCAATCCCCCGTTAACAAACAACAAAACGCTTTCACAATTGATAAGAAAGTTATTTTTGCCTTTGCGGGTATAGGTGGCGCGTTGCTTCTTGCCGTTATTTGTGTAATTGGCTTCCTCCTTCTTCGTGGTAGCGGAATTTCAGCAGAGTTCAGATCAAATCTCAACAACTTTTTAATAGAAGCAGAAAAACTAAACGTTATGACAGAACAGGGCGTATCCAATGACGATTACAGAAATCAACTCGCAGAAGTGAAAAGTGCCTACTCTCTCTTGAATGGCTCGTGGCCATCATCATTGAACACAGAAAAAAACATGTTTGACGAAGCGATCAAAGGTTGGGAATTAACGCTTGAAGTATGGGATTATGGTTTAGCCGACAGCGCATATCCGTTCATATTTCTGCCAGAAAATAGCACCTTGCTAAAAGAATGTACCGATTACACCAACTCTAATCCTGAACTTGCAAAGGTTAAATGGGTTGACGAATGGATTGGAGTATTAATGAGCACAGCCGGCCAATATTTTGAACAAGGTCAAACGACCATCAATACTAAGCTTAAATAAGGCTGTGTTTTCATGTCTCACAATAAGCAATTTCCTAACAGCATCTACAATGAATTTAGAACTGTCGAAATATTGGTGAATTCACCCTACACGACAGGGCGAACTGATGCCTTTGTAATTGCTTGGGTAAAGAGTGAGCGACAAGTTAGGCGGATTTTCTCATACCTGATTTATCAATATCCCATATTTGAGAAAAAAGATGTGCCATCTATCATTCAAACCATTGCTTCAAATAATAATCTATACTTCAACGATTTTATAGACAAATTTAATCGTTTGTATCCAAAAACTTACAAAGACATAATTGGATCATCCTATGATTTGTTAAAAGCAGACCTTGACGGCATAAATAGCTTTCGTAACAAGATATTTCATGGGCAACCAACAGGACATAGTTTAACTGCACGCCAACTTTGCAATGAAATAGAGAAAATTCAAAGGTGGTGCTTTGAAGTAGCGAAAAAAATGCAAATCGAAATTGGTTATGATGGTTTTACTCGAAACTCATTTCGGAAATCGACAAATGAAAATTTTGCATCAGATTACAAACTGCAAATCAAGAGTGTTGATGAACTTTCAGCATTTCTTACCAAGAGAAAGGCGCGTCACCGATATACAACGAGCGCGTCAAAGGTGGAGATAAAAAATAAATGAAGAAAGCCCCGAGTCGTCGGGGCTTTTTCTTTTTAGAACAGTTTTCGCTATCCCCTAAACCTCGCATACGACCCAAGCACGCGCAACGCGGACGTGTATTGACTCAATTCATCGAACGCGCGCGAGTTGCCGTCGAGTCCGCGACCTGTGATTCAAGTCCGCGAGGAAACCGACCGTCCACAACCGCGCCTCGACCGCCTGGCAGGCAAAGGGATGACAACCGTCGTCGGCAGAGTCAGGCGCGATCCGATCTTGGATTTGAAGTTCGTTGTCCTCTCGCACAACACCATCCGCGGCGCGGCAGGCGGCTCGATCTATAATGCGGAGTTGCTGGTGAACGAGAATTTGTTGTGAGGCGTGGAGGGCAGTCTTTGGGTGTACAATGGCGAGGAGATAAGTGGTTTTAAAGAATCCGCCATATAACTATCCCTTGCGGCGTTTTATGCGGCGGAAAGTAGGATTAAGATGTGGTTAGCCCATCGCTTTGACACAGCGATATATTTTGAGTTAATCATCATTCGCACTGCAAAAAGGTCTTTATGCCAACGTTAGATACAACCGCATTATTTAACTGGATAATATCTGGATTGATTGGTTTAATCTTCGGAAGTATTGGCGCTTGGTACACTCATCGTCTCCAGATAAAGCGTGAAAATCTTGCTTGGCAAAGAGAAAAAGAAAAACTTCAAGAAAGATTTGAGCAAGAAAAAAGTTTGCTTGAAATTCAGTTCAATCAAAAATTGTTGGAACTTGAAAAACAGGCTACTCAACAACAAAGCAATCAGGTCAGAACAGAAATTCTTAAGGGTGTCGAAAATCCTGAAGAAGTCATTAGTCGCTATAAAAAGTATCAGGAGTTACTAACCAACTTAAAGCCGGGAAACCTTATTGCTAGAATGATGGATACTTCTTTTGACAAAGAAACTATGTCAAAATTAGAGGAAATGCTTTCAAAGGAATATCCCAAAAGACTTGAAGCCCTTGAAAAATCTGTTGATGAGTTGAAAAAGGCACTTGACTCAGGAGATATTACAGAGCAGAAATTTGAAGAAGCATTGGGCGAGTTGATCGAAAAGATAATGAGTCAAAAATAAAAACGGGCTACCGATGAACAGCAGTGTCAAGGGTTGAGGAAAACTCGATCTAAAAAGCCTCGTGTCTAACAAAAGACGTTGGGCTTTTTCTTTTTCAGGGCGGTTTTGAAGCAGGAATTCAACCTACAGTCAATCTTCTAGAGCCGCGCTCGGGTTTGTGTTCGAGTGCGGTTGTTGCGAACGGGTGGCTTCGCTGTTCTCGCCAGCCGTTGGCATGACCCATGCGAAACAAAATCCGTATGAAAAAATCAGTCGAAGCGAAGTAAAATTAGCGGTGGAACAAAGGAGCAAAAATGACACTCCAACAAGTTACGATCGAAATTCCAGACAAGGTGCTTCTTGCCGAAAAGACCGATGCTGAGTCTTTTGGGCGTGAAATCCGCATGCTGGCGGCGGTTAAGTTATATGAAATGGGCAGGCTTTCTTCGGGGCGAGCGTCTGAACTGGCAGGAATGTCCAGAGTGGAATTTCTGCTCAGTTTGAATCGCTACAAGGTTTTCCCTTTTGCCGCCGAACTTGAAGATTTAGAAAACGCTCATGCCTAAAGCCGTCAGCAATACGTCGCCGCTTCTTTATCTTTATCGCATTGGCGGTATTGACTGGCTTCCTAAATTATTCGATGAGGTTTGGATACCCGAAGCGGTCAGAAGCGAGTTGCAGGCTGGACGAAGTAAGGGCTACGATGTCCCTAACCCTGACGATTATTCATGGCTGAATATCGTCAACCCAAAATCCACGCCTTCTGAGTGGCTTGCCTTTTTTCGTGATCTACTGATTGCCGTTCCTCGAATATTCGATACCCTCCCGCTGGAAGGCGCCTCGTTATTGTATTGAAGGAAGCGCATGATTCGAAATCAAAGAGATCGCGCGCATCCCGCAACTCAACAACGCGCTGGTGAAATAATACAGGCGGAGGAAAATCCTCCGCCTGTATTGTATCGTCCGCCGTCAGGTTTATAACTCACCTGCTCGTTTTTCGATACGGTCCTTCGCACGCGCAATAAATTCGCTTAAGGCGATGCCGTTCTGCTGGCTTCCATCCCTCACGCGCAGAGACACCTGCTCCGCTTCCATCTCGTTCTTGCCGACCACCAGCATATACGGCACTTTCATCAACTGCGCCGAGCGGATTTTGGCATTCATGCGTTGCGACGACAGATCCGCATGAGCGCGCACGCCATTCTCACGCAGTTGCTTTGCG
The DNA here is from genome assembly GCF_057138825.1 of Candidatus Defluviilinea gracilis. NCBI lineage: Bacteria > Bacillati > Chloroflexota > Anaerolineae > Anaerolineales > Candidatus Villigracilaceae > Candidatus Defluviilinea > Candidatus Defluviilinea gracilis. Next base: position 78,856 of record NZ_DBNHEF010000074.1, read on the forward strand.
ATATTCTCCGCATACTCGTTTTGATTGTCCGTGATCGAGATGACGCGCACCTGCTCAGGCGAAAGCCACACGGGGAAGTTGCCTCCGTAATGCTCCAGCAGGAACCCAATCAAGCGTTCGTGCGTGGAGAGCGGCGCGCGGTGGATGCACAGCGGCACTTCTTCCTGCCCATCCTTGTTGATGTACTTCAAGTCGAAGCGTTCGGGCTGGGCGAAGTCCACTTGATTCGTGGCGAGCGAAAACTCCTTGCCGATCACCGACCAGATCTGCACGTCAATTTTGGGACCGTAAAATGCGGCTTCATCCTCGGCTTCCACATATGGCACTCCGCCATTGTCCATTGCGCGGCGCACCATGTCTTCCGTTTTGAGCCACAGGCGTTCGTTGTCCACATACTTTTTGCCGAGCCCTGCTTTGCTATGCAGGGACAGTCGCATCACATATTTCTCGATGCCGAACAACTCGAAGTATTTGAGATACAGGTCAACGACGCCGAGGAACTCCTGCTCAAATTGATCTTCCGTCACGTACATGTGCGCGTCGTTCATCTGCAAAGACCGCACGCGCATCAGACCAAACAACTCGCCTGATTTTTCGTAGCGATAGACCGTTCCATATTCCGCGAGACGAATCGGCAGGTCACGATACGAGCGCGGCTTCGACCCGAAAATTTTGTGGTGCATCGGGCAGTTCATCGGCTTGACGTAATACTTCACGCCTTCGAGTTCCATCGGCGGGTACATGCTCTCCGCGTAATAGGGGAGATGACCTGAACGAATGAACAAATCTTCTTTCGTCAGGTTCGGCGTGCGGACGCGCACATAGCCTGCCTTCTCTTCCATCTCTTTGGCGAGTTTCTCCAACTCTTCGATCATCACTCCGCCGTTCGGCAGGAACAACGGCAAGCCAGGACCGATCTCGTCGTCGAACGTGAAGATTTCCAGCTCTTTGCCGAGTTTGCGATGGTCCCGCTTCTTCGCCTCTTCGAGCTGGTGCAGATATTCTTCGAGCTGTTTCTTGCTCTCCCACGCCGTGCCGTAGACGCGCTGTAACTGTTTGTTCTTCTCGTCGCCGCGCCAATACGCGCCCGCAATAGACATCAACTTGAACGCATCCTGTTTGATCTCTTTCGTGCTTTGCACATGCGGACCGCGGCACAAATCCACGAACGTGTCTTGCTGATAGATCGAGATCTCGGGCTTTTCTTTGAGCGGATTTCCGTACTCATCGAGTCCGCCTTTTTCGAGTCCCTCGATCAACTCCAACTTGTACGGCTGGTTCGCAAAAATTTTCTTCGCCTCCTCCGCTGAGATGACCGTCTTCTTGAACTCGTGTTTGCCCTGCACGATCTGTCTCATCCGCTTTTCGATTTGCTCCAAATCTTCGGGCGTGAGGTTGCGCGGCAGGTCGAAATCGTAATAGAACCCGTTCTCCACAGGCGGACCGATCGTGATCTTCCCATCGGGGAACATCTCCATCACCGCCTGCGCCATCACATGCGCCGCCGAATGACGGATCTTGTACAGATTTGACTCTTCGTACTTTTCCTGAACTTGTTGCGACATTTTCGCTTCCTTTCTTGATACTTCGACTTCGCTCAGTACAAGCTTTTACCTGCTACTGCTTCGTGGACATCCTCGCGCCTCAGAGGGAAGCAATAGCAAATCCTCCGAGCCGCTGATGAGTGTTGGCGCTGTCTTCAGTCATCGCGATCTCCTTTCGCCCCACCTACCTCCCCCAAAATCCGACTGGGGTTCGTCGGATTTTGGGGGAGGTGTCCGAAGGACGGAGGGAGTTAAAACAAAACTCGCCCACACACGGGGCGAGAATTTTCTTCACGCGGTTCCACCCGATTTGTACGACAAAATTAATTTTGTCGCACATCTCTTCAGCCTCTAACGGAGCAACCCGTATCATCTACTCACTGATCACTTCTCACTGATCACTTTTCAACTCAACGCTCGCGAGTGGTTTTCTGTGGACTTCCCTTGAAGAGACTCTCAATCTTCGTTCTCTTCTCCCTGTCAGGGATGTGACCACATACTCGTCTCGGTCAATGCGTTTTGGTGTATGGATACCTGTTTACTTGTCTACGAACCCAGTGGGCGAGATAGGGCTCGAACCTACGACCTCTGCTATGTCAAAGCAGTGCTCTAACCAACTGAGCTACCCGCCCGAAAGACTGACATTATAACGAGAGGCTCAAGAAATGACAATGCCTTATTCGCGAGGATTCAGGGTCTTCTTATAAAGCCGCCTCTTTAGAGACGGATCGCGCGGACACAAGAGACTTTTCCATAAAACAGCGGAGGAAAATCCATCTCCTTTATGAACCTCACGCTACACGCATCGCAGGCAAGGGAAGAAGTATTGAAGTAAACTACACGTATGTATGATATTCGCGCGCTGTCTCAGTCCCCGTCTTTAGCCGGTTGGCTGGCGCTTTCCAACCAGCCTGTAGTTTTGCATGTATTCGATGAGGTGTGTAACTTGATCAACGAAAGAAGAGAAATTCTCTCAATTGTTCATGCGGAGATTGGAAACGGTCCCTTTAATCTCGTTGTGGATGAACCCGTTATATTCGCCAGGCATCTCGCCGTCGAATCGAAAGTGTCTATTCATGATGAACAGTTATCGCTTGGAGACATCACCATCTCGTTTGCAAACGCGCAGACATGGAACCCCGCGCCGAAATGGGACAACCTACGAACAAATAAAGATGAAATCACAAATCGTTTAGCCCTATTGCAAATTGACAACGAAAACGAATCAATTCTCCAATTCCGCCGCGCTGAGCTTGTCGAAGCGTCTAATTCTCTAACAACCGCAATCATCAAAGCGGATTTTCCAACAACAAAAACTATTTCATCCAAACTCGCTGGCTTGGGAATCGGACTCACGCCCGCGGGCGATGACTTCCTCATGGGCGCCATGTATGCGGCTTGGATGATTCATCCGCAAGAGTTGGCGAAGAACATTACAGAAGAAATTGCTGATATTGCTGTGCCGCTAACCACCTCGCTTTCGGGGGCGTGGTTGAGGTCGGCGGCGAAGGGCGAGGCGGGGGAGTTGTGGCATGAATTTTTCGATGCGTTGATCGAAGATAAAAACATCTATTTACCGATGAGCAAAATACTTTCCGTCGGCGAAACATCGGGGTCAGACGCGCTGGCAGGATTTCTCGAAACGATAGCCTGTTGGCGACAAAGTTAAGGAACAAGTAACAAATCTCCAGTCTCTAATCTCCGAATTTCTCTCTTGACATATTCCTATATAGGAATATAATACTTGGTATGGCGCGAACACCGACGACTCATGATCCATTCAACGCAGTAGCCGAGCCCAGGCGACGTCAACTTATTCAGGCGATGGGCGAGCAGGAATATTCGGTCAATGAGTTGGTCGAACTGCTTGGCTGGAACCAGCCGTCGGTGAGTAAACACTTGGGGGTGTTGAAGCAGGTTGGGTTGGTGAAAGAGAGGCGTGTCGGTCGTCAGAGAATGTATCGGGTGAATGCCGAACGTCTCAAGCCGATCTTTGAGTGGGTCGCGCCGTTCGAGAAAATTTGGAGTGAGCGATTTGATCGGTTGGATGTCGTATTGGAAAAAATGAAAAAGGAGCAATGACATGTCACAAAATAAAACCGTTGTTACCGCAGAACCAGGCAAGCAGGAGTTGTTCGTCACGCGCGAATTCGATGCGCCGCGCGAGTTGGTGTACAAGGCGCACACCGACGCGAATCTGTACGCGCAGTGGCTGGGTCCGCATGGCTACGAGGTCGTTCTCGAAACGTTCGAGCCTGTGAGCGGCGGCAAGTATCGTTATATCCACAAGGACAAAGAAGGCAATGCGTATGCCTTTCACGGCACGTTCCACACCATGAGCGAAGAGTTGATGATCCAAACTTTCGAGTTCGAGGGACTGCCCGAACCTGGGCATGTGACTCTCGACACGATGCGACTCGAGCAACTGCCCAACGATCGGACAAAGATCACGATTCATTCCGTCTTTCAATCTGTTGCCGACCGCGACGGCATGGTCGCCTCTGGAATGGAAGGCGGCGTGCGCGATGGCTATGAACGATTGGATGATCTGTTGGCGGGGATGAAGTAATGTCAACCGTCCCGCAGGTTGGACTCGCAGGTTGTGTTGTCTTCAAGAAAACCTGCGGGACGGTCCTTTGATGAAAGGAGATTCTCATGGCGACGAAAAAAGGTTTTGCTTCGGTGGCTGAATACATCGGCTCGTTTCCGCCTGATGTGCAAAAGGTGTTGAAAGAAATGCGGACAACGATCAAAGAAGTTGTGCCGACTGCCAAAGAGAAGATCAGTTATCAGATCGCGTGCTTCGAGTTGAACGGAAAGAATCTCGTCCATTATTCGGCGTGGAAAAAGCATGTTTCGATGTACCCAATTCCAGCGGGGAGTGAAGCGTTCAACAAAGCCGTCTCGAAATATACCGCTGGCAAAGGGACGATCCAATTCCCGCTCGATCAGCCGCTTCCGTTGAAATTAATTCGTCAGGTGGTGAAATATCGCGTGGCGGATCAATTGAAGAATCAAAAATAACTTGACCATTGACGATAGACGATAGACCATAAAATCGTCGGCGGTCTATCGTCCCTAAAAGGAGAAAATAAAATGTCATTCCAAGCCTATCTCGATAACATAGAAGAGAAAACTGGCAAGACGCCCAAGCAATTCATTGCCGAAGCCAAGAAATTGAAGATCACTGAATTCAAAGACATCATTGCCTGGCTGAAGCGTGATTACGATTTGGGAACAGGCCATGCCCGCGCGATTGCCTATGTGATTCGTAATGGCGCAGAATTTGGGTTGAAGCACACGACAGGCGTTCATCGTGATGCTTCAGGCACGTTGAATTTGGAAGGCAAGGCGAAACAGAAGAAAGCGGTTGCGAAGAAGAAGTAATAGACGATAGACCATGGACGATAGACCATGAAAAGTGGTCAATGGTCTATCGTCCATGGTCATAACACGAGCAGACGATGAGCATCTCCCACGAACAACGATTATCCGACTCGCCGTATGTGGAAACGGTCACTCACGGCTGGACTCTGAGCGAAGGCTCGTCCATTCGTCCCGCCGAATCGAATTGGCACATGGTGTTTGTGAAGGCGCAGGGACGTACACATTCACTGGTTGTGGGTCCGCTCCCGACTGCGGGCAAGGCAGAGTGGGGCGCGGGCGCTGAAATTCTGTGGGTCAAGTTCAAACTCGGCGTGTTCATGCCTCATGTGCCCGTGCAGGATTTTTTGGATTCGGAAAGACCCCTGCAAGAGGCCTCGAGCAAATCTTTTTGGCTGAAGAGCGCCGCCTGGGAATTACCGAATTTTGAAAACATTGATACGTTCGTGGATAAACTTGTGCGTAATGAAATTTTGACGCTCGACCCTGTCGTGGACGCCGTGCTGAAGGATCAGCTGCCAGACATCTCGTCCCGCACGATGCGGCATCATTTCCTCCGCGCCACAGGTCTGACCCGAAGCCGTATCTTCCAAATGAAACAAGCCCAACAGGCGAAATCATTGTTACAACAGGGCGTTTCGATCCTTGATACGGTCTATGAGACGGGCTACTTCGACCAGTCGCATCTCACCCGTTCGCTGAAACAATTCATTGGGTACACGCCCGCTCAAATTGCCCAGGCGAGTCAGCCTTAAGTAGGCTTGCCGTTTTGTACAAGACGCCGCTCCTGCGTTGAATTATTATGTGGGTGTTGATACAACAATACTTTAGAAAGTAACAAGGAGAAAATACAATGAAAAGAGTTACCCCGTTTTTATGGTTCGAGTCGCAGGCTGAAGAGGCGATGAACTACTACGTCTCCATCTTCAAGAACTCGAAGGTGATCAGTTCCTCGCCTTATTCCGTGCAGTTTGAGTTGGACGGACAGGAATTCATGGGCTTGAACGCAGGACCCGAATTCAAGTTCAATGAAGCGGTTTCGTTCTACATCCACTGCGAAGACCAGAAGGAAGTGGATTACTACTGGAACAAACTCATCGCCGACGGCGGCGAAGAAGGCAGATGCGGCTGGTGCAAGGACAAGTTCGGTTTGTCGTGGCAGGTTGTGCCGAAACAACTCGGCGAGTTGATGGGCGACCCCGACCAGGTCAAAGCCAAGCGCGTGGTGGATGCCATGTTGAAGATGAACAAGATGATCGTGGCAGATTTGCAGAAGGCGTATAATGGGGGATAGATAGGTAAACAAGTAGACACGTAAATAGGTAAGGCGACCCGATGTATTTCGATCAACATTGAAAGGGTCGCCTTTTGTTTGTACGTACCGTCCCGCAGGTTTTCGCGCAAAACACAACTCACTCATCCAAGCCTGCGGGACGTTCTGAGTAACGTGAGTGAATAAGGTAAAACTATGGCACAGACTCAATACCTCGCATTGCTACGCGGCATCAACGTCGGCGGCAACAACATCATCAAAATGGCGGATTTGAAAGCGTGCTTTGAAAGCATGGGCATGACCGACGTGGTCACCTACATTCAAAGCGGGAATGTGATCTTCAAATCTACGGAGAAAGATAAAGCCAAACTGACGAAGAAGATTGAAGTCGGGCTTTCTGAACGCTTCAATTATGAGGCGCGGCTGGTTGTGATTTCTCACAAGCAACTCAAACAAGCCGTGGACGAGTCCCCGCACGGGTTTGGCAAACAGCCCGATAAATTCAAATGCGATGTGATCTTCCTCAAAGAGCCGCTCACCGCGAAAGAAGCGATGAAAAACGTCAGCATGAAAGAAGGCGTGGATAGCGGATCCGCTGGAAAAGACGTGTTGTATTTTTCACGTCTCACCGCCAGAGCCTCCTCAAGTCACTTGACAAAAATTATTTCAACACCGATGTATCAATACATGACCATCCGCAATTGGAACACGACGACGAAACTGCTGGCGTTGATGGAAGATGGATAGCGATGACTGCCAAACAATTTATTGACAAATTACAAACGCTTCGTTTCGACAAACTCAACGCATCGCGCTCCAAGGGGACGGCTGATTCGCTTATCCATTTAGCCTTTGATTCACCTGACAAAGCAAACCACAGGTCAGATTTGTAGGTCACGCTTGTAGCGTGACGAGTGTTATTAATTTGCTGTGTCACGCTTTCAGCGTGACACTACAGGTAGTCTATTCGCCAAAATCAATATCGTTGGGTTCGTTCCAATCAAAGGCTGGCGGGTATAAGCCGCGCTTTTCCCATTCGATGTAACTGCTATATTTCCATGCGCGCGGGTCGGTAACATAGCCATGTTTTACGGGGTTAAAGTGAATGTAATGCAAATGGTTTTCAAAGTCGCGGTTGTCTCGAATGACATGGTCATAAAATCGCTTTTGCCAGAACTTCATTGAGTCGGAGGCGGAAAGCCCGAGTCTTTTTTTGTATTCTTTGGTGAAATTTGGTTTGAGGGAGTGCATGATCTGGCTGAAATTGTCCCCCGAAGTTAATTGAATGAGCAAATGAAAATGGTCAAATAGAAAGACATATCCCAGCATGGTGAATGGATGGAGTTCTTTTACTTTTCGTAAGACTGCAAGCAGTAATTCAAGTATGTTTTCGTCTTTGAAGACAGGCTCGCGGTTTTCTACAACTTGCGTCAGAAAGACGGCTGAACCTGGGATGTAGTAACGACGAAAGTTCATGAGGGGATTATAGCATCGTAGGTCAGGCTTGTAGGTCAGGCTTTCAGCCTGACATTTTTCATTAACGAGATTGTCACGCTACAAGCGTGACTACGAACGTGACCTACCAGAGGAGGAAAATGCCGATGAGACTGAATCAACCACCCTGTAACATTGTAGGTCAGGCTTTTAGCCTGACAAATTTCATTAATGTAGTTGTCACGCTACAAGCGTGACCTACGAATGTGACTACGAAACCGTCAGACAAAGAAAATGCCGATGAAATAGAAACAGCCGTCCCGTAAGAAAGAGGCGGCTGTTTGTCTTGTATCTTCGTCTTGTCAAAATAGCGGTTGGTCTCGCAACGGGTGCGGGTAAAGATAAGGAACATAATTCGGCATTTCAAACATGAAGAAGTCGCGTCCTTCTTGCAAACAGGCGGGAGCGTAACTTTCAAATGGAATTGTCGGTAATTCCAGCATATCCGAATCGGGCGCGTGGTTGCCCCAGATGTATGCCGAACGGGTTTGATCTTCCTGCGGATAATCTACCGCGGTATCGCAATCGTCTTCGGTGGTCAGCCCGATACCCCACCCAAACGTTGAAGGAACGATATTGTCAAAAACCACGCCGTCGCCGCCGCGCATGAGAATGCCAGTGGTGTTCCATTGTGTTGTGGTGTTATCGATCAGCGTGTTGTGATAGACCTCCCACGAGCGCGAACCGTGACCATACTCGCTGGATCCGTGCGCGTCCACGATGCCGAAATTACGCGCGCGTTCGGTGTGGGCGATTTCGTTATAACGCACAACATAGTTCGAGCCATAGTTGGAAGCAATCGCATGGCGGTTATCGGAAAATACGTTATCTTCAATGAAGACCGCGTTCGGCGTGCCGAGTTGAATCGTCGCGGACCAAGTATCGTCGCCATACACTGCTACGCCGTAGCCTAAACAGGCAATTGGTTCTGTGAACTTCCAATTTGTGCCATCCTCGCGCGGAACGAGCGTATTTTCATCCTGGCATTTGAAGTTGGAGAAAAATTCATTCTGATAGATCACGCCCCGCCCGCCATCTCGAACCGATATCCCCGCATTTGAAAATTTGTTGAACGCCGCGTCATGGATTTTGAAATCCATACAGCCATGAAGCAGTCCCAGCCCGTTGTCCCCATCGAAGATGCGTTCGAGTTCGCTTTGATCGTCGTCGTTGCCGATCAGCGTCAAATCTGAAACTTCCACGGGCTTGCCGTTGGCGCAGTCAAACTCGATCAGATATTGTTGCGGCGGCGGGTTGCCATCACAGGGAACGCGCTGAACGTTGCCGTTTTCGTCATAATACAATTCGGGGACACATTCCACGCCGTCATATGGCAAGGGGAAAACAGGCGCGCTTCGTTTGATGATCGTTTGATCTTTGCCCGCGCCTTTGAGCCAGACGCCTGCCTGCCGCGTCACGGCGGGCGCGTCGCCCCAATCGCATTCGCCTGCGGGGATGATGACGATTCCTCCGTCGGGAGAGTTGGTCAGCGCTTCTTGAACATCGTCGCGCGAGCAACTTTTCGCGGCGATCGTCGGCGGCATTGGTTCGCTGGTCGGGGTTTGAGTCGGGGCGGGTTGAGTCGCAGTGAGGGTTGGCGCTTCCAACGTGGGAGCGTTGGTCGGGTTGCTCGGGCTGGCGCAAGCGGTCAACAGAAGAGCCAATATTAATAGAACAACCCAATGATTCTTGTTTTTCATCGTCAGATTTCTCCATGTGTGTATTTGATAAAAAATATATTGGATGCCGATTGACGCGGACAACGCAGATTTTTCTACGCCTCAAAGCCATTTCCGATCGAGTCGCTTATTTTGCGCGAGGATTGTATCAAATCTGAGCGATTATCTTTTTAATTTCCCGCGTTCATCGCTCCATAATATTGTAGATTTCTCAAAGACATCCGAAAAGATCTCCGGTTCTTTCGCTGAATAGCTGGAGAAGATGGATAAGAAGACGAAAGAGCATTATATGGGGTGGGGGAAGGGCAAATCACAGTTTGCGTAATAAATACATCCTGTGCTATTGAATAGGATTAATGAAAAAAGCAGGCTGGAGCATCACGCTCCAGCCTGTTCTGTCTTCTTCACCGCCTTCACGATCGCGGCGATGTGTTCGGGGGTGTTCCCGCAACAGCCACCAACAACTTTGGCGCCCAACTCAACATATTTCTTTGAAAACTTTGCCATATCTTCGGGACCCATGTCGTAGACTCCCTGCTCGGTCTCGATGTCCATGTGCGGAACGCCTGCGTTCGGCTTCACCCACAATGGGAAGTTCGGCAGGGTCGTCGAATATTCTTTGACCACTGCTTCCATGTTGTCAAGCGTTGTCCCGCAGTTCGCGCCGACGAGCGTCGCGCCCATCTCGGAATATTTCTTGATCACATCCTTTGGTTTGACGCCCATCATCGAGCGCGTGCCGCGGTCGTAACTAAATGAAACAACGATTGGCAAATCAGTTGTAGACTTCGCGCCTTCGAATGCCGCAGTTGTTTCTTCGATGCTGAACATCGTTTCGATGAGCAACAAGTCCACGCCGCCATCGGCTAATGCTTTGGCCTGTTCGGCGAATGTGGCTTTCACTTCATCAAACTCCAGCGGACCATACGGCTTGATCAACGCGCCGACGGGTCCCATCGAGCCAGCCACCAGTCCGCTGTTGAGCGAGGCGGCTTTGCGGGCGATCTCCGCCGCGCGGATGTTCACTTCGGGCGTGCGATCTTGATATTTTGAATCCTTCATCCGCATCCGCGTCCCGCCGAAGGTGCAGGTGAGGATGATATCTGAACCAGCCTCGGCGAAGGATGATGCGAGTTTTAGGAGGGTGTCGGGATCGTCAATGATCAAGTCCTCGGGCGGCTTGCCAGGCTTGAGTCCCATCTTTTGCAAGTTCGATCCCGTCGCGCCATCGGCAACGAGAATTTCGCCTGAGTTGAGTCGTTCAAGAAATTTGTTCATAGAATTTCCTTTTTTGTTACCTCGGTGGTCGAGTAGACACGAGCGATAGCGAGTGTCGTATCGAGACCACCAATAACCAGAAAAATTTTTGTAACAAGAACTGCTTTACGGCGTGGTGGTCTCGATACGTCCCGTGAACTGCACGCGGGACTACTCGACCACCGAATTTTTTCACTTCATAAAATTCTTCGCCATCGGGTCAACCACGCGATTGGGAATCAAATGCGCGATATGCGGAAATGGCTCGCTCATGTGCGGGAAACTCGTGGCGAGCATGAACTGATTTTGAAAATCGGGGTCGGTGGGCAATTCGAATCGCTCGACGTTGCGCGTGACCGAATCGATTTCATTCCGCTTCTCGATGTTCAACAACGCGATGCGCGCGCCATCGCCCGCCGCATTGCCGACCGCGTACACATTTTCCAAGTCGCAATCGGGGATCAGCCCGATGAGCATTGCCTTCTCTTTATCAATAAAACTTCCGAACCCGCCCGCCAAAATAACTTTATCGGGGTCTTGCAAACCAAACCGTTTCAACAACGTGCGCGCGGCGGTGAACAACGCGGCTTTCGCCAATTGGATCTGCCGCACATCCTGTTGTGTAATTGGGATGTCGCGTCCGATGGAGGTCTCCTCCGTCCAAGCGATCACATACTCCCAGCCTGACTCGCCCTGTCGAACACGCTTCGACTCTAAGTTCTTCTTGAACTTGCCCCTCGAATCGACGATCCCTGCCCGAAATAATTCTGCCACTCCATCAATGATGGCGGATCCGCATATCCCTTTGACTTGACCTTTGAACTCGGCGTGATCCGTGTTCCAACCTTCGACGCCGATGACTCTGTACTTCGGTTCAAGCGTAGTCTCGTCAATGACGATACGTTCCATTGCGCCAGGCGCGGCTCGCATTCCATATTCAACATGCGCGCCTTCGAGGGCGGGACCCGTCGGCGTGGATGTGCAGACGAGCCGCTTGCGATTCCCAAGCACGAGTTCCGCGTTCGTGCCAACGTCAATCAATAACCAGTTTTCATCCTGTTTGTGCGGTTCCTCCGCAAGGATCATCGCGCTCGTGTCCGCGCCGACAAAGGATGCGATGGTCGGCAGAACATGAATATTCCCCGATGGGTTGATATGCAATCCCAACTCGCGCGCTTTGATGTCCACCGATTTGTGTATGGTGGGCACAAACGGCGCCAGCCCTAAATCTTTCGGATGCAGGTTCAACAAAACGTGGTGCATCGTTGAATTTCCGACCAACACCATCTCAAGGATTTCGGTCAACTTGATCTTGGCTTCATGTGCGGCTTTACTCAACAACTTATTCAACGTGGAGATGATCGCTTTGTGCAATTTGTCCAAGCCGTCGGGATGCTCGATCGCGTATTGAATCCGCGACATCACGTCTTCGCCGTACACGATCTGTGGATTCATCTCGGATTCAGCCGCGAGCAACTCTCCTGTTCGTAAATTGCAAAGATACAACGCGACCGTCGTCGAGCCGATGTCCACTGCCGCGCCATAACTTTCCTCATGGTAGCCTCCCTGAACGGCGATCACTTCTTTGTCATTCCATACCGTGACTGTGACGCTCCACTTCGCGTCGCGCAGAGTTTTCGATAGCGTTCGCAAACACTGATAATCTATGTTCATGTCAAACCAACGCGGGACCTTCGCGTCCACGCCGCGAACCAATTGCATGGACGTTTCGAGTCCCTTGGCGAGACGTTCCCAGTCCGCGATGGGGCGTTCGAGATTGGGCGGAGTCATCGTCACCAGATATTTTCGGATCGCTGGCTTGATCTCAATCGGGCGGTTGCTCGCACTCTTGCGGACGATCTGCTTGTTGCCGCGACTCTCTTCGGGGACGTTGATCAACACATCGCCGAGAATCTTCGACTGGCACGATAAACGGACTTGTCCGATTTTCCAGCCTTTGTCTTTCAACAACTTCGGTCTGCGTTCGAGATAGGCGCGTTCTTCCACGCCAACAGGGGAGAGGTTGGCTTGTTGCGAGTCGATGTTGTACTTCTCGAAGCGACCTTCCTCGATCAGCACCAAGCACTTGCCGCACGTGGCATTCTCCGCGCAAATGGATTCGATCTCCACGCCCAACTCACGTGCGGCAGTGCGTACGGACGTGCCTTCGTCCACTTGTCCGCGTCTGCCAGAAGGTTGGAGGATGATGGTGTGCTTTTGGCTCATTGATTTTTGTACACGGATTTCACGGACAACACGGATTTTTTAAAACCTTTGTGTCCCTTCGTGCCTTTGTGGTTAAACGGTTTTCGCTTCCCGACGCGGAATCTCTATTTTGGCGAACTCAGCCTCAAGGTCCAAAAGAAGCGCATCTGCCACCTCTTCGGGCGCGCCGTCGCGTTGAATCCAATCCCCGCGTTTGTATTGACTCGCGTAATCCGATGTGGAGGTGAGTCCCTCCGCCATCGCGTACGCGTCGATTTTGTTTTGGATCTTGTCTGAAAGTTGTTTCTTGATCGTGCGCCCATCGCCCTCGACGGTGATGGATTGGGGGATGTGCTTCCAGTACATGATGCGATATTTAGCCATGTGAACCTTTGCGGAATTATATATAATCTATCCGCCTATTCTACGGTAGGTTATCAGTGTGGTCAATGGCTTCTGTATCGTGTCAGAGCTAATGAACACGATTTTCTTTTTGAGCATGCAAACTACCATAAGAGATAACAAAATGAGCGGACGATTTGTCCGCTCACTCTGATGACTGATCACTGATTACTTTCTCGCTGTTACGAGTACGCCATCTCCGGCGCCCGTTGCTTCTTCATCTTCTTCAGCAACTTCGCGGCGATCATGTTGTCGCGTCGGTTCTGCGCGGAGCGGATGATCAACTTCATGAACTTGTGATGGTTGTACGATTTATCGTTCATCAATGAGAAATCGGCCGAGCCGGGTTCCTCGGGCGAATAGAAGATTCCGCAGTTTGGGTTGATCTCCAACATGTACAGCGTGCCGTCTGCCGCCATGCGATAGTCGCAACGCGCATATCCGTTTCCGTTCATCGCTTTGAACAAGCGCGCGGTTTGTTCACGCAACGTTTTTTCGATGCGCCTATCGGTCACCGCCGCCACCGACATCTTCTCGTAATCCACCCATTTCATGTCGTAATGCTTGAATGACTCGCCGTCGGGGAAAATAAATTCCACAGGTTTGAAGGTGATCGGGTTGTTCGCATCGTCGGGATTTTCCGCAACGAGACACGTGAACTCGCGTCCTTCGATGAACTCTTCCAACAGCGCGCGACCGAACACCTCGATCTCGCGTCCTACTTGGACTTTGAGCTGGTCCACATCCTCACAGCGTGACTCGCGCGTGATACCGACGCTCGCATACCCGTGAGGCGGCTTGACCAGCACCGGGAAGCGCAAACGCTTGGCGACGCGTTCCACATCTTCGACTCGGTCCACCATCACCCAATTCGGCGCGGGGACGTTCGATTTCTTGGCATAGGCTTTCATCTCCTGCCGCGAGGGATCGAAGAATTTCGAATCGGCGCCGGTGAATGCCACGCCGAGTTTTTCCATCAGCGTGACAAGACCGATTCCCGAGAGCGGGTCGTCGGGCGTGCCGTCTACGAGATTCACAAACACATCCACGCCTTCGTCCATCAATTCGCGGATCTGTTTTTCCACGCCTTTCGGGCGCATCGGATGATGTTTCCATTTGAATCCATTCATGTGAGGGGATGGATCGTAGGGCTTGTCGTTCGGATCATCCGGCAGGCTTGATAACACACAGAGATACATGTCGAGTCCTTTTCTTTTGCGATCGATCAAGTTGTTCGTGTCTGTTGCTGGCGTTTTCTTGATCGCGTTGTTTGATTCATCATTGTTATCTTTGTTGATCGATATTGATTCAAAGTTAACTTCATTGAATCGTATGATGATGAACCATAACAATATAGATTGTATATCTATTATTCGTTTTATGTAAAGGGTTATCGAGCATGAAATTGTTTAAAATATTGTAAGTCTTTTGTGATGTTGTCATGTGTAAGCGCATTGATCAATAAAAAGAAATGGTATATGATTCGATTCCGCTGTGTTCAACATAATGTCGAAATAAAAACCGCCGCGCAATTTGCGCGGCGGTCATTTTTGCAAATGAATAGTTTGATCGTTTCGAAACCGACGAAGATATTCTTTGCCGTGTCAACAATCAACCAAGTCAATTGTTCATCGCCTATCGTTCGACTCTTTTTGACATCAAGATATCGGGTTTGCCTCTTCCGTTCGCATCGGGCATCACGCCGGTGATCACGAATCCCATCTTTTGATAGAACTCGAACGGATGACCTTTGATGTTCCTGATGTTCTTGACTTGATCCCAAAGATTTTCATAGAGATCAACATTGGATAACGAAGTCATATTATTTTCATCGTCCGACCCAAGCGTGATCGTCAACCCGCCTCTCTCGCGGACCCGCGACTCGAAGTCTTTCACCAAAGCCCTGCCTATGCCTTTACCTTGTTCCGATGGCTGAACCGCCAGCGGATGCAGTTCCCACACATGACCGTCGTATTGCGGGATGCCGCCGATGAAGCCGAGCAGGTTTCCATCATTACCCACCGCCGCGCGGCAGATATTTCCTTCTTCAAACAACTCGTTTGCTTCTTCCAACCCATCTTCCATCGTGGGCCAGGCGTCGGGCCAATGTTCGCGGAAAGCATCTACAAGGAGTTGGGCAGCTTGTTGAATAAATTTCCTGTCGGTGGATTGTGGGGTAATGATGTTCATATTTGATGGCATGTCACTCTGAGCGCCAGCGAAGAGTCTCTGGCGTTATCAGCAGAGATGCTTCGCTACGCTCAGCACGACATACGGCCTACTTCCAAAACTGTGGAAGATATTCTTTGTAACTCGTTAGATAATCGTCAAGTATTTTTCTTGCCGTATCAATGTCTGTAATGACGGGGTCGAGCAGAAGACATTGCAATGCTTTCTCTCGATTTCCTTCCACAACCGAATCAACACACAATTGCGCGACAGTGATTTCGCGGCGACATAATTCTGCGATGGGTTCGGGTAATGCGCCGACGTGGACGGGATGAATCCCCGCGCCGTTGACTTGCACGGGCGTTTCAACGGATGCGCCCAACGGCAAATTGGCAATTTGCCCAACGTTAGGAAGATTCGCGGCGAGGTGATAATGACTTCCCGCGCCAGCGATGTTCTCGATCATTTCCAACGCGCCTTCACTGTCGGTATTTAGCAAGCCTTCGATGGTCGCGTCGCCTTTCGCCATTTCATCGAGGCGATGTAGTTGAAAGCCGCGGACCGATTCGAACAACTCCCAATCGTAGAGGCGGATGTTGTAATGTTCCCAGGGTTTGGTTTGCGAGTCGCTCATCCAGGGGAGGTATTCGCAGAGGTGAGTATCGCCGGGGACGGGGAACAAGCCGAAGGCTGAGAAAATGTCGCGGGTCAGCGGCTCAAACTGCCCGTCGAGTTGAAAGAAGCGTTGTTTGAAGAGCGGATATAAATCCTCGCCCGTGCGTTTGTCGTGCATGGAGAGAATCCATGTGAAGTGATTCAATCCCGCCGCGCGGATGTCAATGAGGGGAACGATCTGCTCGCGCACGCGTTGTTGCAGCGGATGTTGATCCACCGCCGCATGGACGCCCGTGAGCCCTTCGGGGATTTCGATGCCGAGGTCTTTCGCCAACGCAACGCCGACCATCACATAGCCCGCATAAATTTGATGACACAAGCCGACGCTTTTTATTTTGCTGTGACGATTGACCGCGTCGCAAATGCGGATCATCGGATTGGTGAAGTTGACGAACCACGCGTCGGGGCAAGCCTGTTCCATATCGCGCGCGATCTGCATGATGGGACCGATGTTGCGCGCGGCGTGCGCGAAGCCGCCTGGTCCGCCGTTTTCAGCGTAGGGCTGACGCACGCCATATTGAATTGGGATCTCAAAATCGCGTTGCCATAAATTTTCGCGCGCGCCCACTTCGATGGCATTGACGACAAAATTTGAATCGCTCAATGCGTCCAAATGATTCGTGTGCGCGGTGATCGTGAACTGCGAATCCCATTCGCGGTTGAGGCGTTCCGCGAGCCGCTGGACGATGTCGAGAGTGTCCGCGTTGCGATCCACGAGCGCGAGCGTGGAGCCTTTGAGTTTTTGCGAGCGCATGATGGCGGAGAGCGTGTTCTCGCCGAACGATGCCGAGCCTGCGCCGATGACGGTGATCTTGGTGGGGAGGGTCATGTGTGCTCCAATTTCAAGTTTCAGAATAGATCTCTTGTATACATCAGTTTTATTTCGTCGCAAAGTCCATTGAGAAAATCTCTTTTTTTACTGTGACAAAGAGACTTTCGCAAGAGAGAGAACAAAAAGAGACGCGCTGATTATAAATCAGCCGCGCCACTGCTATACTGAACCACGGTCGCTTTCTGCGCTTTGTTCTTACCGCAAAGACCGCAAAGAACGCAAAGTAAATGCCTTTATCTTGGCGCGCTTCGCGGTTCAATTTTCCGTTTTACAAGACCGCAATTTGTGACCGTGCGCGGTATATCTGGTTGACGATCACTGCTCGCGGGCTACTTGTTCACCGATCGTTACTTCCGCGGTCATGCCCCACAACAAGCCTTGAACCTGTTCGTCCAATTCAATCGCGACCTTGAAAACCACATCGCCGCCGACTGTGTTTGCGACAGGCGAGATGGCGATCACCGTTCCGTTAACCGTTTGATTCAACGATTCCACAAATACTGTTGCCGAATCGCCGACGTTCACTTTCGCTATGTCGCGTTCACTCAAATCTGTGGTTTCGACGCGCAGGTCGTTCAACGCGGCAAGTGTGACGGCGACTCGCCCCTGTTCAATGAATTCACCTTGGGCAATATCCACTGAAGCGACAACTCCTTCGAACGGCGCGGCGAGGCTGGTTTGCGCCAAAGCGGCTTGCGCAATTTCCAGCGCGGCTTGAGCTTGCTTTACTTGAATATCCGCGATCTCGATGTATTCCTTGGGCAGTTGCGTCCAAAAAATTTTTCCGTTGCGCTGTTCTTTGATGCGGCCATACCGTTGAAGTTCAGCGTTGATCTGCGCGGAGCGGAGCGCGGCTTCGGCGGCGGTGACGGTGAATTGCAATTCTGGCGCGTCGAGCGTGATCAACACATCACCCGCCTTCACCGAATCGCCTTTTTTTATCAAAACTTCTTTGACCAAGCCCGATGCAACGAATCCCAATTTTGAAACTTGCGCGGGGACGAACACAGCCGAGGCAACGATCGATCCTTGCGCCAACGGCAAGGCGAAAACGCCGCGCATTGGGAGCATACCCATTGCCAAGGCAACGATCAAAACAAAACGAATAACCAAACGAGTTTGCTTCATTCTTGCTCGCTCGCCTGAATTTCCACATCCGCGCTCATGCCCCAGAGCAAGCCTTGCGGCTGGTCGTTGAAGTCGATCGTCACCGTGAAAACCACGTCGCCGCCGAGCGTCGAGCCGATGCGGTCCATGCCGATCACTGCGCCGGCGAATTCTTCGTTCAGCGCCTCGATAAAAATAGAGGCTGAATCGCCGGGCTGTATCCTCGTCACGTCGCGTTCGCTCAGGTCGGTTGTTTCGATGTGAAAACCCGAGAGATCGCCCAGCACGATCACGATCTGCCCCGGCGTGACGATCTCTGCAACGGCAATATCCACATCCACGATCACGCCATCGAACGGCGCGAGGAGCGTGGATTGCGCGTTGAGTGTCGCGTTGGCTGAATCGAGCAACGCTTGCATCCGTTCGACTTCGGCATGGGCTTGATCGAGATGGACTTGATCCGTTTTATTCCGCGTCAAAAATCGGACGTGAGCCTGCGCCGCCTCCAGATTCGCTTCCGCCTCTTTGACCTTTGCTCGCAACAGCGATGCGTCGAGCGCGACCAGCGCATCGCCCGCTTTGACCTCGTCGCCAACCTTGACCTTCACCTCCGCCACTTTGCCGACAGATGGAAACGACAGCCGCGCCTGACGAACAGGGACGATGATTCCCGACGCGTCGATCGCATTTCCGCTTTCCGTTTGTTGATCCGGCGGCGTGTTGCCGCCATCAAGCGCGATGGTGGGAATGGGCGCGGGTGTAGATGCCGAACCGCAGGCTGAAAGAACCCACCCAAGGAGAATGACGATCACAATGAGCGCGTTTCGAGTGCATGAAAGAGGGGCGCTGTTCCGCCGCTCTGCGCGTCGAGTTGATGTTTTCATGTTGTGATCCCGGCGTCTTTCACGATGAGACCGTCTTCCAGCGTGATCACCCGGTTGGCGTAACCGATCACGCGCGGGTCGTGCGTGGCAAACACGAACGTGACGCCGGTCTCTTGATTCAAGCGTTGCATGATATCCATCACTTGTTTGCCGTTCTCGGTATCGAGGTTTGCTGTTGGCTCGTCGGCGAGGATCAGCGTGGGGCGAGTGGCAAGCGCGCGGGCGACGGCGACGCGTTGTTGTTGTCCGCCTGAAAGTTGATCGGGGCGGTGATGGGCGCGGTCAGAGAGTCCAACCGCCTCCAGCATTTCGTTGACGCGCCGCTTGCGGTCTCCGCCTTTGGCGCCGTTCAATAACAATGGCATCTCCACGTTTTCGTAAGCGGTGAGCGTTGGGATGAGCGCGAAAAATTGAAAGACAAACCCGATGGAATGTTTTCGCAGGTCGGCGCGTTGGTTGCGATTCAAGTGCGTGGCGTCCTGCCCGTTGACGAAGACTTGTCCGCTGGTGGGCTGGTCGAGCAAGCCGATGAGTTGAAGCAGGGTGGTTTTGCCCGAGCCCGATGGACCGACGAGGGCAGAGAACTCTCCGCTTGTGATGGAGAGGTTGACGCCGCGCAGGGCGCGCGTTTCCACTTCGCCAATTTTGTAGACGCGCGTCGCGTCGATTACTTTTGTGACTTCCATTTCAGCCTCCCATTCCATGTAACGCTTCGACAGGTTCCATACGCGCGGCGAGCATGGCAGGATATAACGAAGCGGCAAGCGTAATGAGGTATGTGACAATGCCCAGCACAATTGTGTTTTCGAGCGTCAGGTGGGCATAGATGCGATCTTCAAAGAGCACGCCGGTGATTCCGTAGTCGCCGATATAAACTCCATTGACTGTGAAATATGCGACCATTGCGCCGCCGATGAGGAGTCCGCCGATCACGCCGCCGGTGGCGAGCAGGGCGGCTTCAGCGAGGAACTGCGCCATAATGCCGCGCCCCTTCATGCCGATGGCGGCGAGGATGCCGATCTCGCGCTCGCGCTCGAACACCGCCATGACGAGGGTGTTGGTGACGACGGTGGCAGTGATGCCCAGCACGATCAGGTACAACACGATCATAAATGCGCCGGCATAATCCTCGAATTGAGTGATGAATTCATTCTGGTCCTGCCAGGTGAGCGCCTTGTAGAGCGACGATTGTAGCGCCTGCGCCACCGGTTCCGCTTGTTCGTTCTTCTGTAACAGGACAAAAATTGTGCTGGCATGATTTTCTGTCACAGTGAATGCCTGCGCCTTCGAGATCGGCATCAGCACATTGAGTTCGTCGAAACCGGGCGTGCGCGTGGTGAAGATGCCGCGCACGGTGAACAATTGCTCGTCTATATCGCCGTTGGAGGTGTTGACCAGCAGGTTGACCGCGTCGCCGACGACGAGTTTCAATTTTTCGGCGAGGGTGTTGCCGATCATGATGCCCTCGCGGTCGTCAGGATGGATAAATTCACCGTCGAGCAAGCCCTCGCGGAATGGCAGGTTTGCATCCGAAGTCGGGTCGATACCGATGATTTGCACGCCTTTCGATTCATCGCTGAGAGAGAGAATCCCGCTGGCGATCAGGCGCGGCGTGGCGGTGATCACCTCGGGAAGCGTTTTGATCGTTTGCGCCACAGCCTCCGGGTCGGCGATCAGGTCATCCCATTTCAGGCTGATCTTTCCCTCTTCGTAGGATGCGGGTCGAATCTGCAAATGCCCGCTCTGCAAGCGGATGGTGTTATCCAGCGCGCCGCGCATTTCGCCTTCGAGAACCGAGACCATGAGGAGCAGTAACGCCATCCCACCGGCGACGGCAAGCGAGGAAAGCAGGGAGCGGGTCTTATTGCGCCCGATGTTGCGATAGGCTAGTTTGAATAGTTGGATCATAAGAATCTCTTTGCTTTGGTATCTTTCCTCTTTCTTCTTTCGTTGACTCGCCTTGTGCGGAACGTCCCGAAGGTTCTCGTGAATCAGGTTGGGCTTATGCCCAACCCTTCGGAACAGCGCGCGCCCTCGGTGATCGATTGCGCGAAAGAAGGAAGAAGCAAATCCTTACACGTGGTGTAACGCCTCGGAAGGCTCGCGCCGCGAGGCGATGACAGCCGGAATCAACGCCGCAACAATAGCGATGACAACAACGACCATCGCGCGGTTGCCGATGTTGTCCACCCCGAGGGTGGGGTAAACCTTGCCGCTGATGAGCGCCATATATTCGGTCATGCCGGCAAATTGGCTGTAATCCATGCCAACCTGCGCCATGCTCCCGTTGATCAAAAGCCCCAGGACGATGCCAGCCATCGCGCCGACTATGCCGATCAGCGCGCCTTCCATAATGAAGGTGGCAGCGATCTGGCGGGGCTTGAATCCCATCGCGCCCAGCAGACCGATCTCGCGCGTCCGCTCGTAGACCGCCATAAGCAGGAGATTCAAAATGCCGATGCCGGCGATCATCACGATCACCACGCTGAAAATATCCATCACGGCGGTTTTCTGCCCGATGGCATTCCCCAGTTCGGGATAATTTTGTTCCCACGATTCCACTTCATACCCCGAGAGGAATGAAGAAAGCGCGGCGACCACCTGTGATTCTGAGCCGACCTGGTCGAGCGTGACCTGCACCTCGGTGGATTGTCCGCGTAAGTTGAACAGGCTTTGCGCCTCGGCGAGCGAAATATACACCGCGCCTTTTTCGAACGACGGCAAGCCGATATCGTAAATCCCGATCACGGTCATCGTGCGCTGTCGGTTCTGTTTGTGGATGTCGCTCCCCACCACGGTGATACGGTCGCCGAGCATGATGGATAGCGCCTCCGCCAGCCCGCGCCCGATCAAGACCGAATCTCGGTCATCGTCTGCGAGCCAGCGACCCTCGTCGATGTGTTCGGCGATCAAGCTGACCGGCGCCTCCGCGCTCGCCTCGATGCCGATCACGTTGAGGGGGAACGCGCCCTCAGGGTTGCTGACCAGCCCGCCCGTCTGAATGCGACGCGAGGCGGCGGTTACATCCGGCTGTGCTAGCGCGGCTTCCACGACAGATGAATCATCCTTCAATGGAAGAAGCGGGTTGCTATCCACCTTTTCACGATAGCCTTGCGCATGGACTTGCACATTGCCGCCCAGCACGCGCACCGCGTTGCCGGCAATGGCTTTGTTGAAGCCGTCCAGCAAACCATCGTAGAACATCATCAACGCGAGCGACAGCCCCATTGCCAAAACAATGATGACCGTGCGGCGGCGGTGTCGCCAAATGTTGCGCCAGGCGAGGCGGAGATAAAGAGTCATGATGTGTTTCCTTTTGCTAAAAACTCTTTTTGAATTCCGATTCGGTTTTGCGTAAACCGTATTCCATCACATACAGCATCTTATCGATCTTTTCCCGTGTCTTCGCCGAACGCACCCATTTGATAATATCTTTTTGTTTCATGCCTTCGCTGATGATATACGTCGTGATGGCGTTGCTCCATGTTTCCATGATCATCACCGCCAATTCCACATCCACACTCGGGTCCACTTCGCCGTTCTTCATGGCTTGCTTGATCATCGCCGTCAGCGCCTCTTTCGCTTGCTCGTGGTATTCGGCAAATTTTGCCCCGTAATACAAGCCTTCGACGAATAACACGCGGCTGGCGGCTTGCGCCATGCGAGGGTAAGCGGAATTGAATTCCATGGCGGCCTTGATCATCCAGCGGAAATATTCGAAGGTGTCCAGGTTCCTGCCGGGCGGGCGCTTGTCTTTGAAAAATTCCGTTTTTTCACGCGCCACCACATCCATCAAATAATTGAAAACGTCCAGTTTGTCCGCAAAGTATTGATAAAAACTTCCCTTGGCGATTCCGCTATTCGCCACAATGCGGTTCGTGGAGGCGTTCTCCAGACCGTACTCGGCGAATTCTTCGATGGCGGCGTTGACGATCTTCTCGCGCTTTTCGTTGGGGAGGTTGTGGAAGGTCTGCTTGGGCATCGCGGATATGACCTCGTGGTCATGTGACTTGATGGTCACATTCTACGACGATTCGTGTGTGTGTCAAGGGGATACGTTCCCGCGTCTTTTCCGATTGACCCCTGGTCCGCCCGCGGATTTATTGCCTCGCCTCCGCCCACAGACGGCAGACCGCGCTCGTTTTCCGCCCATCGTCTCACGCCTGATAGCTCTCTCGCTATGCGCCGCCCAGGGAGAATTTTTTGCGCAAATTTCCCCACGCCGTTTTCACCGTTAACCCCGCCCGCCAAAACGCAACCGCCGCCATCCCATGCGCGAGGACCGCAAACAGCGGCGGAGTTTGAAACGTGTAATACGTCCAGCACTCGCGCGTGGTTCCCCACAGTTCGAGATAATATCCCAGCCCTGAGCCAGCGATGAAGGTGAGGATGGCATAGCGGTGATCGGTTGGTGTGAGAATGAGGAGAATGGAGAGAAGTAGCGCGAGCCAGGTGAAAGACTTGTCGAATGTTGGGGCAACGAAGACCAGCATCAAGGTCAGGAAGGAGGCGAAAACGATCCAGTACAGTGTTTTAAAATTTAACACAAAGGACACGAAGTACACAAAGGAATTCTTTTTTAAATCCCTCGTGACCTTTGTGTCCTTTGTGGTAAGAAAAAGAATTGCGCGTGTGATGCGGTCTATCGAGAGTGATGCGATGGGCCAGGCGGGGATGATCCACAACGGCGGACGTTCGGCGGTGTAGTAATGCCAGAGATTCGTTTGTGTGCCCCACGATTCGATTGCCAGCCCGCCGCAGATGCCAACGAAGATAATGAGCAGGTCGGTTTTGAGGTTTGCCCGCGCGATGATCGTCACCGACATGAACCCAAAGATGCCTAGCAAGAGCCAGTCCATGGTTCGCCACCATGCGCCGTTCCAATCCACGTACTTGAGGTATTCTTCCGCAAGGGGCCACCAGATGTAAACGATCAGGAAGACCGTGAGGATGAACCCGCCGAGGAGTATGGACGAGTCGCGCGTCCAGAAGTTGCGAAGCGTGTTGCGAAGCGTGGACATGGGCGGGATTATAGCAGGGAGATGAAGGCTCAATCGCGGAAGGAAGCGTCGGTGGCGGGACGGGGATGATCTGTTACGAGTTCAAAGGCGGGAGCGGGACGTCATCCCGAAAACTTCCTGAAAAATTCGGCGGGTGGACTGTCGGCGCGTTCGCGCAATCCAATTTTGGGTCGAGGTTTCAATTCACGGTGGCGGGAGCGCCCGTTGGGAATCATTTGAAAGAGGGCGCGGTGTGGTCGGGCGGCGAAAACCCGTATCACGATGACGGCTCGCTGATCGTCGTGCTGGCGACGGACGCGCCGCTGTTGCCGCATCAACTCAAGCGGATCGCAAAACGCGCAACGCTCGGCATGGCGCGCACGGGCTCGCTGGGCGGCAACGGTTCGGGCGATATTTTTTTCGCGTTCTCGACCGCCAACCCGAACATCGCGCTCGGCAAAGAAAACGGACTCGCCGATCTGCGCGCGCTCGATAACGAGCATCTCAATCCGCTGTTCGCCGCGTCGGTCTTTGCGACAGAGGAGGCGATCATCAATTCAATGGTCGCGGCGGAGGATATGACGGGGCATAACGGTTTCACGGTGAAGGCTCTGCCGCATGAGGAGGCGAGGGAGGTGTTGAGGAGGTACAATAGGTTAAGTAAATAATCGGCGGAGTTTTCGATAGTATTCAATTGTCGTATACTTTCCACGGGTATATAATATGTAGGTGTGTACATAAAGATTTATCGAGGGATTATCAGGCATTTACCTTACAAAATCCAATGTACTTTGGCTTGATTAGAAACACATTGTGTCGCAAAAAACCATACTTAATTTGAGTTGTTAGTACACACTAATCAATCTTGAAGATGTCTCACCTAATGAAAGAGGAGATTATGTTATGAACATTGAATTAATTGCAGCAGCGATTACAACCGCGTTGGCGCCTTTTATGCCGTTTCTGATTGAAATTGGAGCGACAACAAGCAAGAAAATAGTAGACGTTGTAAGCGAAAAAAGCGGGGAAGAAGCCTGGAATCTGGCGCAAGAGTTATGGAACAAGATAAAAATCTATTTTGAAAATGATGCAGACATAAAAGGTGCAGCTCTTATGGTTTCTGCAAAACCAAAAGACGAATCCCGACAAACTTTATTGGCGGTTGCACTTACAGAAAAGTTGAAAGAGAATCCAAAATTGGCACAAGAGTTATTTGATCTATTGGGGGGACAAAGTGCTGTGCAAAGAGTTTTAGCTAATCGCAAAAGCTGGGTCAAAGATGTGACACAAAAAATAAACGGAAGCGGCGAGCAAACTATTAAAGCAGATAATAACAGTCGAATTCAAGGCGTCAAACAAATTAAAAAGTAGATTCTTTAGTAGTGATAAAGGAGGTAATGATGGATTCACAAAATGATGATCATACAAAACAGGAAATCAAGGTGGAGCATGGTGTCGTCAAGAATGTGATTCAAGCGGTCATTCATTTACCGTCATGGGCGTGGGTAATTGGAGCAATTGTTATTTCGATTGGCTTATGTACTTTTGCTGCAATGTTCAATATACCAACATTGCAAACATTTATTCCCACAGAACCTCCATTTGCGACTGCGTCTACTGACCAATCGCTTATTATCATAGCAGATTTTGATAATCGTAGTGATGGAAAATATGAGGGAATTGACCCAGCACAATACATTTACGAACAATTGAGGGTACAAGCGGAAAAAGATAAATTAGACATAAGAGTTGAACGCCTGCAAGAGGTGGTTAACGACAATACAGTAAAACCTGTTGGAGAAGCATATAACGCTACACTGATGGTTTGGGGATGGTACGATTCATTAACTATAACGCCACGTATTGAACGCATAAAAATATTAAAAGGCGATATTTCCAATCGGGAAGGTGCGCAATTAAGCCTTACCGAACCTGATAACGTGACTTTTGGCAAGATATTCACTGCGGAATTGCCCGCTCAAGCTGGGTATTTAGCCATGTTCACGCTTGGAGCAGATAAATATTTCAACGAACAATTTGATGACGCAATAATTTACATGAACAACTCAATTGAATTTGCTGACAAAAGCGGCGAACAGGCAATCGGCACTGAAGAGGCTTATTTTATTCGCGGAAACGCCTTTCTTCACACGGCAGAAGATGACAACGCTATTGCCGATTACAATAAGACAATCGAATTAAATCCAGATTATGCGCCAGCCTATAACAACCGCGCGATTGCATATTTTAATAAAGGAATCTTTGACCGCGCTATTACAGACAGTAATAATGCAATTGAATTAGATCCAAATTATGCTGAAGCATACACTAATCGCGGAATGGCTTATGTTTACAAAGGCGAATATAAGAAGGCGTTTTCGGATCAGAATAAAGCAATCGAATTAAACCCAAATTATTACATAGCTTACAATAATCGCGGGCTGGTTTATTCTTACAAAAATGACCATGACCAGGCTATTGCTGATTACGACAAGGCAATTGAACTAAATCCGAATTCAGCAAAAACTTACTCAAACCGCGGGAATGCCTATTTAGCCAAAGGTGATTATGATCGCGCCATTGCTGACCATAACAGAGCGATTGAGTTAAATCCAAATTCTGCAGAGTTTTATTACAATCGCGGGAACGTCTATTTGGTCAAAGGGAGTTACGACCAAGCTATCGCCGACTACAATAAGGCAATTGAATTAGATCCAAATTTTGTTGAAGCCTATAACAATCGCGGGCTGCTTTATTCTCGCAAGGGCGACCTTGACCAAGCTATTGCTGATTACAGTATGGCGATTGAATTAAATCCAAATTTTGCTACAACTTACCTTAACCGCGGGACTGCTTATGCCAGACAAGGCGAATATAATCGAGCAATTGTAGACTACGACAAAGCAATTGAACTAAATCCAAATTCTGCCAACGCCTACATGAACCGCGGGCTGGCTTATTCTTACATGGGTGACCATAACCAATCTATTGCTGATTACTCAAATGCAATAAAACTTAATCCAGATAATCCTGATGCTTACAATGGTCGTTGCTGGGAGTATTATACTTTGGGCGATTACAACAACGCATTACCCGATTGCGAAAAAGCAGTAGCCATCGCACCAGATACAGACTACATTCTCGATAGTCGCGCTTCAGTCTACGCGAAGTTAGGGCGCACAGAAGATGCCATCAAAGATTTTGAGCGTATTTTGGAAATTTCCAACGATATAGAGTTGAGAAAACATGCTGAAGATGAATTAAAGAAATTAAGAGAGCAATGATCTGGCATCACCTTATGTGAAGCAATTTCGTCAAGCAGTTTACGAACTGAATAATAAGTCGAAGGGGATTCTAACTTGAAGATCAATCATCGGCGAATAAACGTGCAAGAGGAAGATTCCTTGTCTCTTTCTGAAACCTATTGTCCCACCCTCCGTATGTGTTTGTAGTGTTCATTCCATGGAGTTCTCATGCCCAACATCCTTGAATCCCAAAATCTCGTCAAAAAATACGGAGACTTCACCGCCGTCAAAGGAATCACCTTCGACATCAAAGAGGGAGAGATCTTCAGCCTGCTCGGTCCCAATGGCGCGGGGAAGACGACGACCATCTCGATGCTGTCCACGTTATACGCGCCCACGTCTGGCGATGCAACCATCGGCGGACATTCCGTGACGAAAGACCCGATGGCGGTCAAGCGCGTGATCGGAGTCGTGCCGCAGGATTTGGCTCTGTACGAAGACCTCACCGCAAAAGAGAATCTCGTCTTCTGGGGGCAGATGTATGGACTCGGTGGCAAGTCCCTCAACAGCCGCGTGGATGAAGTGTTGGAGCAGATCGGTTTGACCGATAAAGCCAAGAACCGAGTCAAAACCTATTCGGGCGGGATGAAGCGCCGCGTCAACATCGGCGTGGGTCTGCTTCACAAGCCGCGCCTGCTGTTCATGGACGAACCCACCGTCGGCATTGATCCGCAATCGCGGCGGGCGATTCTCGATACGGTCAAAGACCTCAACAAACATGGCATGACCGTTCTCTACACCACGCACTACATGGAAGAAGCCGCCGAACTCTCGAGCCGCGTCGGCATCATAGATCATGGCGAACTCATCGCGCTCGGCACGCAGGACGAACTCACCAAACAAGTCGGCGAAACTGAAACACTTATTTTGCATATCGGCGAAAACGAAGACCCCGACGCGCTCGCCAAAGCATTGAGCGGAGTCGAAGGCGTGCAAAAAGCGGATGTGACCGATCACGAGGTCAGCGTCATCACATCCGATGCGAAAGACATTCTCGCGGCGGTGGTTGGCAAAGCCAACGAGCGCGGCATCAAGATCCGCTCGATTGACATCCGCGAGCCGAATCTTGAAGCGGTTTTTCTTCACTTAACAGGGAGAGCGCTGAGAGATTAGAGAGTGGAAAGTAGAGATTGACCCGCTCTCCACCTTCCACTGCCTACTGTCCACTTTCCAGCCCTCACACATTCCACACGTAAACACGTAGGCACGTAACCTGAAACCTGAAACCCTCAACACACTATGTAACTCGTAACTCCTATCTCCTATCTCCTATCTCCGAACTCCTAACAACCGGATCCCCCTCATGCTCAAACTCCTCCTCATCGGCATCAAAGACCTCAAACTCATGTTCCGCGACCGCGCCGCGCTCATCTTCATGCTCCTCGCGCCGTTCCTGCTCACCATCGGACTGGGATTTGTGACGGGTCGCTTCAGCGGCGGCTCGACCGGGCTTTCAGACATTCCCGTCGTCATCGTCAATTTGGATCAAAAGGAGTTGGGCAACGCGCTCGAAGAATTATTCAACTCCGCCGATCTGGCAGACCTGGTGGAACCGACCACTTCATCCGACCCCGAGGCGGCTCGCCGATTAATCGACAGCGACCAAGCCTCAGCCGCCATCGTCATCCCACAAGGATTCACCGACAGCGTCATCCCTGCCGAGGGGACAACGTTCGACTCAACCGCCGTTCAGCCTGCTCCCGTTCAAATCGAAGTGTACGCCAACCCATCGCGTCCGACAGGCGCGGGCATCATCAAAGCCATCGTAGACGAATTCCTCTCGCGCGTCGAAGAAGGGCGCGTGAGCGGCACGACCTCCCTCGTCGGCTTGATGCAAAGCGGACTGTTGAATCCGCAGGACGTGGCGAGCGAAGCGCAAGAGTTATTCGCAAACGTGGACGAATCCGAATCCACCGCCATCACGCTCAAGACCGACACCCAAGGCGCGGAAGCCGTTGAGTTCGACCTGCTTGCCTACTTCGCGCCGGGCATGGCGTTGATGTTCCTCATGTACACCGTCTCGTACGGCGGACGCTCCATCCTTGCCGAACGCTCGCAAGGCACTCTTCCGCGCATGTTGATCTCGCCCACCTCCAACGCGCAGGTGTTGGGCGGCAAGGTGTTGGGAATCTTCTTGATGGGCGTCGCGCAGGTCGGCGTTTTGATCCTCGCCTCTTCGATCTTCTTTCAGGTGCAATGGGGCGACCCGCTTGGCGTTTTGGTTTTGATCCTCGCCGCAGTCTTCGGCGCCACGGGCTGGGGCATGTTGATCACCGCCTTTGCCCGCACGCCCGCGCAAGTGGGAAGCACAGGCGCGGCGGTCATGCTCATCTTCGGCATCCTCGGCGGAAGTTTCATGAGCCTTGAAAACTTCCCGCCGTTCATGCAGACCCTCAGCAAGATCACGCCCAACGCCTGGGGCATGGACGGTTTCGTCACCCTCGCCCTCGGCGGCACGTTGAAGAATCTAACCGAACCCGTCACCGCATTGCTCATCATGGGCGCGTTGTTGTTCGCCGCCTCGGTCGTGTTGTTCAATCGGAATGGGATCGCGCAACAGTAAATCTGACGCAGAGTCTCAGACACTGTTTCTTAAGTACACGGATTTGACGGGTTACACGATCAAACGCGGATTTTTAAATGGTTTTCTCCGTGAACTCCGTGCTATCCGTGTCCAAAAAAAAGACTTATAGGACTTACGCAGTTGAACCTGTTGCGCCGTAGTTGCACTGCGGCGGCGGCAGTACAACTGCCCGCCAACTGCGGAAGTTCTGACTTAAGAAACACTCTCAGAGACGCGGAGAAAAAAAAGAATCTCCGAGTCTCGGTGTCTCTGTGGCAAGAAGGTCAAAAACAACCATGAAGAAAATTTTCGCCATCGCATGGAAAGACGCCATCGTCCGCTTTGCCAGCCCATCGGAGTTGTTGTTCTTCATCATCCTCCCGATCGTGTTCACCTTCCTGCTCGCCGGTGGGACGCCTTCGAACGACGACGACAACCGCATCCGTGTACCGGTCGTGGATGAATCGCAGACAGCCGTTTCGCAACAGATCATTGACGAATTGGAGAATTCGACGGCGGTTCGTCCCGAGGTGGTGACGCGCGCCGAGGCGCAGAGTCAATTCGACGACCGTCGCGCCGACGCGGTGTTCATCATCCCCGCGGGTGTTGACATCGAGGCGCTGCAAAACGGTTCCGCCCAAGTGGAGATGCTCCAACAACCCAGCAACCTCAACGCGGGCATCGCGCAACGCGCCATCCTCACCGCCATCCGCCGCGTGAGCAGTTCGGTCTCCGCCGCCCAGAATGCGGTGAGGCAACGCGAAGCGAAACAAGCCTTTGCCTCCGACGCGGAGAAACAAGCCTATTTCGAAAGTTCGCTCACGCTGGCGCAGGACATTCAAGCCGACGCGCCCGAACGAGTGACCGTCATCGAAGGGACGACGCCCGACCGGGTGAATTATGACCCGCGCGCCAACTCTTCGGCGGGACAATTGATCACGTGGGTGTTCATTCCGCTCTTTGGGATTTCAGCCCTGTTTGCAAGCGAACGACAAGGGGGAACGCTGCGCCGCCTGCTCACCACGCCAACCACGAAAGCGACATTTCTGCTCGGCACGATCTCGGGGCAGGTGGCGATGGCATTGATTCAAATGTTCCTGCTGGTCGGCTTTGCGATTCTGGCGATGAAATTGAACTGGGGACGCGATCCGCTCGCGTTGTTCGTCATCCTGCTTGCCTCGGCGCTTGCGGCGGCGGCGTTCGGCGCCACGCTGGGAACGTTCATCAAGACCGAAGCGCAAGCCAGTGGGGTGAGCATCATGTTCGGCATGGTCATGGCGCTCATGGGCGGATGCTGGTATCCGCTGGAACTATTCCCGACGGCGATTCAAAGCGCGGTGAAAGTGTTGCCAACCACATGGGCAATGCAGGGCATGCTCGATCTCGTTGCGCGCGGCGGAGGCTTGGTTGATATTCTTCCCGAAGCGGGAGTCTTGCTGGTCTTCGCGGCGATCTTCTTGAGCGTGGGAGTTTGGAGATTTAAGTACGAGTAACACTGGGCGCAAACAGATATGATTTTCAGTTGCGCGCAAACATGAACTCACCCGCGAAAGATGCATTTGGGGGTGAGTTCATGTTTTTGATGGCTTGGTTGTTTCGCTTACTTCAACATCGGCATTTTAATGCCGTGACGTTTCGCCGCCTCGAGGGCAATCTCATACCCGGCGTCGGCATGACGGACAACCCCCATGCCCGGGTCAGTCGTCAGCACGCGCTCCAACCTGCGAGCCGCTTCCGGCGTCCCGTCTGCCACGATCACCTGGCCCGCATGTTGCGAATACCCCATGCCCACGCCGCCGCCATGATGGAACGATACCCAGGTTGCCCCGCCCACGGCGTTGATCAGCGCGTTGAGGATCGCCCAATCTGAAATGGCGTCTGAACCGTCTTTCATCGATTCGGTTTCCCTGTTCGGAGAAGCGACCGAGCCCGAATCCAAATGGTCGCGTCCGATCACGATCGGCGCTTGTACTTTGCCGCTCGCAACCAGTTCATTGAACTTCAACCCGGCTTTGACTCGCTCGCCGTAACCCAGCCAGCAAATCCGCGCGGGCAATCCCTGAAACGGAACTTTCTCGCGCGCCATCTTCAACCAGCGATGCAAATGCTCATCCTCGGGGAACAACTCCATGATCGCTTGATCGGTCGTGTAAATATCTTCCGTGTCGCCTGATAACGCCACCCAGCGAAAAGGACCCTTGCCCTCGCAAAACAATGGGCGAATATATGCGGGAACGAATCCAGGAAACTCAAACGCGTCGTTTACGCCGTTATTGAACGCTTGTTGCCGCAAGTTATTTCCATAGTCGAACACTTCCGCGCCCGCGCGTTGAAATGCCAGCATGGCTTGCACATGTTTCGACATCGAATCCATCGCCATCTTTTTATATTTTTCTGGATTCGACTTCCGCAACTCGTCTGCCGCGGCGATCGATACACCCGTCGGGACATAGAACAGCGCCTCATGCGCCGACGTTTGGTCTGTCACCACATCGGGGACGACTCCACGCTTCGAGAGTTCGTCGTACACATCCGCCGCGTTGCCGATCAACCCAATGGATTTTGGGATTTGCTTCTCCTTGAACTCTTCAACAAGGGTCATCGCTTCCTCAAGATTATCCACGACCATATCCACGTAGCCGATGGCGCGGCGGCGTTCGGCGCGTTCGGGGTCCACTTCAACGATCAGCCCCACGCCTTCATTCATGGTAATGGACAGCGGTTGCGCGCCGCCCATACCGCCGAGACCGGCCGTGAGAACAAATTTGCCTTTCAGCGATCCCCAGCCTTTGAGCTTTGCCAACGCGCCGAACGTTTCGTAAGTGCCTTGCAAAATTCCCTGCGTGCCGATGTAGATCCACGAGCCAGCGGTCATCTGCCCGTACATGATGAGTCCCTTTTTGGCTAACTCATCGAAGTATTCCCACGTTGCCCAGTGCGGCACAATGTTCGAATTGGCGATCAACACTTTGGGCGCGTCTTTGTGACTCTTGAAAACAACGACAGGCTTCCCCGATTGCACAAGGAGCGTTTCGTCCGCTTCAAGATTTTTCAACGACTCGAGGATCGCGTCGAACGACTCCCAATCGCGCGCGGCTTTTCCGCGTCCGCCGTAGACGACGAGATCGTCGGGCTTTTCCGCCACCTCGGGGTCGAGGTTGTTTTGGATCATGCGATACGCCGCTTCGCTGAGCCAGTCTTTGCAGGTGAGTTGAGCGCCGCGCGGCGCGCGGATAGTTCGAGGTGCAGACATGACGCGTCTCCTTGTTAATAATGATCTGTCGGCAATTATAGCCGAGGGGATTCATGTTCCAAAACATTGGGCATCCAAACAAAAAGAGGATGCCATGCGTTCGGCATCCTCTTGCTCAGTGAAACGAAGTCGATCAGCGCTTGAACAACGGCAACAACTTCATGATTTCAGTCATATCGCCCTCCACCTTGGCTTTGCCCATCATGAATGCCTTGGCAGGGTCGAGTTTTCCTTCCGCCACAGCCAGAATATCGTCCGTATCGGCGGTGACTTTGAAATCAGGGGAGGCATGAACGCCCTTGTTGATCGTAACCTTGCCGTCTTTGATTTCAGCGTTCCATTGACCCGCCTGGGAACCAGTCACATTTAATTGAACGGAAGCGTTCACCCCTTTTGCCTGGTCGACCTGAAAACTCTTTGGAGCCATTGCAATTAGACCTTCGATTGTGTAGGACATGATTTGTCTCCTTGAAAAATATGAGATCGAACAACAAGCGCATTATAGCACGTGAACAACGGGTATACTCCCGTCATGCCCATCCTCCTCCGCCCCGCCACCGACTCTGACCTACCCATCCTCTACAAGCAACAACTCGACCCCGAAGCGACGACGATGGCGGCGTTCCCAGCACGGGATGAAGAGGCGTTTTACGCTCATACAAAAAAGATCATGGCGGACGAGTCGGTGATCTTCAGAATCATTGTCCACGATGAGCAAGTGGCGGGAAGCATCGGCAGTTGGGAAATGGAAAGTCACCGCGAAGTCGGGTATTGGATCGGAAGGGAATTTTGGGGGAAGGGAATCGCGACGCAGGCATTGACGCAATATTTGGAGGTTGAAAAGATACGTCCATTATCCGCGCATGTGGCGAAGCACAATGTTGGGTCGAAACGCGTGCTGGAGAAGAATGGATTCAAGGTCATTGGGGAGGATTCGTACACTAATCCAGCAGGTGTGTTGGTGGATGAGTTCGTTTTGAAATTGGAGTAACTTGCCTTCAAGAAGTTCAGGATCGATACTCAATTTGATCTCTTGAACCGCGAAGTGACTCCATGGCGCCATGCGACACACGCTAAGGGCGCCAAATTTTAATTCCTTCTTTGCGTTCTTCGCGCTCTTAGCGGTAAATATTGAAGCTTACCCACCATCAATCATCAGGGAGAGGGGTATGTTTCAACAGATACGTTGTCAAACTTCCATGTTGCGGCGGCATGGTATAGATGAAGAACAGGTCAGGCTCGTCGAACAGGGACGGTTCCCACTCAGGGAAATCTGCCGAGATCGAAACCAGCCTTGATCCGCGCTTCATCTGTTTCTCCAAATACGGAGCGAGCCGCGTAACTTCCCTCGATGTGGCGTAGATGAAAATAACATCCGCCTCGCTCAAATCCGTTTTGAGATAATTTCCCCATTTGAGTTGAATTTTATTCCCAAGCCCGCTTGCGACAATCCGCAACCAGATCAACGCGCATTGGACAGGTCCCACTTCGATGCCAACAGACTTTGCGCCAAATTCTTGCGCGGCGATCAACAACACGCGACCATCGCCCGCGCCGAGATCGTAGAGAGTTTCATTCGGCTGAAGGTTCGCGGACTTCAACGCCTTGCGGATTCGGTCTGGATGCGTGGGACGCGAGGGCAATCCATACAATGCGGGGATGAAGACCCATAGCAAGCCGAGGAGGAAGAGAAAGAGGAAGAAGCCGTAGAGGATTAGGATGATCATGGTAGTTGAGTCCGCTTTTGTAGATTACAGGACTTACGCAGTTGGCGGGCAGTTGGACTGCCGCCGCCGCAGTGCAACTACGGCGCAACAGGTTCAACTGCGTAAGTCCTAGATTAAGAATTTAACCGAGCAATCCTTGCGCTCTGTTTTGAAATACGGAGTCGCTGAGTCACGGGCTTTTTAAATTGGTTTATTTCGGCAGGCTCAATACAAGTTCTCAGCGTCTCTGTGCCTCGCCCGTCCCGATGCTTTTTCGGGAGTGGTTAGGTGTATTGCCCGATTATATGGAAAAGCGCGATCAATCATGATGGCGCGAAACATACCACACAGCCGCCAGCCCGAGTACATTGAATAGTATCGCTACGCTGGTCACCAACGAAAAACCGACAGCATATAACGCGGGTCCAAGCAATGCCCCGAGCACACGCCCAACCGAATGAGCCGCGCCTGCCAGCGACAAGGTTGTCGCGCGAGCCGAAGGCATCACTTCCGACATCAGGGGAATGATGCTGACAATTGTAAATTCAAATGTGATATAGAACAGGAATAACCCCGTCAACGCTCCGAGTTGCGTGCGACCGATCAACGGCAGGAGGATCGCCGCCGCGCAGTTCGCAAGGATGCCGATCCCCGCCGCGCGCACTTTGCCCACGCGGTCGGCAAACAACGCGACGAATCCCTCCCCGCCCAATTCCGACAAGCCGATGAATACCGACGCGCCCGCCAGCGCGGCGATCTGCAGTTTGAATGAATCCTCCAACCACAAGGCAAAGGTGACGTTGATCACTTCATTCCCAGCCGTGATGGATAAACCGATCATAAACGCGATCAACACCACAGGCGATTTGAGAATTTGCTTCAAGTTGCCAAACAACCCGTCTTCGTGATGAACGGGCTTTGTTGAATCGGTCAGCGTGAATGCGATATATAAGAAAGCGAGCAAGCCCAACAAACCGAAGATCAAATAGGGCGTCGACCATGTATAACGGGAAAGGGTCCATCCCACCAACGGCGCTCCAAGCACAAACGCCAGCGACCACGCGAACTCAGTCACCGCAAGCGCCGTGCCGCGTTTTTCATACGCCACATGGTCGGCAATGTACGAGGACAACGACGGATCGAAGAATGCTTTAGCCAACAGACCGAAAACAAGCGCAATGCCGAGCGTTGTTAGGGTGGGCGATATCGCCACCACTGCCGCGCCGCTCACGAACAAACCCAGACCCAACAACATACCGAATTTACGTCCGCGCGCTTCGATGAGCGGGATGACAAACGCGGCGAATGCGCCAACCATGGCGCGCCGCGCGATCAACTCCGAGATGGCGTGGGGATCCACGCCAAGCCTGCTTGCAAAGACCGTGATGAACGGATAGATCATCCGATACGGCGTGTTGAGGATCACGCGGATGAGCGTGAACGTGACGAGTTTGAAGTAACTCACAAAGATTTTTCCTTATTGACGATGTAATGGCTTTGGGGCATGGTATGATTTTACACGATGGATGCTTCGTCTCCGCTCAGCGTGAAACCGCCCGCCAGCCTCGCATTGGATTCTCTGGGCATCGAACACCGCCTCTTTGTCCACGGGACGGCTGTTTCATCCTTCGAGGAAGCCGCGTCCGCCCGAAACCAGCGACCTGAGCAAGTTGTCCGCAGTATTTTGTTTCAGATACGAGCAGGCGAATTTGTGATGGTGCTAATCGCAGGACCCGTGCAGGTGAATTGGAAAAAACTGCGCGACCTCGTCAAACGTTCGCGCATCCGCATGGCAACCGAGGAGGAAGTGTTGGAAGTGACGGGTTACCGAGTCGGGACGGTGAGTCCGTTTGGGGTGGCGAGTCAGTTCGAGGTCATGATTGACGCGAGCGTGTTGAAAGAGGATGAAGTCTCTATCGGGTCGGGAGTCCGCAATACGGCGATCATCATGAAGAGCGAGGATCTTCGTCGCGCGTTGAAAGACGCGGAAGTCGTTGCACTCGCGGAGGACTCTCCATCGCAAGGGTCGGTAAATTAATAATTTCTATATGTTTGTTCGCTCGCAGTTGCACTGCGAGCGGGATGCAGTACAACTGCATCCCAAACAGGGAGATGACTCTCCATCGTAAGTCCTACGTTCGCATCCGGTGTAAAATGACAGGGTTTTATTTTTCGGTTTATTTGAGGCGATCATGATCCCATTGAAAGACCTGTTGAGGATGGCGAGCCGCACGTTCGCCATCGGCATTGAACAATTGCCCGCCGTGTTATGCGACGCGGGAACGGTGGCATACCTGCTCTTGCGCGTGTCCGATTATTTGGAGGACAACGAGGAGATGCCAGCGGAGAAAAAGATCGAACTGTTGAATCTGTGGGCGGATGTGCTGAACGGCTCGGCAAACGTGAGCGATCTCACGAGTCGGATTCAAGACGCCGACACATCGAACCCAGACGCGGTGGTGGCACAGCATGCGGAGGATATTCTGGCGCGGCTGGCGCTACTCCCAAAAGAGGTGCGCGAGATCATCACGCCGCATGTGATTCACAGCACGCAGGGCATGGCGCGTTGGGTGGCGCGCGGACCGCAAGTGAACGACGAAGCCGACATGGACGATTACATGTTCGAGGTGGCGGGGCGCGTGGGCTATTTGCTCACGCATCTGTTCGCGTGGTATTCGTTGTTCATCCGTTTCCGCATCAAGGAGTTGCTCCCGCTCGCGCGCGAATTCGGGCTGGCTCTGCAAACCGTCAACGTGATTCGCGGCTTGAGGAAAGACTACGAGCGCGGCTGGGTGTACATCCCGAAAAAGTTTTTGGAAGCGGTGAATTTATCGGCGCATGAATTATTCCTGCCAGAGAACCGCGCCGAGGCGATCAAAGTGTTGGACATGCTTGCCGACAAGGCGGAGCGTCACTTACACGCGGCACTCACTTGCGTAAAAACTCTTCCACGCTGGCAGCACCGCATCCGTCTCGCGTGCATCTTCCCACTCATGTTCGCCATCCGCACGCTCGCCATCAGCCGCCGCAACACGGACGTGTTCAACTCGGAGGCAAAAATGTCGCGCGAGGAAGTGAAACGCATCGTGCGTGACGCCACGCTCTGGGGCTGGTCGAACCGCTGGCTGGATCGGTATTCGAGAGAGTTGAATGTGGTGGCAGAAGAGTAAAAAAACATCTAACCACGAAGGGCACAAAGAACACAAAGGGGGAAAAGAGCTTGGTTTATAGGTTTGCCCCTTCGTGACCTTTGTGTACTTTGTGTTTAAAAAGGTTCTCCCATTAAAAACGGCATAGTCATAATTGGGGTTAAGGTTTGGGGGTTATAATCCACGCCATGAAACGGATCGGCTTACTTCTAATTTTTCTTGGTGCGGTGATGAGCGTCTTCCAGCCTGCGCGCGCGCAAAGCGACGAGCCGCTCGCGCTGGTGATGACCGCCGACGGGCCCATCATGCCGCCGATGTACGAGTACATCAAACGCGGGGTTGAAACGGCAGAACGAAGGAACGCCGAAGTCCTCATTATTCAACTCAACACGCCGGGCGGGCTCATTAGCACAATGAAATCTATCGTTGCGATCATACGCGCCAGCGATGTGCCTGTAATCGTGTACGTTTCGCCGCGCGGCGCATGGGCAGGGAGCGCCGGCGCGCTCGTAACTATGTCGGGTCATGCTTCGGCAATGGCTCCTGAAACCGTCATCGGTTTTGCCAGCCCCGTGGGCGGCTCGGGAGAGGATCTTGGCGAAACGATGAAGGCAAAAGAGATGGAGGCGCTTACATCTCTTGCGCGTACTCTGACCGAACGACGCGGCGCTGAAGCCGTTAAGCTTGCCGAGGCAATGATCGTGGAAGCCAAAGCCGTCACTAACCAGGAGGCGCTCGAAGCCGGGTTCATAGACTTTGTTGTGGACGACATTGACGACCTGCTCGAATCGCTCAACGGTTTCACCGTGCAAATGAGCGATGGGCCGCGCGTGTTGAACACAGAAAACGCGGATGTCCAGCCGCTGGACATGAGTTTCATCGAGCGCTTCATCCTCCTGCTGATTGACCCGAACATTGCGTTCCTCTTAATTGCCATCGGCGTGCAAGCCGTGCTCATCGAAATCTCCAGCCCGGGCGGATGGGTCGCGGGATTCATCGGCGTCGTCTGCCTCACGCTGGCGACGTACGGCGTGGGCGTGTTGCCCGTCAATTGGTTCGGATTTATTTTCATGGCAACCGCGTTCGTCCTATTCATCCTCGATATCAAGGCGCCGACTCACGGCGCGTTAACCGCGGCAGGAGTCGCGTCGTTCATCGTCGGCGCGTTGGTGCTGTTCAATTCGCCGGGCACGCCGCAATTCCAACGCGTGTCTGTCCCGTTGGTGATCGCCACCGGTATTTTGCTGGGTCTGTTTTTCTTCGGCATCCTCGTGTACGCGTTACGCGCGTTGCGCGTGCCGGTCAGCGTGGGGGTCGAGTCGCTCGCGGGAAAAATAGGAACAGTTCGAAGTTGGGATGAAGCGGGCGGGCAAGTCCAGTTAGAGTCCGAGTTGTGGAGCGCGTCATCAGTGAACGAATCTGAAAAAATCAGTAAGGGAGATAAAGTGGAAGTCGTCGAAGTCAGCGGAATCCGATTGAAAGTGAGAAAGAAGTAAAGCGGGATACCATCCCGCTCCACGCTTCAACCCCCATTATGTCTGTTACACCAACTCGAGACCGAATCATCCCCCCCAGCGACGTGCGCCCTCTGCGCCGCCCCGAATGGATCAAGGTGCGCGCGCCCGCGGGTGAAAATTACGAACGCATTCAAACGTTGATGCGCTCGAAATCGTTGCATACCGTGTGCGAAGAAGCGATGTGCCCGAACCTCGGCGAATGTTGGGGGAGCGGCACCGCCACGTTTTTGATGCTCGGCGACGTGTGCACGCGCACGTGCGGATTCTGCGACATCAAACACGGCAAGCCGACGATGATGGATTGGGGCGAAGCCGAACGCGTGGCGCAAGCCGTCAAATCCATGGAGTTGAAACACGCGGTCATCACATCGGTGAATCGTGATGAGAGGCGGGATGGCGGCTCTCCGATTTTTGCTATGGTGATTCGCCGCATTCGAGAAGTTCTGCCAGGCTGTTCCATCGAAGTGTTGATCCCCGATTTCAAAGGTTCGATTGAGGCGTTGAAAATTGTGATGGACGCGCGACCTGAAATTTTGAATCACAACGTGGAGACCGTGCCGCGCTTGTTCAAGCAAGTCCAACCGCAGGATAACTACGATTGGGCGGCGGCGACTCTCTCGAACGCAAAGAAACTCGACCCCGATGTGTTGACCAAGTCTGGAATCATGGTCGGTCTCGGTGAAGAAATGGACGAGATCAAAGCCGTGATGCGCGATCAACGCTCATGGGGCGTGGACATTTTGACCATCGGTCAATACCTGCAACCGAGCAAGAAGCACATGCCCATTTCGAGATATTACACCATGGAAGAGTTCGCCGAACTGCGCGACTACGGCAAAGAGATCGGTTTCAAATGGGTCGAGTCGAATCCGCTGGTGAGGTCGTCGTATCACGCGGCGGAGCAGGTGAGGGCGTTGAGTGTGGTGCATCGGAAGTTGTATGGGGAGAGAGTGGAGAATTAGAGGATTAGAGGATTAGAGAATTGGAGACTGGAGATTGAGACTCCCGCTGGCGAATCGTCGGCGGGAGTTTTTGGTTTCTCGGTTTGAATTGAGCGTATAATTTGTACAAAGGTAGTTGGGCTTCGTCGCCCATATGAGTTGGGTCTTATCAACACAATGAAAAAGTCAAACAGTTCTGCCAGATTAATTATCGTTTGTGGTCTGCCTGGCTCAGGAAAGACAACTTTGGCAAAGTGCCTTGAGGATGACCTGCACGCTGTTCGCCTATCGCCAGACGAGTGGATGGATGCGCTCTCCATTGATCTTTATGACGAAGAAACTCGAGCAAGGATTGAATCGCTCCAATGGAAGTTAGGTCAACGACTGCTTGAACTTGGTCTTGTGGTCATTATTGAATGGGGAACATGGGGAAAATCTGAGCGTGATGCATTGCGTGAAGGCGCTCGTAATCTTGGCGCTGCTGTCGAACTGCACTACCTGTATGCGCCTCCTGAAATTCTTTTCGAGCGCATTCAGCGCCGAAACATGGAGAATCCACCAATAAAACGTGAAGATGTTTTGCGGTGGGCAGAGATGATTCAGGTTCCAACGGAAGAAGAAATGAGCTTGTTTGACCCTGCGAGTGAATGCAAGCAAAATTTGGAAACATTTTTTCATGAAGACGCAGTAAAACAAACGCGCAGTGGACGATGAGGATTCTACTTTAATTAGACTGCCTAAGAAAGCGTTAGGCAGAAGAATCGCTTACGAACTAACAAATGATCTTACCCAAAAAACGAGACCCTCGATTCATCACCACCCGTCGCGGCGGGACGCTCACAGACTCGGATCATCACCTGCTTGCGGTTTGGGCGGCGGATTGCGCAGGGCATGTATTGCATCTGTTCGAGGAGATTCAACCCAATGATGATCGTCCGCGCCGCGCCATCGAAGCGACTCGCGCGTGGGCGCGCGGGGAATTCAAAATGATGGAAACACGCGCACTGGGCGGTCATGCAATGGGTGCAGGGAGGGATTTGCGTGGAGCCGCGCGTTTCGCCGCATTTTCTGCGGGGCAGGCGGCAGTGACGGCGCACGTCGCGGCACACGAACTTGGCGCGGCGGCATATGCGATCAAAGCCGCGATGGCGGCGGCAGTTGAGGGTCAGGAAAAAGAAGCGGGGCGTCTCGAATGCGAGTGGCAGCGCGCGCAACTTCCAAATGACATCCGCGCTCTTGTGCTTGACGACCAGAAGTTGCGAAATGAGATCTGTTGGTTCGTATTCGATCAATGAGGAGCGCAAAGTGACAAAGCAAATTGTTTTGACTGGCGGGTCGTCTGGGATTGGATTGGAATTGCTGAAGATTCTGTTGGAAAAAGAACATCGGGTTGCTGTTGTTGTGAGAAACCAAGAGCAATCAGATGAACTTCAAAATAATTTTCATTCAACCAACCTGGAGATTTTTATCGCCGATCTCAGCGTCCAATCGGAGGTCGTCAATGTTGCCACGATGATTCGGGAAAAACTTGGCAAGGTGGATATTCTGTTCAATAACGCGGGAGTGTTGCTGGAAAAAATCGTCAAGTCGAAACAGGGCAACGAAATGCACTTTGAGGTGAACACGCTTTCCCCATATCTATTAACTCAGAGTTTGAAACCAGCCCTGACCCAATCCGCCGATCCGCTCGTGGTGAATACCGCAACGGATGGGTTACATCAGATCCCAAAGATCAAAGTCGGCGAACTCCTCCACCCCAAAGACAACCAACCCCCAATGGGCATGTACCTGTACTCGAAGCTTGCTCTCGCGCTGTTAATGAAGCGCAATTCGGAAAAATTCCGCAGGGATGGAATCAGAGTGATAAACGTTTCACCCAGCGGAAACAAAACAAAGATGTCCATGGGCAAAGGAATGCCGATTTGGATGAAACCTCTTGTGACATTATTTTACAAACATCCTCAGCACGGAGCCAAACTGCTTTACCGCGCGGCGTTTGGAGAAGAACATCTTGGGAAAACCCAAATTTACTTGCAGAACAATACCGTGAAAGAAATTCGAACTTCGATCAACGATGAGCAGGCGTCAGATTTGCTGAGCGGATTGAAAGTGGGCGCTATTCATTGAAACAATAGTCGGCGCTTCACGAAAGTTCAGGCGTCAGTTGCGCTGCGTCAAGAACTATTTTCGTGATCTATGGATAATAGACCTTTTGCGAAGTAAAACTTACTTCTGCAAGGGGACTACTAACCTTTCAGGGCAATTTTCATCACCCCCTAAACCTCGCATACGACCCCAGCACGCGCAGTGTCAGCGCGTATTCGTTCAGGTGGTCGAGCGCGCGGTTCGAGGCTTCC
The DNA here is from genome assembly GCF_057138825.1 of Candidatus Defluviilinea gracilis. Lineage (NCBI taxonomy): Bacteria > Bacillati > Chloroflexota > Anaerolineae > Anaerolineales > Candidatus Villigracilaceae > Candidatus Defluviilinea > Candidatus Defluviilinea gracilis. The sequence goes on from NZ_DBNHEF010000074.1 coordinate 121,552, forward strand.
TCGTTCGCCGAACCGATGAAATCAATATAAAACAGATATTCCCACGGCTTGCCCTGCAACGGGCGCGACTCGATCTTGGTCAGGTCAATGTCGCGCAAGGCAAACACCGACATCGCCTTGAACAGCGAGCCGGGCTGGTTCTTCAACGTAAACACGATGGACGTCTTCGCTTCGCCCGCCGGGACAACTGCTTCTTTTTGGATGGCGAGGAACCTCGTGTAGTTCTCCGCGTTATCTTCAATTCCCTCTTCCAGAATCTGCATGCCGTAAATTTCTGCCGCGCGGCGCGAAGCGACCGCCGCCGTGTCGCGCGCGCCCGACTCTTTCAGCATCTTCACGCTCCCCGCGGTGTCGTACACAGGCTCCGCTTGGATGCCGCGCTTTCGCAAATACTCGGCGCACTGCCCCAGCGCCTGCGGATGGCTGATGGCTTTTTTGATTTCATCCATCTTCACGTTAGGCAACGCGATCAAACAATGCCGCACGCGCAATGGATACTCGCCTACGATGCGCAGGTCGTTTCGCAACAACAGGTCGTAATTCTGATGGATGCTCCCCGCCAGCGAATTTTCGATGGGGATCAATGCCGCGTCGCTCCGCCCGCTGTTGACTGCCTCGAACACCGCGTCGAACGACTCGCAGGGGAGCGACTTGACCTCCCCGAAATAATCGAACACCGCCTGCTCGCTATACGCGCCATGCTCGCCTTGAAATGCAATCTTCATAAAACCTCCAGTCTCAGGTCAAAGGTTGAATGTCGAAAGTTGCGAAACCTGAAACCTTGAACTTGAAACTATTGTTCTTCCGCCCACTCCACGATCCTCCTGAACCCCGTCTCCACTTCCTCATCCGACGCGGCGATGGACATGCGGATGAATCCCTCGCCCAGTTCGCCGAACGCGGAGCCGGGGACAAGCCCCACGCTTTTCTCTTCGAGAATCCGTTCGCACATTTCCACGTCGTTCATCTTCAACGCGCGCAGATCGAGGAAGCAGTAGAACGCGCCCTGCGGCGGCGTCACGCGGACTTTGTCGCTTTCCAGCTCAGCGGATAATTTCATCACCAACGCGCGCCTCCGCGTGTATGCCTCGCGCATCTTCGCCGTTTCTTGTTGCACGCCGGGATCCGTCAACGCGAACGCGGAAGCTTTTTGGATGAACGGCGCAACGCATGTGATGCTGTTCTGTCCCGCCTTCACCGCGTTCGAAATCACGCGCTTGGGCGCGGCGAGAAAACCCACGCGCCAGCCGGTCATCGCGTAGGTTTTCGAGAGGCTTTGAATAATCAATGTCCGTTCTTTCGCGCCTTCAAAGGAGGCAAGCGAGGTCGGCTTTTCTTCAAAATATAAACTGTCATAGACTTCATCTGTAATGACCCACAGGTCGCGCGCTTTCGCAAAGTCCTGCAATTTTTGCAGATACTCGCGCGAAGGGACGATGCCCGTCGGGTTGGAGGGATAGTTGACGACGATGGCGCGGGTCTTTGGCGAAACAGCCCGCGCCCACGAGTCGAACGAAGGGATGAATCCAGCCTCCACGGGGGCAGGGACGCGGGTCACTTCCGCTCTCAGCATCATCGCTAAATTGACGTGAGTCGCCCATGTGGGGTCGGGGATCAAGACCTCGTCGCCGGGATTCAAAATGGATTGCATCGCCGAAAAATACGCGTGGATGCCGCCGTGCGTGACGATGATCTCGGAGGCGGGGTCGTACGAAACGCCTTCGTCGCGCATCAACTTGCTGGCGATGGCAGAGAGGAGCTCCGGTCTGCCGCGCGAGGGTCCGTAGTGTGTCAGTCCCTCTTGCAGGGCTTTGCACGCCACGTCGATCACCGCTTGCGATGTCGAAAAATCGGGGTCGCCTTGTTGCAAACCGATGATTTTTTTTCCGCTGGCTTTGAGCGCGGAGATGCGGTCGCCCATCGCCACTGTGGGTGATTGGCGGAAATGCTCGAACTGTTCATTGAGATTCATGTTGTGACTCCGTTTGAAAAAAGCCCCCGCATAAGCGAGGGCTGAATAGATTATCCTAACGCCTGCTTCGCGGCTTGAATCACTTCGTCGTAATTCGGTTCTTCTCCCAGAGTGGGCAGATAGTTCACGTAGGTGAGTTTTCCATCGCGCCCGACGATGAACACCGAACGGCGTAGATAACGCCGCTCTTTGATCAATACGCCGTATTTGACTCCGAACTCCGCATCCACCACATCCGAAACGACTTTCACTTTCTCCACGCCCGCCGCGCCGCACCAGCGTTTTTGAGCCATCGGGAAATCGGTGCTGATGGTGTAGATGATAATCTCCTCGCTGAGTTTCGCGGCTTCTTCATTGAATCGGCGCGTCTCGCGGTCGCAGACGTCGGTATCGAGCGAAGGGACTGCCGAGAGGATAATCACCTTCCCCTTCGACTCCTCCAGCGGATTCACGCGTCCCCACCCCGGTACAACTGACGTGAAGGCGGGAGCCGTATCGCCCACTTTGACCTCATCGCCCAACAACGTGGCGAAATTTTCGCCGATCTTGAACACATCCGAACGAACAGTAACCATTTGATTCTCTCCAATTGATTGATGAGCGTTATTGTACTAGATAAATCACGCAAGTGAAACGAAGTCTTGACGGGGAGTGTCTAATCGAGAAAGTAAATTCGGCTCAACCGTTATTAACGGGAAAGCCCAAAAACCTTAGCCACGGATTTCACAAATTCACACGGATTGTTTAAAAAATTCGTGAACATCCGTGTAAATTCGTGGCAAAGAATCTTCCTGCGAGTCGTAATCCCCTCAGAAAGGGGAGAGCCGTAAATTCTTTACCATGCGTGAAAAATATTTACCGCAAAGCACGCTAATGCGAAATCTTGAAAATACGACAAATAAGTCATATTTTTATATTAAATATCATAAATATTGTGGTATGATTGGCTTTGAAATCAAAGCGGAGGTACCGATTCATGAACGCGAAACACACTGTCAGCAAAGAGGAACAAATCAAGAAGGCGGAAGATTTTCGCAACCTTCATCACGGTTCGATCCTGATTTTGCCCAACGCCTGGGACGCCGCCTCTGCCAAGATGTTTGAGCGGGCGGGCTTTGACTCGATCGCCACTACCAGCGCGGGAATCGCTTCTTCTTATGGTTATCCTGATGGCGAGATGATGAGCCGCGCTGAAATGCTGGAAGTGGTTCAGCGAATCGCAAAGTCGGTTGAACTGCCTGTTACAGCGGATATGGAAGCGGGGTTCGGCGAGACGCCCGCCGAAGTCGCCGAGACCGCGCGTCTCACGCTTGAAGCGGGCGCCGTTGGGTTGAATCTGGAAGATGGGACGATCAACAAACCTTATCCATTGGAAGACATCGCGCTTCAAGCGGAAAAAATAATAGCCATGCGCGAAGCCGCGCGGACGTTCGGAGTCCCGTTGGTCATCAACGCGCGCACGGACGTATACGAAAAATCCGATAAGCGCGACAAGGCCGCATTGGCGCAAGCCATCCAGCGCGGCAATGCGTATCGCGAGGCAGGCGCGGACTGCGTCTTCGTGATCAGCGTGGACGACAAGCAGACCATCGCCGAACTTGTCCGCGAGATCAACGCGCCGATCAACGTTCTGGCTAGGCACGGAAGCCCGACCATCGCAGAGTTGAAAGAACTTGGCGTGGCGCGAGTCAGTTTCGGGTCCATTCCGATGCGGGCGACGATGTCGTTGGTGGGAAAAATCGCGGACGAGTTGAAACAACACGGCACGTACAGTTTCGCGCGCGACATCCCGACCTACGTTGAGGTGAATCGTTATTTCAACAAATAAACAGGAAAGGATTTATCAATGAACATCCACGACGACCCTGAAGATCTCGAATACCAAACCGCCATGAAACTTCAGTCGCGCCAGATATCGGACGAACAGTTTCACAAGTTCGAAGGCTATGCCGCGGAAATATTTACCGCCTTTGGGCTGGACTTGAACACGCCCGCCACGAAAGATACGCCGCGCCGCTTTATCAAAGCGCTGTTCGACTCTACAGAGGGGTATGACGGCGACCCGAAATTATTGCGCGTTTTCGATACCGAATGCCGCGGCGAACCCGATTGCCGCTTGAGTCAAGTGATCGAGGGCCCGATCCCATTCTTTGCGTTGTGCGAACATCACGCGCTTCCGTTTTATGGGATGGCGTATGTCGGATACATCGCGCATGAGAACATCGTCGGTATTTCCAAATTGACGCGCCTCGTGCGCCTCTTTGCCAAACGCTTCTCCGTGCAGGAACGGATCGGTCAGCAAATCGCCGACACGCTCGAGACGATGCTCCATCCGCATGGAGTGGCAGTCTATCTCGAAGCGCATCACCTGTGCATGGAAATGCGCGGCGTGCGCGAGGTCTCGCCGATCACACGCACCACGGTCTGGCGCGGACATTTCGCGGAAGACGCGGCGCTTCGCTCGGAATTTTTTACCGCATGCGGTTTACAAAGGAATGAGAGATGACAATGCGACAAGGTGAAATACCCGAAATTTTGGAGTGGGCTGAATATTATTGACCGTGGTGTTATGTTGCGGCCGTGCGCCTGCAAAAAATTGCGCCTGAATATGAACGGCGCGTCCGTTTGGTGGAGCGGGCTTTTCCATTGGAAGTGTACGGCGGCGGCCCGCCCGACCGCAAAGAACTCGAATTGGAAATCTGGCTTGCGGCATTACAAGAACCAGCGGCGACGTTCAAACCGTTCAGCGATGATTTCCCCACGACCACGCTTCCCGCTTTCGACGCGGCTTGGTGCGCGTTTCAACAAGGCGAATCCGTCGGACGCGATTTTGACTTGCGAATCCGCCGCGCGTTTTTTGCCGAAGGGCGCAACATCGGCAAGCCCGAAGTGATGCTCGACCTCGCCCGCGAAGCGAATTTAGACATGGATCATTTCACTCGTCTCTTCAACAGCGCTGAACCGCGCGCCGCCGTGCTTGCAGAAGGCAAACTCGGCAAAGAAAAATTTGGCGTGCGCGGCACACCCACCGTCATGTTGAACGACGGGACGAAACTCGTCCATAAGATGTCGTACCCAAAGATCCAAAATTATAAAATTGTTTCGATTGGAAAATTGCCGTGTTGCGGCGAAGGCTGTTATCAAGCCACGCGCCAAATGTTTGAAAGAGCGCTCGCGCAGGAAGTAAAATAAATAAAAAGATCTGACTGCTCAGCCGCCAGCCACACCTTCCATTAGGTCTCTATAAGGCGCTCTTGTTCTTTGCCGAAGCAGGCTCCTAATGATATGGGATTGCTTCGGCGGAAAGAGCAAATGCCCGCCTCGCAACGACATGGCGAAGTAGTTACAAAAAAAACCTTGTGTCCTTCGTGACACTTCGTGGTTAAGAAAAAAATCAAAACTCAAAGGATGAAACAAAATGGAACCGCGTCTCAATTATTCAAAAGTCTCGCCTGAAGGTGTGGAAGGGCTGAGCAAACTCGAAGGCTACGTCCGCAAATCGGGCTTGGAACACAGTCTGCTCGAACTGGTCAAACTGCGCGCCTCACAACTCAACGGTTGCGCCTATTGCATTGACATGCACACCAAAGATGCGCGCACCAACGGCGAAAGCGAACAGCGTTTGTACGGAGTCAGCGCGTGGCACGAAGCGCCGTTTTACACCGACCGCGAACGCGCCGCCCTCGCCTGGACCGAAGCCGTCACGCTCGTCAGCCAAGACCATGTGCCAGATGAAATCTATGCCGAAGCGCGCAAACATTTCAGCGAAAAAGAACTTGTGGATTTGACTCTCGGCATCATCGCTATCAATTCATGGAATCGACTGGCGGTCAGTTTCCGCTCGCTGGCGGGATCGTATCAGCCCGATCATCCAGCCGTGAAGAAGGGCTAGAGAAAACGTCCCGAAGGTTGACTGGATTCAACGATGTGTTTTCAAGGAAACCTTCGGGACGATATTTTGAGAGGCTTGACTTGCTTGACCAGAACGCTTCATTCGACCTTCAGCCTGTTTCGCCGTTTCGACTCGATCTCGCCGTTTGGACTCTGCGCCGCCGCCCCGACAATCTCTTCGACCGCTGGAACGGCACAACGTATCGGCGCGTGTTGATTGCAGATGATAAGCCGTTTGAAATCGCAGTGACTCAATACGCGGAATCAAAAAACTTGCGTGTTGAAATAAATGGAACGAGATTAACTTCTTCGGTCAAGACAACTGTCACCGCCGCGCTGGAGCGTTTGCTCGGACTCAACGTTGATTTGCAAAAGTTTTATCGCCTGAGCAAAACAGATCACTGGCTCAAGCCGCTTGCGAGTCAATTTCAAGGCATGAAGCCGCCGCGTTTGTTGAGTCCGTTTGAAGCGCTGATCAACGCCGTCGCCTGTCAGCAGTTGACGCTCACGATGGGCATTCGCCTGCTCAACCGCCTCACCGAAGCATATGGCATGGCGCTCAAAACGGAAAATGGAATCGTCCACGCTTTTCCGCGCCCGCAGGATTTAGTCACTGCCGATTTGGAAGATTTACGCGAGATGAGTTTCAGTTATCAGAAAGCCCGCTACATTACGAATATCTCGCGCCTCATTATGGATGGCGAACTTGACTTGGATGCGCTCGCTCAATTAAACGATGAAGAAGCGGTTGCGCGTCTGTGCGAATTGAAAGGCGTGGGACGCTGGACAGCGGAATACGTTTTACTGCGCGGGCTGGGTCGCACGCACATCTTCCCCGCCGACGATGTGGGCGCGCGCAACAACCTGCAAAAGTGGCTGGGACTGCCTGGCAAGATGACCTATGCCAACACACGCGAAGCGTTGATGCGTTGGGACGGATTCGGCGGGCTGATCTATTTCCATCTGCTGTTAAAAAGTCTGGCAGAGAAAGGTTTGGTGTCGATTTGAAAAACCCCGGAGAGCGGACTTGAGTCCGCTCTTTAGGCGGACTGGAAGTCCGCAATCCGGTATGTAGGTTTTATCAATAAGGAGTGATCATGTTGAAGATAAAACGCGTATATGAAGCCGCCGCAAAAAGCGACGGGACTCGTTTTCTCGTCGAGCGGTTGTGGCCCCGCGGCATGAAAAAAGAAACGCTGAAAATGAAAGCCTGGCTGAAGAACGTCGCGCCCAGCGCCGACTTGCGGAACTGGTTCGCGCACGATCCGCTCAAATGGGCGGAGTTTCAGAAGCGCTATCAAGCCGAACTGAAAGCCAACTCCGCCGAGTGGCAGCCAATTGTAGATGCCGCCAAAAAAGGCGATGTGACTTTATTGTATAGCGCGCACGATACGGAACACAACAACGCTCTCGCGCTTAAAGCGTTTTTGGAAAGGCGCTTGAAGTAACGCAAAATTCATTTTGCGTTACATGGCAAAGTGAACCTTGCCGCACGCGAGACCGTACCGCAAAATTCATTTTGCGACGAGACAAATGACAACGTGAACCTTGTCGTACCGCAAAGTTTACTTTGCGTAAAATGGCAACGTGAACCTTGCCGCACACTACTGGTTAAAAACGGCTTCGCCAAGCGAAACGCCGATTTTAAAAACACAACCCAAAAGGAGACATACACCATGTCCGAAAGCACAACCACGTTAGACGTCCGCGAAATTCCCCCGCGCGAGCGTCACCCGAAGATCTTCCAAACCTTCGACGCGCTGAAAGAAGGCGAGTTCTTCACGCTGGTCAACGACCACGACCCGAAGCCGCTCTTCTATCAATTCTCGCACGAGCGCGGCGGATTGTTCGGCTGGGAATACCTTGAAGAAGGTCCCGAAGTCTGGCGCGTGAAGATCAGCCGCGTCGCCGCCTCCGCCTGAATAGCGGAAAGACCGAAGCGGAAGACTCTCATCGAAGCCAACAAAAAAACATCCTGAAGGTTTTAATCCACACCGCTTACGGTTTGGACAACCTTCAGGATGTTTGGTCAACGATTCGGGTTCTCAATCAGACAGCACAAGAAAGGAATGAACATGAAAATTGCAAACATATTCGAAGAAGTCCAGTTCAACGAGAAAGACCCTCGCGCCGAGCCTCTGCATGTTGACCGTGAAGGACGCGCGATCCTTTTTACGCTCAAAGCGGGTCAATTCATCCGCGAACATAACGCGCCGAGTTCGCCGTTCTTCGTGGTCACGCTCCAAGGACAAGGCATCTTCACCGGCGGCGACGGCGTCGAGCGCACCTGCGGACCGAACACGCTCCTGGTATTCGACGCGGGCGAAAACCACTCCATCCGCGCGCTGGATGAATTGGTCTTTCTCGGTATTTTGCACGGCGCGCCGCTCGCGCAGAAATAATCGGCTGGTTTTGTTTTATCGTGGGGTAAAATATTCGGCAGGTGCAACATACATATGAATCTCGAACACGAATTTTTCGGTCCCAACTATGGGTACATCCTCGAACTGTACGACCGCTATCAAAGGGATCCCGATTCGGTAGACGAATCCACCCGCCGCTTATTCAGCCAATGGACTCCTCCCGCCGTCCAGCAACCCGCGATTGAATCCGGGATTGACCTGCGCCAACTCATCGGCGCGGTGAACCTAGCCCACGCGATTCGTTCGCAGGGCTATCTGGTCGCCAAACTTGATCCTTTAAGCGCATCCCCAGCGACGTATCCGACTCTGACGTTGGATTTCCACGACCTCAATCAGGGCGATCTCTCCCAACTCCCAGCAGACGTGGTGAAACTGCGCGGCGATCATCAGGCAGAGAACGCTTCGCAAGCCATCGAAAAATTGCGCTCGATCTATTGCGGCGCGATCGGGTATGAGTACGGTCACATCCGCAACCCTGAGGAACGCAACTGGCTTCAACAAGTTGCCGAGACGCGGCGTTTCCATCCGCAAAAACAGACGCTGGATGCGACCCGCCTCCTCGACCGCCTCAGCCAGGTGGAAGCCTTCGAGGTGTTCCTCAACCGCATCTATCCCGCCAAGACGCGCTTCTCCATCGAAGGACTCGACATGCTCGTCCCGATGCTGGACGAGGTCATCCGTGAAGCGGACCGTGAAGACATCCGCGCGGTGATGATCGGCATGGCGCATCGCGGACGTTTGAACGTGCTGGCGCATATCCTCCAAAAACCGTACGAGCAAATTCTGGCGGAGTTCAAAGACCCGAAAGACCGCTCGCGCACATGGGACGAAATGGGCTGGACGGGCGATGTGAAATATCACGCGGGCGCATCCAAAGCCATCGAAGGCGCGGACCATGTCGGCTTGGTCGTGAGTATGCTCGCCAACCCGAGTCATCTCGAATTGGTTGACCCCGTCATTCAAGGCATGTCGCGCGCCGCGAACAGCAAAATGGATTCCCGCGGCGCGCCGCAAATGATGCCGAACGAGTCCCTGCCGATCCTCATCCACGGCGACGCGTCGTTCATCGGACAGGGAATCGTCGCCGAATCGTTGAACTTATCCCAATTGTCGGCGTATACCACAGGCGGATGTTTGCACATCATCGCCAACAATCAGATCGGGTTCACCGCCACGGAACATGAATCGCGCAGTGGTCTGCACGCCAGCGACCTCGCAAAAGGATTCGAGATTCCCGTCATCCACGTCAACGCCGATGAACCCGAGGCGTGCTTTGAAGCGGCATACACAGCCATCGCCTATCGCCAGAAATTCCACAAAGATTTTGTGATTGACCTGATCGGCTATCGCCGCCACGGACACAACGAAGGCGACGAGCCGCGCTTCACCCAGCCGACGATGTACGCCAAGATCGAGTCGCATCCTCCTGTTCGGAAATTATGGGCGGAGAAGTTGGAAAAAGAAGGAAGCATCCAAGCCGCCGAGGCGGAACAGCTCCTGCAAAAATATTTGAACGAACTGCAAGAAGTCAACCAAAAACTGGACGCGGAACGCGCCCTGCAAGAACCCGTCCCGACGATGCCCCCGCCGAAAGCGGCGCAAAAGGCGCACACGTCGGTCCCGCTCGAACGTCTGCGAAGCCTGAACGAGTCGCTGTTGCAATTCCCCGCAGACTTCCACCCGAATCCCAAATTGCTTCGCGCTACCGAGAAACGCCGCCACGTGTTGGACGACGCCGACGCCTCCAGCGTGGATTGGGCGACCGCCGAAGAGTTAGCCTTCGCCTCCATTTTAGAGGACGGCATCCCGATCCGCATGACGGGACAGGATTCGGTGCGCGGCACATTCAGCCAGCGTCACGCCGCGTTTTACGATGCGGAAACGAATCAAAGTTACACGCCATTGCAATCCATCCCACAGGCGAAAGCCTCCTTTGAAATTTACAACACACCCGTCAGCGAGGCGGGTCCCGTTGGTTTTGAGATCGGCTACAACCTTCAGGCTCCCGAGCGGTTGGTGTTGTGGGAAGCGCAATACGGCGACTTCGCCAACAACATTCAAACGGTGGTGGATGAGTTCCTATTTTCAGGGCGCGCAAAATGGGGGCTGACTCCCTCGCTCGTTTTGCTGCTGCCGCATGGCAACGAAGGCATGGGACCCGATCATTCATCCGCGCGCATCGAACGCATTTTGAATCTTGCCGCGGCGGGAAACATGCGCGTCGCCATCCCAACGACTGCGGCGCAATATTTCCATTTGTTGCGACGACAAGCATTACTGTTGAAGACCGATCCATTGCCGTTGACGATCTTCACGCCGAAGGGATTCTTGCGGCATTCGCTTGCGGCTTCGACTCCGAATCAACTTGTCAATGGAAGTTGGCAGGCATTGCTCGAAGAACCGACGACCAAACGAAACAATAAAGCCATCAAGAATTTAATTCTATGCAGTGGTCGCGTGTACTTCGATCTCGTCAGCGATGAAGAACGGCAGAACAGCAAGAACACCGCCATCGTTAAAATGGAACAACTCTATCCGCTTCCTTTGCAAGCCATCGAAGAATTATTGAATGGATATTCGTCGCTTGAAAAAGTGATCTGGGTTCAGGAAGAGCCGATGAACATGGGCGCGTGGGATTTCCTCCGCCCGCGTTTGAAACAACTGCTCGGAAAAATTCCGTTGTATTATGTCGGCAGACCCGAAAGTTCGAGTCCTGCCGAGGGTTCGTCCACGCTGTATCGAATCAATCAAAAGGCTTTGGTGCAACGCGCGCTCAAATTTGAAGAGCAGGCGCATGTGCAAAGCGTGAGCATCGAGAGAGGTTAACATGTCCATCGAAATCATCGTCCCCGAAATGGGAGAATCGGTCATCGAAGCCACCGTCCGCGCGTGGCTGAAAAAAGAGGGCGACTTTGTCGAAGCGGGCGAAGCGCTCGTCGAGTTGGAAACGGACAAGGTCAATCTCGAAGTCGGCGCGAAAGCCTCGGGCGTGTTGGCGAAGATTCAAGTTGCTGAAGGGCAGGATGTGAAAGTGGGCGACGTGCTTGGCTCGATCAATGCGGATGCAAAACAACCCGCTTCAAAACCCGACCCTCAGCCCGCCTCGCCAAAACCTGAGCCTTTACCCACGCCTCAAGAAAAACCGCAAACCGTCCAGCCGCAGGTGACTCCTGTCGCATCAAGAGTTGCGCGCGAACAAAACGTGGATGTATCGAAAGTGCGCGGCACGGGTCCCGATGGGCGCGTCACAAAATCGGATGTTCAACAATATGCGCAGAAGCAATCGTCGGCGGGGAGCGAGGCGGCGAAACAGCTGTCCAAGCCGAGTCAAGCCGCGGGCGTCGAATCCGCTGAACGGCGGGAAGAGCGTGAGCGCATGTCCCGCAGACGGCGCACGATCGCGCAGCGTCTGCTTGAAGCGAGTCAATCCACTGCCATGCTGACGACGTTCAACGAGATCAACATGAGCGCGGTGATGGACTTGCGCCGCCGACGCAACGAGGCGTTTCAGGCGCGGCATGGAATCAAATTGGGATTCACATCGTTCTTCACGAAGGCGAGCATCAGCGCGTTGAAATCGTTCCCGCGCTTGAACGCGGAAATTCAGGGCGACGAGATCGTGCTGAAAAATTATTACGACATCGGCATCGCGGTCGGCGCGGAGGAAGGTTTGGTCGTGCCAGTGTTGCGCGACGCGGACCGTCTCACGTTTGCCGAGATCGAAAAACAGGTGAAAGTTTTTTCGGGGAAGGCGAACGACGGCTCGCTGTCGGTTGAAGATTTGCGCGGCGGGACGTTCACGATCACGAACGGCGGCGTGTTCGGTTCGATGCTCAGCACGCCGATCTTGAATCTGCCGCAAGTTGGAATCCTGGGCTTGCACAAGATCGAGGAACGCCCCATCGCCGAAAATGGACAGGTCGTGATCCGCCCGATGATGTACGTGGCGCTCAGTTACGATCACCGCATCGTGGATGGACGCGAAGCCGTGCAGTTTTTGGTGCAGGTGAAAGAGTTGCTCGAGGATCCAGCGTGGATGTTGGTGGAGGGGTGAGGGTAAAACTGATTCTTTCCGAAACTAAACATGTTGCTCCCCAGTTGTTAGGGAGCAACATGTTTTTGTTGACAGCGCTTCACGAAGGCTAGGCGACAGTTCGATTGGTTTGGCAAATCGCGCCGCCTACCTTGACGCCGGGCAACTGCGTCAAGAACCTATTTTATTTCTCCTCCAACGGATTGAAGCCGCGCCCCAAAATTTCCTGCGCGGGAGAAACGATGACGAATGCGCGCGGGTCTTCTTTGGCGACAGCCGCTTTCAAGTTATGGACTTCGGTGACCGTGAGCGCGCACACGAGGATCGAACGCTCGCTTCCCGTATACATACCCTTGCCTTGCATCGCGGTCACGCCGCGCCTCAGATCGGCGAGGATGCGTTTCGAAACAGCCTCTGCCTGGCTGGTGATCACGAGCGCGAGCAATTGCCTGCGGCGGTTACGCGGCGCGAGAAACGCGCGTAGACCCTTGGGCTTTTCCTCGGCGGCAGATAAGCCATGGACTGTAGCATCATCCCCAAAACGCGGGAGGATCTCGCCTGTGGCGCGCGTCATTGTGATGGTTGCCAGGGCAATGACCGTGAGCGTTAAATAAAAAACAACGCCAAACAAGATCATGATCTGTCCCGGCACAGGTCCGATGGCGCTGCGATTGACGAATTCGGCGAACGAATTCGCAGGCTCTGGAAACAACCAGATCTTCGCCGCCCATGACGCGTACAGGATGAGCAAGATCCAAAAATAATTCCGACGCAGACGGCGGCCAAACGCCTCCCAGATCGAAATGGGGAACTTGGGAGAAAGCAGATTCTCCGCCAGGCTCTCTGCCCATTCGGGGGAGGGATGGAACGGCGGCACGAGCATCGCCGCGTAAAAATCCGTTTCCATCAAGCGCACGCGGTAACTCCATAGTTCATAATAACGATAGCGCCGCGCCTCGATGAACAGGAACCACAACACCAACAATGTGTTCAGGAGGATGATGGCGTGATGCACGGATGCCTGGCTGAACGCGATGGACAACGTGGCGCCTGTGGCAACCACCGCCCAGTTTGTGGTCGTATCCAGCCGTTGACGCCAGACATTGGCGCGTTGAATTTCGGCGCGAAAGAAATGCACCATCGCCGTCACAAATTCGCTGGATTTGAGTTGATAGCCGCGATACGTCCAGACGGGCTCTTCGGACCCTTCCACTTTTGGATTCTTTTTTGCTTTCGTAGATTTGATTGGCATAGGATATTCTTTCTGGATGAGGCTTCAGACTCACCTTGAGTTGATTCTGTTTCGCCAGAGCGAACCTTACATTCGCGTGAATCATGTCATCCCTTTGGGATTCGGAATGGCACGCCATGATTCTAGAGTCCGATCATCCCCTCGGGATTGGCTCTATGGCAAAATCTCGCGCAAGCCACAGCAACAGACTTGCGAAATAAATTTCGCGTTACTTCTTCAACTTATACGCCTCTTTCGTCGGTTTGAGCGGACGCGTTAACCAATACGGTCTGCGATTTCCATCGGGGCTGACTTGATTCGCGGGGCGGGTCATTGCCAGCCATTCGCGATATTTTTCCATGGACTTATTCGTGTCCACGAAGAGATCGCCCGCTTTTTCACCCGCTTCGGCTTTGCGGACGTTGAATACTTTTTGCAGCCAGCAATGGACTCCGCTGATTGGGTCAGGGTGAACGGCGTGAGCGAGGTTCTGATTCACGCCGACGTTGCTCCACCAGATGCGACTCGTGTCGGGGTCGGACGAAGTCCACGCCGTTGCGCCGTGGATGACGCGCATGAGGAATCCGCCTTTGCCATCGTCGTGCAGTTCAACGAGATTCGATGAGCCTTTGTTCACGCCTGAGTCTTCGTTCAAACGCCAGCGTCCCAAGTGGTGACTAATGGCAATGATGCCAGGCTTGATTCCTTCGGTGACCCAAACAGAATCCACGAAGTGACCGATCTCCGTCTCCACTTTGGCGAGGTCGCCTGTTTCAAGCCCGAGGCGGCGCGCGTCTTCGGGATTCATCCAGATGGGATTCTTGTGCGAGATTTCATACAGCCACTTCGCGTTTGCGCTGCGCGTGTGGATCAGTGTCGGCAAACGGAAGTTGGGCAGAAGGATCATCTCGCCTTTTTCGCGGTCAATGGTATCGGGATGAACATGACTCTTCACTGCCCAGGGAATCACGTTTTCTTTTTCGCTCCAGCCCCAATTGGCGAGCGTGTCGCTGAAGAATTCGAGTTTTTTCGATGGAGTGTCGAAGCCAGCCTTCGGTTGTCCGTCCACCATCACGCCGACGATTGCGCCAGAAGAGTCTAAGGCGCGATCATGCTCATCGGAGGCGAATCCAGCCTGAGGCTGAGTCTGAAGCGTTTTGTCGAAGGGAGAATAATTCTCTTTCTTCACTTCAAAGACTCCATACTTCCGCATATACGCGAGCGGAGTCAAGCCCTCGCGCGCGGCGGCTTCGGGGAGTCCAGGCACGGAGTTTTCAAATATCCATTGATAGTATTCGTCCACAGTGATGATCTCGCCCTTGCGATACGGCGACTCGAACCACTGACGAATGCCGAGCGACCCGTCGGGGTCCATGCGCGCGGAAAGTTGAATCCACCACTCGTTCTCTTCCCACACTTCACCAGGGTTGGCTTGATAGGTGAAATCAACGTTGATGCTCGCGCGTTCCATCGCCACGCGCCGCACAGGCTGGCGGAATGCGATCCATTGACTGTTGTGTGTTTCCTGACTCATCAGGTCGTGGCGTTCGGGTCCGTGACCTGTGGGCAAAACATAATCCGCAAACCATGCGGTTTCATTCCACGTGGGCGTGAGCGCGACATAACATTTTATTTTTGAGTCTTCGCGCTTGAGCGCCTTGAGCCACATGAAGCCGTCGGGGTTGACCCACAGCGGGTTGTAGACGCGCGTGAAATACACGTCAATGTCGCCGCGACCTTCTTCGAGCATGTGCGGCAAAAGAATGGACATCTCGTAATGCGCGAGCGGATATTCGATTGGATAATGCAGTTCGTTCCACGTTTCAGGAGCGGGCGCGCCCTTGAACGGCTTCGGCACAAATTTATTCCAGTTGGTCATGGATGTGCCGCCCTTGTTGCCAACGCTTCCAGTTAAGACATTGAGGAAAAAGAGACAACGCGCAACCTGCCATCCGCCGAGATTGCCAACGCTGGCGGAACGCCAAACGTGCGTGGCAAGTTTCCCTTCGCAGTTGGCGACGAGTCGCGCGGTCTCCTGAATGCGTTCGATGGGGACTTCGGATTCTTGCGCGGCGCGTTCGAAGGTGTATTCGGAGTAGAGGGATTTAAGGAGGCGGTCGAAGAGCGGGAAAAGTTTCAGGTTCCAGGTTTCAGGTGTCAGGTCGGTGGAAGCGAGTGCGCTTCGAATCTCCGCCGATAGCTGGTCGCTGTTTACTGACAACTTTCCCTCGGCGACTGCTTTCAGTGTTTCCTTCCAGTTAACCCATTTCCGCATGAAGTCTTTGTTGTAGAGATCATTTTGGATTAAGTGATTCGCAATGGCGAGGAGAATTGTATTTTCACTGCCAGGATATGTCGGGAGCCAGACATCGCTCATGGAAGCGGTGTTCGAGAGACGCGGATCGAAGGTGATGAGTTTCGCGCCGTCGGTTTTCGCTTCGATGATGCGCTGCGCGTGCGGGTTGAAGTAATGTCCCGTTTCGAGATGACTCGAAATGAGCAGAATGACTCTGGCATTTGCAAAGTCGGGACTCGGTCTGTCCTGTCCGATCCAAAAGTTGTAGCCCGCGCGTGACGACGACGAGCAGATGTTGGTGTGACTGTTGTGACCATCCATGCCCCAGGTCTGCACGACGCGGTTGGTGTATCCGTCTTCACCTGGACGACCGACGTGATAGACAATTCCATTCGGGCGGCGGAGTTTGCTCTCGCGCATTTTCTCCGCGATCTCTGTGAGAGCCTGTTCCCAACTGATGCGTTCCCATTTCCCTTCGCCGCGCTTGCCGACTCGTTTCAGCGGATACAAAATCCGTTCGGGGTCATAGACTTGATTGTGGGTGGCGGGTCCCTTGGCGCAGTTACGTCCGCGCGAGCCAGGATGGACGGGGTTGCCTTCGAACTTGCGAATCTCGTAGGTGTCCTTGTCCACGTAAGCGAGAAGTCCACAGGCGGATTCACAGTTGAAGCAGACGGTGGGCACGAGAGTGTAATTTCTCGCTACGCGCTTGGGCCACTCTTTTCCATCCCACTCTGTCCAATCATCCCATACTTCGGGAGGCGGATACTGGCTGATGCGCCCATCGGGGTGGACGACCTCGGTCAGTTTGACGGGCTTGCGGTCAGAGTCCGCGAAGTGAGGGAGGGCGGTGCCTGCGGAGGTTTGAGGAGGGGTGAGGGTCATGGGTAAGTCCAGGTTACGAGATACAAGTTATGTAATTTCAAATTTGGTTTTTAGGGCAATTTCCATCTTGCAAACAGCAGTCATACGGGTATATAATGAATTTGCCAGCGGACGAAGTCCAACGGTCAAAAGCGTTTTGATCGCTCATCCTGTCTCGCGAAAAGCAGCCATGTGGCTGCCTGCCCCCTTCTGTTGAAGGATACGGGCTAGCGAGGCGGGTTATTTTAATAAGGGCGGTATAACTCCAGTCGTTTGATCTTCCTTGAAATCATGTCAAATGCCTCCGAGTCGTTTTGCGAATCCCTGCGCATGACCGCGCCTGCCACAAGGTCAGCGACTTGAATCAGAGATTCGCGATGCGAACTGCGGACAATTACCCGTTTGAAGAGTCGCGGCATGTGACGTTTGAGCATGGCGCGGCGCAACTCGGTGCGCAGGTCGGGGGTCGAGCCGAACTCATCGAGAATTAGGGTGGCGCCCTTTTGCAATTCGGCAGGGATGATGTCAAGCAATTCCGTGATGAAATGTGTATAAATTTCAATGCTTTCCGTCGTCTCGAAAATTTTCGGCAGGCGAGTCTTATCCACGATCAAAGCCCATGCGTCAAACTTGGCGTGTGCAAGCGCTGAAAACACCTGATTGCGGACTTCAGCCGATGCCATTTTATGAAATTTGAATTCGTGTGTTTCACGTAAATCCAGCGTTTGGCGCAGGTTAGACAAAGTTTGCCTTAAATCGTCGGGGAATTGGGTGGAGATAAAAGCAGGCACGAAATACCGCGATGCGCCTTTATTGAAACTCAGACTTACGTCGCCTGCTTCGTCTCCAGCAAAAGTAAGAGTGATCACGACTATTAACCTACGAATTCGGAATATACTGCGGCGCCATCACGAAGGCGTATTCGTAGAAGAACAAGCCGATCAGCGCGGCGAGAACGGCAACAGGCAACGCGGATGCGAAGAAGATCATCAGCACAAGCGGCATGACATGTCCCAGCGCGATCCCGCCCCACCAGTAATGATTGCGGAATTTTCCGTGCGTCATTTCGCGCGAGGCGAGCATGGCGGTATCGGTCGGAAAGGAATTGAGTTTGCCAGCGAAGGTCAAGAGGAGATTGATGGCGATGCTTATTGGGAAGAGAACGGTCAGCAAAGCAGTTAGATCAGCGGGGAAGTTGACGAAGAGATTCAGCGCAAGGAATACTCCGCTTGCGGTCATCATGGATTGGGAGAAAAGTTGAAACGGCAATAGGTTGTTCTGCCATATGTCGCGTCCCTCGGCTTGACCGAGCAGGAAGGCGGTGTAAATTACAGAAAACAATGCCAGCGGAAGCGTTATCCACGCGGCGACGGGACGAAGTGCAAAGACCAAATCTTTTGAAATCCAATTCATGGATGCCGCACCTTCGATCAGCCACCACAGCCCCCCAATGGCGGTGAAGCCGACCAAAATGAACGCGCCTCTCGCTACCCACGACTTCCATTGCGGGCGCAACAAGATATTCAAGAAACGTTTGGGTTGTGACAAATCTTTGATCAGCAAAATCACAGTGATGAACATGAAGAGCATCGCGGTAAATCCTGCGGCAAGGAAGGTTGCTGAGTCGAAGCGGAAGAGATTCAACATCGCGCCAAGACTCAACAACATGAACAATCCGCCCGCGATGTTTTTTGTGACGAGATACGCGGGCAGTTCCCAATGCCATTGGATTTTATGCTGTGCGTTGTACGCGGTTTGTACCATGTGCTCCGCGACGCGTCCGCCGATCTGGATCGGACCGTTGAGCGGTTGTCCCTGTGGCTGCGGCGTGCGGATGGGTGTGCCTGAATGCGACGTTAGAGAACGTCGCTTACGCCCACCACCCGCGTAGTCAGCGTTCTCTAACGCTGACGATGACGATGACGATGGCTGTAATACGGGCAACGCGAACGCGGAAACATTTTGCTCCGTGACCTTATCCGCCCACATGAATGAATTGTGCGTTTGCGCGGCGGAGGGATGCAGCGACCAATCGTTGCCGTTGATGTAAAACAATTTCGGCGCGGTTCCCTGCTCGGGCTTGCGAACGGTCGCTTGCGCAGTGGACAGGCGTCGGCTTATTTCTGAAGCGGGGTCGTTCAAATCTCCAGCGAGGATGGCGTGTTCGGGGCAGACGACGACGCAGGCGGGTTCGAGTCCCACATCCAAACGATGCGCGCAGAAATGACATTTCGCGGCAGTGTTCGTTTCGGGATCGAGATAGATCGAATCATACGGGCAGGCTTGCATACAGGATTTACATCCAATGCAAATGCTCGGATCGAATTCGACGATGCCGTCATCGCGTTGATACATCGCCGTGACTGGACAGATGCGCACGCACGGCGGGTTGGCGCAATGATTACAACGCGTCACCTGAAAGCGGCGGCGCACGTCAGGGTACGCGCCTGTCTCCACATACTTGACCCACGTGCGATTCACGCCGAGTGGAACTTGATTCTCGGACTTGCACGCGGTGGAACACGCATGACAGCCGATGCACTTGCTTTGGTCGATGAGGAAGCCGTAGTTTTGAGTCATGAAAACCTTTGAACCGCGAAGCACGCAAAGGTCGCTAAGAAAAAATTTTTATATCTTCGCGTTCTTAGCGCTCTTCGCGGTTAATTTTTTAAGTGGCTTGCGGAGGTGTGACCGCATTCATGATCGCCGTTGTGAAATCTGTCGGCGTGACGCCAGGGGATTGGATGTTGAGGCGGTAATACGCTTCTTCGATCTTGGATTTGAGATTCTCTGGCGTGGCGGCGACACCGCGCAACGATTGTTCGAGCGCGCCCAATGCGAAGACGGGCAGCAGCGTGAAATCGCCAGAGATGGCGACGTCGTCAATGCGTCCCTCGCGCAGGCGGGCGATGATGCGGATCAGACCGCCCTGCGACTTGAACGCCGCTTCGACGATGTGCACATCCTGATGGATCTTCACGCCCTGCTGTTTGAGTTGACCTTTTTGATACAGCCATTCATCGGAGACGAAGCGCGCGTCGATCTCTTTTGCCATCGCTTCCTCCTCCTCCGTCCATTCGCCTTCGTACACTTCCATGCCCAGCGCTTCGGAGACTTTCTTCATATACAAATCCTTGACCATAGCACGGTCGGGAGTCGAGCCGAGTTGTTCGGTCATGGTGGTCATGTAGGCTTCGAGCGATTCAAAAATCTTGTCGCGCATTTTCTCGGACGGGACTTTCAACACCTGCGACATGGTCTTCTTGTCGAAGGTGTACATCAAACTGCCGACAAGAACTTCCGCAATGCCCATCTGCGCCGCGCCCGTGCCGCCGATCTTCTTGCCGTTGACATGCACATCGTTGATCGGGCGATGATTCGCATTGACGCCCAGCGCCTGATAGGTTTGCACGAGCGGGTCAATGTAAAGTTTGAAGCGTTCTTCGAGCGTGGCGGGCAGGTCTTCCTTGTGGAAGATCCATTGCGTAAAGAGTTGACCGTTATCCAAAAACACCGCGCCGCCGCCCACTTCACGACGATAAACGGGCAGGTTGTGTTTTTCGCAGTAATCGAGATCAACTTCTTTTTGTATATCCTGATGATAGCCAATCGAGACATACGGTCCGTTCGGCGAGACCATGATGATGGTGTTCGGCGTGTCTTCTTTCATCGCATATCCGACCGCGTGATAAACGGTCTGCGAACGCAGTGGGGATACGCCTTCCATGTAGAGCAAACGGATTTTCTTGGACATTGGGATTCTCCTTTTGATGGCAGGGTTGGTAAAAGGTACACAGGTAAACAAGTACACACGTACACAGTTCAATCAATGCACCTGAGGCAGTTGACTTTCAATTCCTTGATTCTCTCTTTATATTTCTCTGCCGCCGCTTCACCCGTGACGAGATGGCTGGATTCCGCTTCGAGATTCATTGGTCTCACCTTGACGAGCCAGCCCGTTGTGTACGGCTCTTTGTTGGCTAACAAAATATCTCTCGCAAAACCGCTTTCGTTCGTCTCGATGATCTCACACGAGAACGGCGCGGGGAACGGTCCCACCCACTTGGCGGATTCAATTGTCGCCAATGCCTTGCCCTGCTCCACCTTTTTTCCGACGCTCCGAAAACTAACTGCCGCAAATTTTCCGCAACGCGTCTGCGCCACGTCGGTCATGCCGAGAGTCGCAAAGTCGCCATCGAATCGAATCCACACATCGCGTTCGATGTCGTAGGTCAGGTCTTCGGGAATGTCGCAGGCGTAGAAGATCATGAGGTTGAAGGTCAAAGGTTGAAGGTTGCAGGTCAAACATTCAACTTGCAACCTTCAACCTTCCAACTCATTTACTCGAAATTCAAATTCTGCTCTTCCATAAATTTCCGATACGCTTCCGCCGCCGCCTCGCCCGTGACAAGTGAGCCTGATTCGCCCGCCCAATCCGTCGGCTTGAGTTTGACGAACCAGCCTTCGCCGTACGGGTCGGAGTTGATCAGCGACGGCTTCGCCTTGACCGCTTCGTTCACCTCGACGATCTCGCCCGTCACAGGCGACGTGACAGGACCCACCCATTTGCCGCTTTCCAAAGTCCCCGCGCTTTTGCCTTTCTGCACGGTGCGCCCCGTCTCTTTCGGCGTGACGTTGACGATTCCCTTCGCCAGATTCTGCGCCACGTCGGTGATGCCGATCCTCACCGTGCCGTCCGCTTCGAGCATTGCCCAACAATGTTTCTCCACCCAATAGAAGCGGTCTTCAGGGATGTTACATCCACGAACAGTTGCCATGTTGTGCCTCCGATGTTATTGCGTAGCCGACGTTCTCTAACGTCGGCGGCGGCGCAAGAGAGCGCCGCTTACGCATCAATTTGATGCTCACCTTGCAAATGATACAAAAGCAGATCAAAAACGACCATCCGAATCTCATGCTCATATTCTGACACAAAATTTGGATCGCGGCGCGCTTTCTTCGTGACCTGT
Organism: Candidatus Defluviilinea gracilis; assembly: GCF_057138825.1. NCBI lineage: Bacteria > Bacillati > Chloroflexota > Anaerolineae > Anaerolineales > Candidatus Villigracilaceae > Candidatus Defluviilinea > Candidatus Defluviilinea gracilis. Next base: position 143,232 of record NZ_DBNHEF010000074.1, read on the forward strand.
TCATAACTCGCGCCGCACACGGGACAAGTGATCACATAAAACGTATGACCCGTGAATTCGTCCACGCGCACACCCAGCGTATCGCCGTGAGTCTCCGCAAGGTGATTATGGACTTCGGAACGCTTACCGCTAAACTCGCAATAGGGACACTTGAACATTTTGATCTTATCGGTGGTCGAGTAGCCGCGCTCTTGATTTTTGCGGCGTATCGAGACCACTCTTCTCTCTTAAACCGAAATGGATTCAGCCGCCACAGCCTCTTCCACGCCGACGCCTTCCGCCACCAGCTGGATAATATCGCGGACTTCGATCCTGCCTTCGTTGCCTGTAGTCTTGACCGCGTCGGAGTACATGATCATGTCCTTCGGACAGGTGACGATGAAGAGTTGAGTTTTGTCGCCTGCGCCTTCGCCAAACGTGGACAACGCCTCCTTGATTCGATTCTCTGCGGGACGTTCGCCAGGCGCGACCTTGCCCATCCATATCTGACCGCCGCCTGCGCCGCAACAGAACGAGTTCTCGCAGTTGCGCGGCATTTCGACGAATTCCACGCCGAGAAGTTCGAGCAGTTTGCGCGGAGCGGTGAATCCGCCGTTGTAGCGTCCGAGATAGCACGGGTCATGGAAGGTGACTTTGTAGTTCGCCAACTTATTCTTGACCGTGAGTTTGCCCTCTTCAATTAACTTGAGCAGGGTCACAGTGTAATGCTTCACTTCAAACGTCCCGCCGAATTGCGGATACTCGTTCTTGAGCGTGTTGAACGAATGCGGATCGGTCGTCACGATCTGTTTGAACTGCGCTTTGCCGAACGCTTCCATGTTCTGCTCGACCAACTGCTCGAACAAACCTTCCTCCCCCACGCGGCGGACATCGTTGCCCGCGTTGGATTCGCTTTGATAGAGAATGCCGAAGTCCAAGCCGCCTTGATGGAAGAGTTGTGCCACCAGTTTTGTGTTCGGGATGACGCGCTCATCGAACGAAGCCGTATCGCCGACAAACCACAAATGCTCAACGGGTTCCTCGGTCGCGTTCTTGACGGGGAACTGCATCTCCTTCGCCCAGCGTCCGCGCAGACGTTTGCCTTTGCTCATCCAGTTGCCGTTCGTCGCGAGAGATTGAAGCGCGTTCTGCACGCCGCTGTCAATTTCATAACCGTCAATCAACATGCGGCGGCGGATGTCCACAATGTCTGCCATCGGCTCATTGCCGACGGGACACACGCGGACGCAGGCGTAACAGGTTGTGCAAGACCAAACAGCCTCAGGGGAGATAACACTTTCCGTAAGCGGAAGCAGGAGTCGGTCGGGATGTGAACCGAAGGTCGCCTCCTTGAGAAGATAACGCTTGTTCACCTCCAATGCCGAAGGCGAAAGCGGTCTCCCGTAAAAATTCGCAGGGCAGACATCCTGACAACGATTGCATTGCACGCAGGCATACGAATCCAAAACGCGCTTCCACGAAAGATCGTGAATGTGTTTCGCGCCAGGATCGAACTTTTGTCCTTCGATCATCGTGAGCGGAATCGCAGGGTCGAGTTGACCGCGCGGATTTTGTTTTGCGAGTCCGAGATTGATGGGCGACATGAAAAAATGCGTGTGCTTACTGCGCGAAAGATACGGGATGATGAACATCACCCAGCCAATGCTGACCCACCACGCGACGTGAACGCCTGTTTCGGACGCGCCGAAAATGGAATTGAGAAAACTTGCGAACGGCATGAACGGATCGGCGCCGTCGGTGAGGCGATAGGCTTGACTCAACACGTGCGCGATGACGTGCATGACGACGAACACATCCACGATGAGAGAATCACGCGCCTGCCCGCCCGCTTTGACTTTCGGATTCAACAAAACATTTTCGCGATAGTTAAGCGCCTTGTCTTTGACGATGAAGCGGCGCGCGAAAAATACGGTGATGGCGATAAGCAGGAACACGCTCATCACGTCGGCGATGAGATTGAACGCGTTGACGAGTCCAGTTGGCGCGTTGGGGATGTGTTTGCCGCCGTAGACCAGATCGAAGCCAGGGACGAGTCCTTCGAGCGCGTCGAACAGATTCACGAACGCATACGTGATGAGACCGAAGAACAATCCCATGTGGATCGCGCTGAGACCTTTGCGCGCCTTGAAGATCGTGCGCTGGAACAAAACGGTAATCGCCGCTTTGACCAGGCTCAGCGGAACATTCTTCAACTCAGGCGCGGGGCGTCCCTTGCGGATCGAGTCGATGATGACTTTGAATCCATGAAACGTAAACCCTGCCGAAATCAACGCCAGCGCAATGAAGATGATTTTTTCAATCAGTGTCAGCAACGTACCCTCCCAGAAAAGAGATTAGATGATTAGAGATTAGATAAGTAGTGAAACTCAACTACTCTCTAATCTCTATTCTCTACTCATCTAAAGTAGTTCCACCATCGCCTCAGCCACTTCAAACAGATCCGCTGTCGCGCCGTAATGCGCCACGTTGAAGATCGGCGCCTTCTTATCGGTGTTGACCGCGATGATCAACTCCGCGCTCTGCATGCCTTCGAGATGTTCAGGCGCGCCAGAGATACCGAGCATGAGATACAACTTCGGCTTGACCTTGAGTCCCGATTTGCCGACCTGCCGCGTGCGCGGCAACCAGCCCGCATCCACAACGGGACGCGAAGCCGACACCGCCGCGCCTAACTTCTGCGCGAGTTCCTCTGCCAACTCCACATTTTCTTTTCCGCCGATGCCGCGCCCGATCGAAACCAGTTTCGTTTGCGACGTAATGTCCACATCGCCGCCAGCGGGTTTGGTCGCCTCCACAAATTTCACTTTCAACGAACTCAGATCAACGGGCGAAGCTATCGCCGACGCCGCCGTCGAACCCTGCCCCGCTTCCACAGGGAACGAACCCGCCAGGCACGCCGCGATCGCCATGCCGCCTTCGGGCGCGACCTCCGCCGTCAACTTTCCGCCGTACGCCGCGCAACTCATCGTCAGATCCGCGCCGATATTTTTGACATACGCCGCACACGCCACACCCAGCCGCGCCGACAACCACGCCGCCATGTCCATGCCCGTCACCGTCCAGCCGAACATCACCAGCTTCGGCGATCTTTCTTTGACCAGCGCTTCAACAACTTTCCCATACGCTTCGGGATTGAAATGACTCAACGCCGCGTCGTCAATGTGGATCGTCGAATCGGACGCGAACACGTTGGATGCGATTCCGCTTCCCACCACGACGGCAACTGCCTGCCCGCCCCAAGCCTTCGCCAACTCTTTGGCTTTTCCCACCAACTCAAACGACACATCCGAAAATTTTCCGTCCATATGTTCGGTGATTACAAGAATGTCATTGCTCATGTTATCTCCTTCGGAGAGAGAATAGATAATTAGATAATTAGAGATTAGTCGTCTTCACTACTCACTATTCTCTACTCTCTAATCTCTGCTCTTCTACGCCAATCCCTTACTCTTCAACAACTCCACGATCTTCGCCGCCACTTCCTTCGACGAACCTTCGATCATCTCGGCATGACCCGTCGCCACAGGCGGAGCCATCTTCTTAAACGCGAGTCCCGATGAAGCCTCACCCGTCGGCGCGATCTTCTCCACCGTGGCAGTCTGCGCCATTTGGCGGACCTTGCTCACGGGCGCATAACGCGGCGGCTTCGGCGCGGACTGCACCCCCGCCACGAATGGAAGCGTGATCGAGTACTTCATCCCCACACCGCCAGGGAATTCCTTCGAGACCGTCGCCGCGCTTCCAGAGACTTCGATCGCGCTCGTCCCGCCGATGTAGGGCATGTCGAGATACGCCGCGATCATCGCGCCGATCTGCCCGTCAATATCGTTCGACGCCTGCACGCCCGCGAAGACCATATCCGCGCCCATGCCTTTGACCGCTTCCGCCAGCCATTTGGCTTGCGTATGCGAATCTGCGGCGGGATCGTCAGCGGTGATCTTTGCCACTTTATCGGCGCCCTTTGCCAGCGCGAGATGAAGCGCATTGTCCAACTCCCCGATCAAGTCCACGCCGATCACGGTCACCGTCCCGCCGACGGCTTCCTTGATCAACACCGCCTGCTCGATGGAATGTTCGTCCCATTCATTGAGGACAAAATCCACCGAGTCGAAATCCACGTTATTGCCTTTGACGGGCAGGTCATCGGCAATGCTGGGGATGTGTTTGATGGCTACAACTATGTTCATGAAAATCACTCTCCTATGATTGAGTTACAAATTCACGTCGAAAGTCGAAGGTCAAAGGTCGAATGACTTTCGACTTTTGACCTTCGACGAATTGATCACTCACCCCTCATCGCCCTATCCAACAACTCCAAAATATCCAGCACATCCACATGCTCATTGCCCGTGGACTTGACCGCATCCGTGAAGCGCGAGACTTCGAAGGGACAAGCGACTGCCAGCACGTTCGCGCCCGTGGACGCGGCTTCCATCGCGCGTTTTTCCGAGAGACGCATGGTGGTGTGCTTGGCGGTGAACGAGTCCATCCACATGCCGCCGCCGCCCCCGCCGCAACAGTAACCGTTTTCGCGGTTGCGTCCCATCTCGACCAGTTCCACGCCAGGGATGGCTTCCAGCAGTTGACGCGGCGCTTCGTATTCGCCGTTGTGACGTCCGAGATAGCAGGGATCGTGATAGGTAATCTTCTTATTGACGGGGTGCTTCAACATCGGCTTGAGTTGATCGAGATAACGAACGAGGAAAGTTGTGTAATGAAGCACGGGGCGCTCGAAACCATATTTCGGATACACGTTCTTGAACGCATTGAGTTCGTGAGGTCCCGTGACGACCAATTCCTTCCACTCGTACTTATTGAAGGTCTCGATGTTGTACTCGGTCATCATCTCGAACAGACCCTTCTCGCCAGCCAAACGCTGGGAGTCGGCGTCGTCTTTTTCTTCTTTGCCTAAAATTGCAAAATCAATTCCCAACGCGTTGAAGATTCTCGCTGCCGCCGATGCCGCGTCAATGCCGCGCGGATGATACGAAGGATACGAGCCGACATACCAAAGCACATCCACAGGACGCGCCGCATCTTTGATGATCGGCACAGGCACGCCCGCATTTTGAATCCACGCATCGCGCTTGCGTTGAGGTTGTCCAAGCGGATTGCCGCTCTTGGCGGTGTTCTCGAATGCCTGCTGTAATTCGGGCGGGACAAATTTTCCGTCAAGGATCGCCTGTTCGCGCGCGGCGGGCATGATCTTGACCATGTTCACTTCTTTGGGACACACGCGCAGACAATTCGCGCACGTCGTGCAAAGCCAGAGTTCGGGCGCTTCGGTCAAGTCCATGCCTGTTTGGGCGTAGCGATACAACTTGCGCGGACCGTAATTCCCGACCACATCTACAGGGCAGACGGCAACGCACTTGGCGCATTGATAACAATTCGCAAACGACTCCGCGTTCGGGATGTCCGCGATCTTCTCGATCAGCTCGGGTGTGTACTCGGTGATGACCCGCTGTTCAAACATGCGGTTCCAATGTCCCGAAACGTCAATACCGTCTACGATGACGTTTTCTCTTTCTATCGCTTTTGCTTTTTCATACTTAGGTGCCATGAAGACTCCTGGTTCGTGGTAATTGGAGATTGGAGACTGGAGATTAGTTGTTTGCGCCACAGTGTCCGTGATTTACCGTGCAACTCAGACATATTTAACGTCCGCTTGAGACGAGGCAGGGATTTTCCCGTCGAATCAACGTTATTCGCAACCACAATCTCCACAGCGACTCACCAATCTCCAATCTCTAGTCTCTAATTCTCTAGTTCTCTAGTTCTCTAATCCTCTAATCTCTTGCCTTCCTCAATCCCAACAACCTCCGCGCCATATTCGGCAGGGACGGCAGCAGCCCGTTGAAGTCGCGGCTCAAACGCCAACTGGTCGAGCCATACATGTAAACGCCATAGGCACACGCCAGAAAAGCGCTGTTCGCAAAGGGAGCGCATCTCTCATCGCTGGTCAATTCTTCAGACCACAAGCCTGTCCCTTCGCCGAATTTGATACTCATCGCGCTGACCGCTCCCACACGGGCGTAGCCGTCCGCGAGATTCTCCGCGAGTAAGTTGTGCGTGCTTCCCGCCAGCAGCGGCAGAATCCCTGTGCCGACGGTCGGATCCCACAGCCAGCGAGTCCACAGCCAGTGTTCATTTGGATTTGTATTGTGTAAAAGTCCAGTAGCGAGTTCGAGCGCGAGACGAGTATCGAGCGCGCTCAACTTTTCAACGAAGGATGCAACTCGAACGGGAGTTGGCGATTCGCCGTTTAGTAATTGCTGGACGAGCGAGTAATCGCCTTGCATAAAGTAATTAGTAATTGTTCGCGCGTTCGCTTTTGTGTGCGCGACAGCGGAAGCGACGTCAGCGAAGGAAGATGTCAACGAAGCAGAGTCAAGCCGAAGGTCGGAAAAGAGGCGGGCGTGACGTTCCGCCAATTCATCCGCAATCGCGATCACATCTTCAGGCGATACTTGCGCGAGCGCATCCTGCAAATTTGTTTGCAGTTCGGGATCATCAGGTCCCGTCTTTTGCTTGATGATGTGACTCTGTCGTTGAGGGAGCATGATTTTAGTACCGCAAAATTAATTTTGCGCTACGCCCTCACCAACGCCATCGCGCGCGCCGCCGCAAGACCAGCGGATGAAATCGAGTCGTTCAGATCGGCGGGGCCCGCCGCCGCGCCCGCGACAAAAATTCCAGGGACGGATGTGGCGACCGTATCGAGTCCGCCCGCGCCGCCCGCTTCGATGAAGCCGTATTTATTTTGCTGAACACCCATCAACTGCGAAATGGCGCGCGTGCCTGCGCTCGGCTCCATGCCGACCGACAACACGACCATATCCATCGTCACTTCCATCGGGCGGCTCATCGTTGTGTCTTCGCCGCGAATCAAAAGTTGATCGCCCTTCTTCAACACTTCGCTGATGACGCCCTTCACATAATTGACTTTATATTTTTCCTGCGCAGGCCAGTAAATTTCATTTTCCCAATACCCATACATGCGCATGTCAATGTAAAAGATCATCACTTTGCTGTCGGGCAATTGCTCGCGCAACTCGATGGCTTGTTTGCTTGCAATGCCGCAGCAAACTTTCGAACAATATTCGTTTCCAATTTGCCTGTCGCGCGAACCGACGCATTGAATGAACGCGATCTTCTTCGGCGCTTCGCCGTTCGACGGACGCACGACCTTGTGTTCCTTCAACATTTTTTCGAGATCGGTCAGCGTGATGACATCGGGGAACGAATAATAATTGTAGTATTGCGTCGCGCGGCCTGGATCGAAATGCTGGAAGCCCGTGGCGATGATGACCGATCCAACATTGAGCGACTCGGCAACCCCGCCCGCTTCGATCTCGACGGTGAAGTTGCCAGCGCTCCCCGACATTCCCTTCACTTCGGCTTGATACTTCACCTGCACATTGGCGTGACTCGTGACCGACGCGGCAAGTTCCGCCATCGCTTCCGACGCGTCGCGCCAATGATGAGTCAACTTGGCGTAAGACTCACGGTCGGGCGTGCCGCCGAGACGTTCGCGCTTTTCGATGAGTATCGCTTCCCCGCCGAGTTCAGCCACAGACCGCGCCGCTTCCAGTCCCGCTGGTCCCCCGCCGATGACCAAGACTTTGTTTGACATGTGTGTTCCTCCTATTTATCTTGCGTAGTTGGCGTTCTCTTACGCCAACGTGGACGCTAGAGAGCATCCACTACCCAAATCATTGTTACGCCGTCAAATGAATGGGTTGATCCGCATCCTGCCACGTGATCCCAGATTTCGTCCCCGCGCGGATCGCGTCGAGGTCAGCCTGAAATTCATCCCAATATTTCTGCCAGTTGATTCCGAGTTTCTCCATTAACGGCCGCCAATCCGTCGAGTGCCAGTGGAACTGCACCACGCGGAAGGGATGCGCGCCCATCGCCAGCGCCGCAACCTGCGCGTCGGATAACACAGGGATGCCAACTTTGCGGTCATGCGCTTTCGCGGCGAATTGACTCTTATCGAGCGTGGTCACACAACCTGTATCGTGAGTCACGGTCAGGTCGGGGTTGACTTCATTCTTCATTGTTTCGATCTTGCGAAGCACAGCGAAGGAACGCGTGAAATCACGTTGAACGAGAACGTGACGAAAACCAAAGCCGCAACAATCGAACCACGTCGAATAGTCCGCGACGTGGATGCCGAGAGACTCAAGCATGGCAGTGACAACAGCAGTGCGCTGTCCGCCGTAAATTTCTGGATCATAGATCGCATCTTCGGCTACGATCTTGTAGTAGTGACAGGCAGGATGAACCGTTGCTGTGATCGGACTCATGTCCACGAGCTGGCGTTCCTTGAAGCGGTCGCGCATGGCATAGACCCACTCGCTGTAATGGACGATCTCTTCGGGGATGACCAGCGGTTTGCCCATCTTATCGAGGATGCGGCGGACTTCATCGCGCAGTTCTTTGTGATGGACGAGTTGCTCGCGGATCTCCTTGTAATGTCCAAACGACGTGCCGCAGTGGATCAACGGAAAGTATCCCGTCTCATAGGCGGCGGCGAAGTTGCGGCTCATCACCGCGGCTTGTCCCACCGCGTTGGAGGCGGCGGAGGCGTAATAGTTCCAGCCCGTGCAGGAGGTCTGGTCGGTGGGATCGTGATAATCCAGATTGAACTGACGATGAAGCCACAGGATTGATGAAGCATAGCCTGGGATGTGTCCGCAGTGACCGCAGGATTTGTGATGCCAGGTATGCTCGATGGGAATCTTTTTCATCCGTCCATACTTTGTGGGGAACTCGATATAGTCGCCTTTCATCCTTTGCAGGACGATCTCGCCCTTCGCTTCGAGTTCCAGCAGGCGGTCGTGCATATCGTCGGTCGGCGCGACCGTTGCGTCGCGAATTACAGGATGCGATTTTCGTTCGAGGATCTGTTCGACGGTGGTTAGTTCGGTCATCATGATTCTCCAATTTCATTCCATCTCGGTGGTCGAGTAGCCCCGAATGCTTTTTGAGGGGCGTATCGAGACCACCAGTTACCAGAAATAAACCAATAACAAATATACTTTGCTTACTTGTGGTCTCGGTACGACGGCGGAGGAAAGTTGATTTGCAAAGACGAAACGATTTCCGCCGTCTACTCGACCACCGAACTATCCTTCTTCCAATTCTTCCTGCATCACTTCAACCAACAGATCATACAAACTTTCATCCAACTCTTTGATGATGTCCATGTTGCCCGACTCGAACCAGATCGTATACAGCTCGAGCAGAGTCTTTCGATCCGTGCGCCAGGCGACATCGGTCAGACCGCGGATCGAATCCATGGGAATGGCTTTGCGCCAGACGTGCATGTTCTGGGAAAAATTTGTTACCCACGGACCCCAATCGGGAAAGAAATCGGGCTGGAGCATATCAGGCGAGACTTGATTCCCTTTGAGCATGACTTTGTAAATGACGCGGCTGTAGCCTTGCAGGGCATCCTTTGATTCTTGTAATCCATTTTTGAGAGAAACTTCGCGCAAAATCGTGACCAATCCCCCAGGGTTGTTCTGCCGCGGACAGCGCACGCACGAGAAACACTGCGCGCAGTTCCAAATATCCTCGGTGAGAATGTCGTACACGCGTTCGACATCTTCGCGCGCGATTGCCTGCGCGATCACACGCGGGCTAAAGTCATAGAACCGCGCCGAGGGGCAGGTCGAAACGCAAATGCCGCACTCGTAACAGCCGTAGAGAAAGTCCGAGTAGCGCACGTCATTTTTGACTTCGAGAAAGAGTTTCTCCTTCTCTGCATACGTCGCCTCGGGGTGACGGTCTACCGCCTTGCCTGGATTCCAATTTTCAAGAGTGGTTGGCATAGAAACTCCACGAAGTACCGCAACATTCATGTTGCGAAGGCGCAAGACAAATCTTGCGGCGCAGCGCCGCTAAGATTTTTCCTGCTTCACCGCTTCCAGCAGATCATCCCATTTCGGGACGCCCACAAACCGCGTCTCATTGACAAACACCGTCGGCACCGACATCACATTCAACGACTTGGCGATCGCGCGTCCGTTCGCGGTTGCCAGACTGACCAACTTCATCTCCACTTGCGAATCTTCTGCCGCCAATCGCTGAACCATCTGGATGGCGTTCGGGCAGGTCGCGCACGTGGGGTGAGTGAATACTCGAATCTCAATCATGTTACTTTCTCAACGCAAGTCGTCGGGGCCGCCACAGAGCGCTTCGCAGTGGAAATCCTGCGCGCTGAGTCGGATTTATCCGACTTCCATGCACTGAGGCGGGGGATTCATCCCCCCGCCGAATCCCACCGAAGCGAATCTCAATCATCAGGAAACTCGTACCCTTCGCAGTGGATGCAATCATCCAAATCTCTGCGGGACATATAATCTTCGTACAGTTGCGCCGCGTCCGTCCCCGCCGCGAACTGCTTCAAACCAGAGGCCAAATCGTCGGGCTGGAAGCGGACAATCCAGCCCTTGTTGTACGGACTGCGGTTGACCAATCCTGCATCCTCCAGCAGGGATTCGTTCCCCGCGATCAGCGTCCCCTCCATCGGCGCCCGCAATGGACCGAGCCACTTGGCGCTTTCCACAATGGCGACTGTTTTGCCCTGTTTATACCGCGCGCCAATCGGACGAAAACTCACCACGAGCATCCTGCCAGCGGTGGTCTGCGCCACGTCCGTAAAACCGAGCGTCACGCTCCCATCCGCTTCGGGTCTCAGCCAGAGATGCTCCTCGATCTTGTAATACAGTCCCTGCGGCAAAACGCAACTGCGGACAAGCACAAAACTCGACATATCTATACCGCAAAATTTATTTTGCGTGGCGCGCAAGATGAATCTTGCGTTACGCCTAAAACCCGATCACCGCATCCGCATCGCACGCCATGTCGTTGAACGCCGCGCCGCCGATCATCTCCACGCCTTCGATCATATCGTCCATGGTGTAGCCGTGCAGGTCAAGCGAAGGCTGGCAGACGAGAAAACGCACGCCGATTTCCGCCGCCTGTTCGATGAAGAATTTCAACTCTTTGCCGCCGCCTCCCTTGCGCGGGATGATGATCTTGTCGCCGTTGTCCTTCGCCACGCACTGCGGACCGTTCATGGTGAAGTAAATGCACACTTCATTGTCCATCGCCGCGCCCGCCGTGGCAAGAAAGAAGGGAGTCGCCGTCCGTTCAGGATCAGCCTCCCCGTGAGTCTGAACGTAGAGGATCTTTTTCACATCGGGGTCGTTCGTCTTCCAGACGCTCATGGTTGAGATTTCTCCAAAACATATCAAGCGTAGGGCGCATTCTCTCTCTGGCGCCGCCCGCCAAGGCAGGTGTACGCGCCCGATCCATCAGAGAACGGACGTTAGAGAACGTCCGTTGCGCATCAAATGAACAACTGCACGTCCGCGTCCGCCGCGTATTCAAGGAAGGTTGCCGCGCCGCCGATCTCGCACTCCTTGATGAAGTCCTCGCGCTTGAAGCCAAAGACGTCCATCGTCATCTGACAGCCGATCATGCGCACGTCGAGATCAATGCACATATCGCGCAGTTCGGGAATGGAAGCGACGCCCTTGTTTTTGAAGGTCTGCTTCATTAATGTGGTTGCCAGCGCTTCGAAGCCAGGCACATTTGCCATCAGAATGTTCGGCATGGGCCAGGCGACATTTTGGAAACCTTCGGGACCAAACGGCATCTTCATCGGCATGGCGGGGTTGCCCAATGGCGAGACGGCAGCCGTGAGGTCCGGCTTGAGAAGCGTCAGCCCATAGAAGGTGAAGAAGATACCTACCTCCCAACCCATCGCGCCTGCCGCACTTGCGAGAATGAACGGGGGGTAAGCCCAGTCTAAGGTCCCTTTTGAAGCGATGAGGGCGAGTCGCTTCGGGGCGTTCGGATCGGATTTCGACATGTCAGCCTCCTTTGGCTTTCATCTAGGTAAAATGTGTAGCGGGCGTGAGAGAACGCCCGCGCAAGCCTCAAGGTTATTTCATTCGTTTGATGTAGAAAACAAACTTGCCGTCCTCTTGCATCGAGCGCAGTAATTCATTCCCCGTCTGACGGCTCCATGCCTCCATATCGGGCGGCGCGCCCGGGTCGGTGGCGATCATCTTCAATACCTGTCCTACCTCCATCGCCTTGATCGCCTTGGATGTTTTCACCACAGGAATAGGGCAAAGCATCCCTGAACAGTCGAGAACTTGATCTTCTTTAATCACATCCATTGCAGTCTCCTTGATTGCCACGATGATAACCTCGCCGGCGGCTTCGCGCCATCCCGTTAACGAGTGAGCCACGCCTCCCCCGCGCGGGGGATTGAGAATATAATCTCCATATCATGGCAAAGATTAAGATGCTCTTCCACTCGTACCGCATCTTCCCGTTCCTCGTGTTCTTTCGCTGGGTTTCGCTCATCCCCGCGCTGCTGATCCTAATTCAAAGAAGAGGGAGCGAGTCGCATTCCGTCTTTTCACCACTATGGACTTTTCTATTGGTTGTCCTTGTCAATCTGATCATCACCCTCTTTAATCGTTCGCTAAACAGGCTTGTCACAGAGCAACCGTTCGTCATAGGCATTGATCTGATTTTCTGCGCTCTCGTTCTGGCAATCAGCGGCGGCTCGCGTAGTCCCTATTATTTATACACACTCAGCCCGTTGTTGGCAGGCGCATTCTTTTTTCAGGTGCGCGGGGCGCTCGGAGCGGCGGCATCCTTTACGCCTCTCTATTTTGCCGCCGATGCCATTACACGCCGCCTAACCGACTCGGGACCTCCTGAAAGCGTTACGCTCATCACGCAACTGGCAGGCATCTGGTTGATCCCGGCTTTGTTTGCCTATCCAGCAGTTTTACTCAGCGAGGTAGATCGTGCCTGCGACGAACTATCCGCCGCGCGCGATGAACTTGCGGAAAAGCATGAAAACCTTGCCATTGCTCACCGCCAATTAAAGGTCATTCACGACCTGACCGTTCTGCTTCAAGCCGCGCCCGATTTGATCTCTGTGCAGCAACGAGTGCTTGGCGCGGTGACAACCGGATTAGGCTTCCGTAGAGCGGTTGTTAGCGTGGTTGACCCTGCTCGCGAAGAAATGGGTGGCTGGATGCTATATCCCGTTAATTCATCCTTTCCATCCATTGAGCCCCTCCCGCTCAAATCAGAAAACGGCGAGATCTTCAAGGCGTTGTTGGATCGAAAATCGTTTACAACGGGAACAAGCGGCGAAATACTCATCAACCAAATTGCGCTGAATTCTTGGCTGAAAACCTGTCAATGGTACGTTTACCCTCTTTCACTTCGCGAACATGCGGTTGGGATTTTACTGGTGGAACTGGAAAAGGGGACGGAATTGACGCGCCAACGCGAAGAGGCCATCACCATGGTTGCGAATCAGGCCGCTCTTGCGCTTGGTACTACCATCTTGTGCATCGACCGCGCCCGGCGCCTCGCCGTCGAGACCGAACGCAACCGCATCGCGCGCGATATCCATGATACGGTCGCGCAATCGCTCTTCGGCATCATCTATTCGCTCGACGCGTGCGTAACCATGCTTCCGCAGAAAGCGGACGATGTAAAAAAGGAACTAATCGAGTTGCGCGCGCTGGCAAACAGCGCGCATGAAGAAGTGCGTCGTTCCATCTTTAACTTGTGGCCCTCTGCATTGACCATTGAATTGTTCATGGCTGACCTTTCGAACTACATCAGCAGTTGCTGTCGTCCGCGTTCGTTCAGCATCATCTTCAACCATCACGGCGATTTCAATTCCCTGCCCTCGGGCTTGCGCCGCGCGATCTATCGAATGGCGCAGGAGGCTTTGGCAAATTCTGCGCGGTATTCAGGGGCAGACTCGGCGCGTCTATGCCTGACCATTGCCGGCCGCGAAGTGTTCCTCGATATTTCTGATCAAGGCAAAGGCTTTGACCCGACCGTAGCATTGTCGCGCAGTCAGAGCCGCGAACATTTTGGCTTGCAAGGCATGCAAGAGCGAGCCCGCGCGTTAGGCGGCGACTGCGAGATCGCCAGCCAGACAAACAATGGCGCGCGCATCATGATCAACCTGCCCATCAACGGAGATGATCAGCATGCCTGACTCGATCCGCATCCTCATTGTGGACGATCACGCCGTCGTCCGCAAAGGGTTGGCGATGGTTCTTCGTTTGGAACCAGATCTGGATGTGGTGGGCGATGCGGAGAACGGACGAGTCGGCTTGGAAACCGCGCTAAGCCTCCATCCTGATATCGCTCTTGTGGATCTGGTCATGCCTGAAATGGATGGGCAGGCGATGGCGCTCGCGTTGCGAAAATCGGATCCACAAATAAAGATCATGATGTTGACCGGTACAGAAGTGGATGACCGCGTGTTCGACCTCCTCTCTGTTGGCATCGAAGGCTACGTGTTCAAAAATATCGAACCTGCCGAACTGGTGCGCGCCATCCATGCGGTGGTAAATGGAGAGGCATACTTGCATCCTGCTGTCATGAAAAAAGTGTTGGGGAAAATTCAACCGCAGATCGCGCCGTTTCTTTTGCTTACACCGCGCGAAATGGAAATCCTTGATTGGATGGCGACCCCCAACACGTATAAGCAAATCGCTGTTCAATTGGGCGTCAGCGAGGAAACGGTGCGTAGTCATGCCAAGAATATCCTCGAGAAGATGAAACAGCCCAACCGGACCCAGGCGGTACTTTCCGCTATGAAAATGAAGTTGATCAAGTTGAACGGGTAATACTAGATACTTACCCTGCTGCCCGCTTCGGACGAACACGAAGCGTGCAACGCCTCCGCCAAATGCGCGGACTGGATCGCCGCTTTAGGAATTTTTTTCGCGCAATCACTTCAAGATCGCATTCACCGTATCATCCAACGACAGCGCGTTCGCAGAGACGCGCTGTTTTTGTTTCGCGCGCAGCTCCCGCGCGCGTTGACGGGTTTCCTGAGTCGCTGCGGGGTGATTCAGGATGAGGGTCAGCCACCCAGCCGCAACGCTTGTGTCGAGCCGCGTCGAGACATCGGGAGAGAGGCGGGATTCGAGTTGGGCGAGTCCCGCGAGGTTCAGCAGCATCAGCGGGGCGGAGTTGATTCGGCGCGCGTGTCGCAGTGAGTCCAGGTAAATTGTTTTCGCTTCGGTTTCATCGCCTGAGAGCAGGGTCGCATCGGCGAGATAGGTGAGGGTGATGGAAATGTCCCAGCCTTCGAAGTATTCGCCGAAGACCTCGAGACTCTTTTGGAAGCAATCGCGCGCTTCGTCGTATTGACCGTCGGCGAGCATGGCGAGGCCGAGATAACGATGCGCCGTGCCTTTGCCCCAGCGGTTTTGCGTCTGCTCGCACAGGGCGATGCTCTCGCGCATGGATGCTTTCGCTTCTTCATATTTTTTGAGCGCGATCTGCGTATCTACAAGAAAGTTCAAGCCGAGCGAAATGGAATGTGGGTCGCCGATTTTGCGGAAGAGCGCGAGACCTTCGATCATTTGATCGTAGCCCTTTTGACAATCGCCCATCAAACTGTCCACGTGACCGAGATTGTAAATGCCATAGGCGGTGAACCAGTCGTCTTTTATCGCGCGGGCGTAAGCCAGTCCCTCGACGATCTGCGCTTTGGCTTCGAGATAATCGCCGTTGAGATGTTTGAGCGCGCCGCTGAAAATGAGCGCGTCGGCGAGGATGGATTGCGCGTCCACTGAACGAAGAAGGTCAATACCCTGATCATAATGTCCCTGCGCTTGCGCGAATTGCCCGCTGCGGAAATACAGCAAGCCCTGTTGCACATAACACGCGCCGAGAGTCCTGATGGCTTGCGCGCCGCGTTCCTGTTCGTTCAGCGCCTTAGCGAGCAGCGCCAGTTGCGTGATGCCGTCGCGGATCATGCCTGAGACTTCGTAATACCAGCCAAAGGCGCGGACGGATCTCCCAAGCGTTTCAAACTTTTTATTGTTGACGCCCCACTCCCATGCGGCGCGCAGGTTATCCAACTCGGCGGTCATTTCGCGCATGGAGATTTGTTGTAACGCGCTTTTCAATTTCGATTCATATTCGGCGGCAAAATTTAAATAGAAGTCGCTGTGACGATCGCAGGTCTGGCAGCAACACGGCTCGGCTTCTTCGAGATGGGAATAGGCATATTGACGAATCGCTTCGTGCAGACTGTATCGTCCCGACTCATCCCGCATCACCAGCGACTTTGAGACGAGCGACGACAACTGAGGCAGATTCGCCCCCGCGACTTTTTCCGCCGCAGTTCGGTCGAAGCCGCCGTGAAAGATGGAGAGTCGGCTGAGCGCGTCGCGCTCCGCATCGGAGATGAGCCGCCATGAATGGTCGAAGGAGGCTCGTAAGGAGCGATGCCGTTCGGGGATGTTGCGCATGGACGTGGCGAGGAAATCCATGTTCGATTCGATCTCGCGGGCGATCTCCGCGCAGGCGAGCATGCCCGTCCATGCCGCGGCGAGTTCGAGCGCGAGCGGAATCCCCTCCAGCAGTTGGCAGATGCGGAAGAGCGCGGGCTTGTCCGCGTCGGTCAATTGGAATTTGGGGTTGATGCGCCGCGCCGAGTTGACGAACAACGCGGGCGCGCTGTACTCTTCCATTTGATCGAGGTGTTCCAGCGGCGGCACGGGCAAGCCGCGCAGGTCGAACATCCACTCGCCTTGCAGGTTGAGCCGTTCGCGCGAGGTGCAAAGAATTTTGATCGTTGCAAATCGCTGGAGAATCTCGGCGATTAAATCTGTCGCAACGGATGACTCTCCCAGCAGGTGTTCGAGATTATCCAACGCCAGCAACGCTGGTTGATTCGCCGTCCGCGCGAGGTGATTGAATAATTGTTCCTTCGTGTCGAGCGGTCCTGAAAATGAAAAGGAGAACGCGTCGGCAATCGCGGGGATGATCAGGTCGGGGGTTTTGATGGAAGCCAGCGCCACGTAATAGACTCCGCCTGGGAATGAATCGCGCTGACGGATCGCAAACTCGATCCCAAGCCGCGTCTTGCCGATTCCACCTTGACCAGTGAGGCTGACGAGGCGGCATTCGGGATTCGCCAGCAGGTGACGGATTCCGTCGAGTTCGGATTCGCGTCCGATCAACGGCGTGGGCGGGATGGGGACGTTCGTTTTTGGGGGCGGGGAAAGGATCGGGGAAACAGAAGCCAGCCCAACGTCAGATTTGAGGCGGCGGGCGATCCGCAAAAAAGTTTCGCGCTCGTTCGTCGGAATCTCCAGCGCGTCTGCCAGCAACTCCGCGATCTGCATCGAGGGGCGGCGTTCTTCCGATTCGATTTTTTCGATGGTGGCGAGCGAGCATCCGACGCGGTCTGCCAGGGCGCTCTGCGTGAGGTCGAGCGCTTTGCGGCGTTTCTTTAGCCAGAGACCGAAGGGCAGGTCTTCGCTCATATGAGCATTTTAATTTATTTTGGGATTTTGTACGGCTTTTTGTACGGGCAACTCTGACCAAACGAGATAGGGAGAATGCTTTAATGCGAGTATGGCAAAGGAGAATCTCATGGCTAAAAATATCACCAAGATCGCATTGAAAGGCGTTGCGCTTGCGATGGGCGTTGCCGTCATTGTAATGTCCACGCTCAAGACGCTGGATGTCAACACGAGCGTGTCCATGCTCGGCATGGGACTCGCCGCGCTGGCGCTCGTGAGTTTGCAGGACAACTGACTTAAACACAAAGGGCACCAAGGGTCACGAAGGGTTGTCCTGAGCCTATCGAAAGCTAAACAGATTCAATCCCTTTGTGTACTTCGTGTCCTTCGTGGTTGAAGAGAATTTTTACAGAACCAAAAGGAGTACCCATGAAAACCATCTCGCTCGAATCGACGCCCGTCGCAAAAACATCTTCATTCAAATCGTTGCTGGCTGTGTTCTTTCAATGGCTTGGCGCGTCCGTCGGCTTCATCGCCAGCATGATCATTGCGGACATGCTTTCTCCGCTCCCCGCGTTCATCATGCAGGAGATTCCCGAATCAGGATTCATGCCGCAGGGCGCGGCGATGCTCTTCACTGGCGCTGTCATCGCGGCTGTCCTGTTGTGGGCGGCACGGCGTTCCAGCCTAAAGAGATTTGCGCTTTTCGGTCAATTGTTCGTCCTCTTGTTCGGCGCGCAAACTTTCCAGACGCAAATCGAGACGGGTTATTTCATCTCCGCCTTTCCGCTTTTGCACGGCAACTTTGAGTTGTATCACATCATCCTGCGCGGCGCGATCTCGTCCGCTCTCTTCGTCCTTTTGCTCGTTTGGATGACGGGCGGATTCTCGCGCAAGGAACGCGCTTCAACAAACTTCACCGTCGTTGCGGATAAGACAGTCAAGGCAGGCGCGTGGCTGGCAGGGATTTACTTCATCATTTACCTGCTGTTCGGATATTACGTCGCATGGCAGTCGCAGGAACTGCGCCTCTTCTACGGAGGTCCCGCCGAGTTGAATTCCTTTTCGAATCAGATTCTGACTACGTTGATGTCGAAGCCTGAGATGCCCTTCTTCCAATATGCCCGCGGCTTTGTCTGGATTTTGTGCCTGATTCCGCTCTTCAAAGGTTTCTCTGGCGGACGCGTGGAACTGGTCGCGCTTTCCGCGTTCGCGCTCGCATTGCTTCCCACCGCGCAGTTGTCGTTTGCCAATCCGCTCATGCCTGCGGAAATTAGCCTGTCTCACTTTTGGGAGACTTCGATCTCCACTGGAATCTTCGGCGCGTTGTGCGCGTGGTTCGTGCCGACCCAGATAGGCGGACGTTAGAGAACGCCCACTACACATTCACTGCTAAGGAGAATCAATGAAACAACCATCATTCGCATCCATCACGCTGAAAACTGCCGCTGTTCATACGGTCACATATTTCATCGTCGGCGTATTGTCGTTCTTTCTTCTTGATTACACCGCAAAATACGCCGACCCCGCAGTTGCGGGCTATTTACGCCAGACGGATCATCCGCTGGTGATGGCGGGACCGTTCTTTCAAATCCTGCGCGGACTTCTGTTCGGGATTGTTTTCTACGCCCTGCGTGAGAGCGTCTTTCCGCACAAGCGCGGCTGGCTGACGTTGTGGCTGGCGCTGACCGTCGTCGGCATTCTCTCGCCCTTTGGCGCCGCGCCGAGTTCCATCGAAGGGATGATCTACACCGTTCTGCCCTCCTGGTTCCATGTGGTCAACTTCCCTGAGATATTCATCCAATCGGGTTTGCTCGCCTTCACGACTCATTATTGGGTCAACCATCCTGAGAAGCGCTGGCTCAACTGGTCGCTGGGTATCGTAACTGCCGTCATTGTGCTGTTGTCGCTGTTGGGCGCGTTGTCCGCGTTTGGCGTTCTCTCATAAGCAGGAATATGAAAATGAAAATCAAAAATCAATCCACAGTGTTACATAAGGTTTATGTTCTTACGCTTTTAGTTGTGTTGCTGATGTCGCTGACCGCGCCCGTCGCGGCGGACGGAGTCGCTGAGGGCAAGAAAATGTTCGTTTCGCCGAATCAGGCTCAAGGTCCGAGCGACGCGGCGGAGATGGAAGCGTTCATGGACGAACTGTTCGCGCGTCACATGGAAGAGAATCACATCGCAGGCGCGGCGGTCGCAGTCGTCAAAGATGGTCAGTTGTTCTTCGCCAAAGGCTATGGCTACGCTGATCTTGAGAATCAAATCCCTGTTGACGCCGAACAGACGATGTTCAAACTTGGCTCGATCACCAAACTGTTCACGTGGACGGCGGTGATGCAACTCGTGGAGCAGGGCAAACTGGATCTGGACGCGGACATCAACACGTATCTTGACTTTCGCATCGCGGACACGTATCCGCAACCGATCACGCTCAGCCATTTGATGACTCACACATCGGGCTTTGAAGATATTCATGCGGATTTGGTGAAGTTGGATGAAGAAAATCTGGCGTCGCCGCGCGAGTGGCTGGTGTCGCACATCCCTGCGCGGGTTCGTCCGCCTGGTGAAGTTGCGGCGTATTCGAATTACAACGCCGCGCTGGCAGGATACATTGTGGCGCGCGTGTCGGGACAATCGTATGGCGAATATGTGCAGGAACACATCATTGCCCCATTGGGCATGAACGGCACGACCGCGCAATATCCCACGCCGCCCGAATTGCTCGCGCGTGAATCGTTGGGATACATGTACGAGGAGGACGCGTATCAAATATTTCCACAATTGTTATCTCCCGAAGACCTCTTCCCCGCTGGCGTCATGCGCTCCACCGCAACAGACATGGCGCGCTTCATGATCATGCACTTGCAGGGCGGCTTCTACGGCGACGCATCCACCGAGATTCGTATCTTGGAAGAATCAACGGCGCGGCAAATGCAAAGCGTTTTATTCGCTCCCGACCCGCGTATCCTGGGCAACGCCTATGGATTTTTTGAATTCAACGATAACGGTCAACGCGTGATCGGTCACAGCGGAAGCGGCGAGCCGATGGAATCCATGCTGCTGCTTTTGCCCGACGAGAACCTCGGCGTGTTTGTCGCGTACAACAGTCTCGGCGCGGGCGAACTCAACCGACAGCATTTCGGATTTCAACGCGCGTTCTTCGATCATTACTATCCCGCGCCCGCCGTCGAATCGATTCAACCGCCAGCCGATTTCAACGAACGCGCTGACCGCTTCGTCGGCGCGTACAAATGGACGATGAGTTCATACACCACGCTCGAAAAATATTTCGCCCTCATGGGTCCGACCATCAACGTCAAAAATCCTGGCGACGGCACGTTACTGCTCGAGTCGCCGTTCGGCAATTGGAGCATCGTCGAGGAAGAGCCGCTTTACTTCCGTTTTGTAGACAGCGCCTATCACGTGGCGTTTCGCGAAGACGAGCAGGGGCGCATCGTCTACCTCTTCACCGATCTCACGCCGATGATGTCGTTCGAAAAAGTTCCGTGGTACGAGACGCTCGGATTCAACATGCCCTTGCTGATGATCAGCCTGCTGTTGTTCCTCTCCATGCTCATCGTGACGTTGATCCGCTTCATTCGGGACCGACGGCTGGTCGCTGACCCTCAGCCTTTCTCTCCCTCCATCCGCGTCGCCACGCGACTCATCGTTGGCGTCAGCCTCCTCAACCTGCTGTTCATCGTCGGCAACGTGATGTGGGGCGAGCAGATCGTGTTCGGAATCCCGTTCGCCTACAAACTCACGCTGGGACTCGGCGTCCTCTCCGCCCTGCTGACCGTCGCCGCAGTAGTCTATTGCATCCTTGCCTGGAAAGATCGCTACTGGGGCTCCGCCTACCGAATCTATTACACGCTAGTAACTCTCGCTGCCGTTGCGTTTGTCTGGTTTTTGAATCAATGGAATTTGTTGGGCTGGAGATATTAAGGCGTACCGCAAAGTTCACTTTGCGTGCGTTCTCTTACGCGCCTGTTGGCGTTAGAGAACGCCAACTACACAAAATGTAAAACAAAAAGGAGAATCAAATGTCAACGCAAGAACTCGCTTCAACAAACAAAGTACAGGAAGTTTCCACTGCGACGACGGATCAATACACCCTCTGGCAGATCCTCGGAATCTGGGCGCTCGTCACTCTGCCAATGGTAGTGTTGGTTTGGGTGGTCTCTCCCATCGTCATTCCTCGCGTGCCGTTGCATCCTGGCGTCACGTATTGGTTATTGATCATCGTGGGCATGATGTGGCAGTTCGTCGTGGCGCTCGCGATCACATATCGCGAACTCGGCACGTTGCGCTGGAGCGCCATCCGCCAGCGGTTATGGCTTCAAACTCCGCGCGACCCGAAGACCGACAAGCCGAATCCAAAATTGTATTGGTGGTTGATTCCCGCCCTGATTTACAACGGCGTGGTTGGCTTTGTGCTGATCGGGTATGTGGACGCGCCCATGGGCTGGCTGTTCCCAACACTCAAGCCTCCCTATGAAATGAGTCAACTGGCGACGCCCGAATTTCATGGTCAATGGTGGCTGTTTGGCGTGTTGCTCGTCAGTCATCTCTTCAACTATTTTCTGGGTGAGGCGTTCCTCTGGCACGGCGTGCTGTTGCCCAAAATGCAGGGAGTCTTCGGGAAGTACGATTGGGCGGCAAACGCCGTTCTCTTCGGCTTTTATCACCTGCACAAACCCTGGGCGCTCCCCAGCGTCATCCTCACGAACATGGCATACAGTTGGCCCGCGCGACGCTTTCGCAGTAATTGGATGGCGGTCATCGTGCATGGCGTGGAAGGACTCCCAGGTTTGGTGATGGTTCCGCTGGTCATCCTCGGATTGGCAGGCGGGTAGATGGGACTCGTCCTCGGCTTGGCGTGATCAAGAGTAACCATATGAACATTTTGACTCACGCTCACTTTCAGCAATGGATGGAAACGTATGGCCGCGCCAGCGCGGAGGATGATCCGTTTACGTCGGCTAATCTTTTTGCGAAGGATGCCGCGTATTACGAAACACCCTTCGCTGAACCCATGATTGGGCGCGATGCCATCTTCGATTATTGGAATAAAGGCGCGCAAAATTTGAGGGACAAAGAATCCACCTTCGAGATTCTCTCCGTGAACGGTCATTCGGGTATGGCTCGCTGGCAATCGCAATTCACGGTCATCGAATCGGGCAAACGCCTCGCGCTGGATTGTGTGTTCATCGTTGAGTTTGACGACGATGGTTTGTGTCAAACCTTCCGCGAGTGGTGGCGTACGCGCGAGGTGTGAGTACCGCAAGATTCATCTTGTGCGCACATCGCAAAGTTCGCACACCTCGCAAAGTGAACTTTGCGGCACAAAAATTGTACGGTTTTTTGTGGGGATAATCCAGACCAAAAGGTTGAACGGGAATGCCATAATGCGCGCATCGAAAAAAATTACCAAAGGAGAAAACTCATGGCTATCCTATCCAACCTCTATGTCATCCTCATCCTGCGCGTGTTACACATCGGCGGGGGAATCATGTGGGTGGGGAGCGCGACGCTCTACCTATTGTTGCTCATCCCCGTTGCGCGTTCGCTTCATCCTGCGGGACAGAAATTCCTGCAAACGCTCGGTCCGAAATTCGGCGCGATGATGGGACTCGTTACCACGGTCACCGTGCTTTCGGGCGCGTTGCTGTACGCGCGCTTCTTCGCGGGCGGGATCAGTTTCATCTGGACGACGGGCGCAGGCTTCGCGTTCACCGTCGGCGCAGTGGCGGCGCTCGCCTCGTACGCGCTGGGAGTGGCGGTCTTCGGCAGGATGCAGGAACGCATCGCAAAATTCGGGGCGGAGATCGAGTCTGCGCAGAGCGCGCCGAATCAATCTCAAGTCCAGGAGATGAACCGCTTGCAGTCGTCGTTGATGAAGGCGTATCGGTTCGAGTTCGTCCTGCTCATCGTCGCCATGCTGGGAATGGCTGTCGCGCGTTATCTGTAGGTCCAACCGATGTTTGCGCGAATTTGGCGCGGGATCGCCCGCACGTCTGTCATTGAAAAATATTTTCACTATGTGAGTGAACGGGTGATCCCCGCCTATCGCGCCGCGAGCGGCTGCCGTGACGTGTGGGTGTTGCGGCAGCCGCAGGATGAATTTACCAGCATCATCCTGCTCTCGTTTTGGGAGTCGCGCGATGCGTTGGACGCTTTCGCCGATCCGCAATTGAAATCCGAATCCCTTCGCGGCGAGCGCGAGTCGCTGTTGGCGTTTGAATCCACAGCGGCGGCGTATGAAGTGATCGTGGTGGATTGAGTTGAATGTCTGATTGTGAGGGAAAAGCCGTCCCATGATACGCCCGCGCGGATAGATTCATCTGGCACATCCTCACTTATATCAAACTGAAGCAAAAAGAAGATAGATTGGCGCGAGAACGTATTAAACGAGAACACCCCTAACAAGGGGTGTCCATGCTCTTTTAGCCTTTGTTCTCTATCTGGCGGGCATAAACCCGACAGGGCGGAATTTCAACGTATCCATGTCCTTTATGCTTTAGAACAACGCCTCGATTTTCAGCCACTTTTCCGTTTTCATCCTTTGGAAACCCTCATTCTTGTACGGTAGAGAAAAACCAAGAAGTACTACTCCATCGCAGGGATGATGGTAGGGCAATCGCATTTGGATTTTTTGTCCGCTAATCCTCACGAATTCACGCTAATCTATCTCGGAAAAATTCGCGCAGACTGGCGAAGATTAGCGGTTTCGAAGGCAAAACACCGTGTTTTGAGCCTCGAGATTTTCAAATGCGATTACCCTAGGGATGATGGTTGCCGTCAACGATGGAACGGGATTACAATACCTGCTCACTGACCATCTCGGCTCAACCGTAGCAGTCACAAATCAATCTGGCACATTAACATCCCAACAACGCTATCTCCCCTTCGGCGCGGCGCGGACGATTCCCAACTCTCCCATCCTCGGCACGGACTTTACCTACACCGGTCAACGCAAACTGGACGATGGCATGGGCGGGGTCATGGATTACAAGGCACGGTCTTATTCGGTTGGGTTGGGGAGGTTCTTGCAGGCGGATAGCATAATCCCTGACCCAGTGAACCCGCAAAGCTTCAATAGATTTTCATATGTATTAAATCGGCCGATCTTCTACAGAGATCCTAGTGGTCATACCTATATGTGTGATGAGAGCTGTGAAGAGAACCTTGGGCGAAGGCAATACACTGTTGATGATATGGCGGAACTTTATGGCATTAGCTTCAACCCGGGTTGGAGTGTCACAAATAGAGCTATAGCTATGCTGGCTGTTTACAATATTGCCAAGAAGCTACAAAATGAAAGAAATTCAGCCGCAGACAGCGCTTATCAATCTTGCCTGGAAAATATGAGCGGACCTACATCAACATGTTCACAATCGGCGCCAATTTCCACATCGGATGCATTCAAAGAATCCTATCACTATGGAATAGATTTTGTTTGGGGGTGTTCAGGCTGCGAGAGATTAGGCATAACATCAGGGAAAAAAGAACATACAATTATGTTCCGAGATTTTTATCAGACCGGAGATACTCAGTTAAAAAATACCAACTTGGTGATTCATGAGCTTGGGCACATGTTCAATAACCTAAATACCTGGGTATCGGATCGAAGCGGAAGAGCTTATGGACCCGCATGGTCGTTGACAACAGATTTGGCTGCCAATCGGGACGGGTTCGGTACACAGTGGGTCTATCAGCATAGTGACGATATTTCACAGAGTGAAATATTTGCTGACATGTTTGTTCACTGGATCCAAGGCGGATGGGCAACTGATAGTATATCATCTCAGACCGCTGCGAACGCACGCATTGATTGGCTAAATCAATACATGCCTGGATATTTGCCATGATTAACAAGCCAACTGCCCATAGAATAATAATTGTCATCTTGGTGATCGTAACAGCGACATCGCCACTTGGATGCCTCTCCGCTCCCACAGAAGATACGAATCCAGTAGGAACTGCCTCTTCGCCACAAGCCTCTTCAACACCAGTTTTGGCTCGTACAGCCACAGCGCCACCCACAAGAAAGCCAACTGCAACTTTTGCCTCTACCCGTACACCTCTGCCCGTCCAAACCGACTTGCCAACGATCGAGTCTGACAGTATTACCGCTATGATAGATTCCTTGTACGCGAGGTGCAAGTTGCCCTGTTGGGGAAGCATTATTCCGGGAAAAACAAGCCAGTATGCGGCTAAACGTTTTTTGGCTCCTCTTGGGGAATGGTATGACGGAAGCGAATCATTAGGAGGCGTAGTTGTTGAATATTACAAATCGCCAGCTTCTATCTCCTTTTCGTTAGAACATGGTTTGGTAAAAAGCATCCATCTTGATCCCGGACTCACCACACCTTATCGGATTAATCAACTATTTACGGAATACGGGATGCCAGAAGGTATTCAGATCGAAATAATACCCCTAACTGCTGATCTCACCACATGGTTTAATCTAGCTCTCTTATATCCACGCCAAGGCTTCTTTGCAATTCTTTCCGCGAATGGGACGCCTATCAATTCAATCATTCATATCTGCCCAAGAAATGTATCGCCTGATCTGTATTTGTTCCAGTCAGATACTTATTCGCCGGATCAGATGATGGAGATTCTCTCCGTTGTTCGTCCACATATAGAATTCCAACCTTTAGATACACTTACGAATACAGATATAAGTCAATTCTACGAAACATTTCGCAGTCAAGGTACTGCTTGTGCGCCAACTAATGTAAGATTTCAATTACCGTGAGGTAGGCAATTGCTACATCCGCCAAGCGGACCGGCGACTGCGCCACGGGAACCATCGTCGAATCGTGGTCGTTTGCCTATGATGGGGATGGAGTCCGCGTCAGCACGGCCCACTTCACAGGGACGAGTGGAACGCCCGACTCGACCACTTCCTATTTCATGGGTGGACAGTTCGAAGTAAAGGATGGCGCAACCAAGAAATACTACTCCATCGCAGGGATGATGGTTGCCGTCCACGATGGAACGGGATTACAATACCTGCTCACCGACCACCTCGGCTCAACCGTCGCAGTCACAAATCAATCTGGCACGTTAACATCCCAACAGAGGTATCTCCCCTTCGGCGCGGCGCGGACGATTCCCAACTCTCCCATCCTTGGCACGGACTTTACCTACACCGGTCAACGCAAATTGGACGACGGCATGGGCGGGATTATGGATTACAAGGCGCGGTTTTATTCGGTTGGGTTGGGGAGGTTCTTGCAGCCGGATTCGATTATTCCGAATCCTGCGAATCCACAAAGCATGAACCGATTCGGGTATGTGCTGAATAACCCGATTCGATTCAGTGACCCGACGGGACATAAAGAATATGACGAGGCTGGTGGGGGTATCCCTTGTTATCCTGGCGAATTAACCTGTCAGCTACAAAAAGACGGCTACAAGCCAAAGGCAAGAGAAGAGGTTGTTGAGGATTTATTTCTAATTACACCTCCCACTTTTCAACAAGATCAAAGTGCAACTACCAGCCCAACTGTCATGGACAGAGCCTTTGATGGAGATATTAGAGCTATGCTTGATGTGATTATTCCAACCCACTTTGGTTTTCGGCTTCAAGGAGAATTCTCAATTCCTACTGGTACACCTTGGGGTCCCTCAGGCGCCTTAGGTGTGAACTGGATACACAATTTCCGATCTGGAGAGAACGACAGCAATGCAGATTTCACATTGGAACCGTATTCCGGCGGGTTTGGTGGAGAGATTTCATTTTCGGGTGGAGTTTTGTTCGGTTGGGGTTCGTCTAATGTCAAAGATGTTACAGCAGGAAAAGCTGAAGTCTTTGGAGGTACGGTTGCCGCTGGTCCCGCAGTGTCAGTATCTGTTGTGGCACCAATGCATGATAATGGAACTATGCTTCATGTCGATCCAGCTTATGGGATGGTCCCCACGACTTTATATATTGGAGGTGGATCTGGTTGTTGTTATGCGGGGGGAGGCGCTGGTAAAAGTATAACTATTTTTGACAGGTAAATATTTGATAGCAAAATAAGATAAAGCGGCAGGTAATTGATGACTTTCGAAAAAGCATTAAGAAACATAGTTCGCTACTATGTATTCCTGGTAAGTATTGCGTTTGGTGTGGTACTGTTAGCGCCATCGAATGAGCCTGTGTTGATGAGAATATTGATATGGTTGTTTTTTTACATAGTGGTCTATAGAGGTCTTTACAAACGTTATTCCATGACTGAAGCCGAAAGGGAACCTCTGAAGAAACCACTTCCAGCGTTCTATGAAGACCAACAAGTGACACTTGTGAATGTTCTGCAGGCTATTATCATTTTCTTCCTGTTATGGGGAGTAACTTATGCAACTTTGAAAACATATACATCAGTCCTGGCGCCATCTGAGAACTTGTTTTCTTTGCTTAACGGATTGATCTACAGCATTTTGTACTTTGCTAAAGTCTTTGACAAGTAAGCATTGTGAAGAGTCCTACCCCATCATTGTAAGTTTGTTTCAGAAGTATGTTAAATGTCGATGGTTAAGAAGAATGAATATAGCTTTGCAATTGTCGGATTTGTGGAGAGTGGACGTCGCACTGAGCCTGTCGAAGTGGACGAGTCGAAATGAAAACGGTCTCCGGCGTAACGTCCGCGAGACCGTTTTGTATGAATGACCGCTTCACAAACCAAGCGTGTGTTTCAATGCCTTGTAGATCGTTCTCATCGTTCAGGCTTTAATGGGGTAGTTGTCATACGCGCTCATTTCAGGGCTTTCCCAATCTTCTGCAAAAGTTGCCAACTTCGCGCGTAACTTGCGCGCCTTTGCCTTGGTGATGCCGCGCTTGCGCAAGTCAATTGGCTTGGAATCGAGAAACGTCACGATGACAACGGTCTCATCGCTGATATTCTTCGGCTTTTGAGTCAATTGAATCCTGCCCTTACGATACACTCCTTGAACGCTGGTCAGCATAGTATCTCCTGTTATTGAATTAGATTATACCTGCTTCATAGGCAACAGATCGTTGACCTTGTGACTCATCCCCTCACCCCACGCCTTGCATCAACTTCGGACGGTATTGCAACGCCTCCGCCAAATGCACGGATTGGATGTCTTCGCTCCCCGCCAAGTCCGCGATCGTGCGGGCGAGTTTGAGGATGCGATGATACGCCCGCGCCGATAGATTCATTTGACTCATCGCCGCTCGCATCAAACTCTGACCTTCATCCTGCAACTTGCAAAACTGACGAATCTCGCCCACGCGCATATCGGCGTTGCAAATAATATCGGATTTGCTATTCGCAAAACGTTTTTGTTGAATGTCTCTCGCGGCTTGGACTCGCGCGCGAATCGATTCGCTGGATTCGCCGAGACGATCTCCGCTTAACTTTTCATAATCCACGCGCGGGACTTCGATGTGGATGTCAATTCGGTCGAGCATCGGACCTGAAATGCGTTTTTGATATTTGGTCACCACGCCCTGTGCGCAGGTGCAGGGCTTTTGCGAATCGCCATAGTAGCCGCACGGGCATGGATTCATCGCCGCGATCAATTGAAAGTTTGCGGAGAAAGTGAGTGAGCCTTTCGCGCGGCTGATGGTGACGACTTTATCTTCCATGGGTTGGCGCATCACTTCGAGAACGCGGCTTCCGAATTCGGGGAACTCGTCTAAAAACAAAACACCCCTGTGCGCGAGCGATATTTCTCCGGGCTTGGGGATGTTCCCGCCGCCCACCAGACCCGCGTGTGAAATGGTGTGATGCGGCGAACGGAACGGACGATGTCTGATGAGCGGAGTCCCTGCGGGGAGTTGATCGGCGACCGAATAGATGCGCGTCACATCCAACGATTCTTCGATGGACATTTCAGGCAGAATGCCGGGCATGGCGCGCGCCAATAAAGTTTTTCCCGCGCCGGGCGAGCCAACCATCAACACATTATGTCCGCCAGCCGCGGCGACTTCGAGCGCGCGCTTCACGTGGTCTTGTCCTTTGATCTCGGAAAAATCTGTGGGCGTGTACAACGGCTCGAGCGCGTCACTGCTCGAGGGTTGATAAGGCTGAAGTAAACTGCGACCAGATAAATGGTTGTAAAGATCCGCAAGCGTCCGCACGGGGAACACTTCGAGATCGGGGATCAAAGCCGCTTCGCCCGCATCCGCCTCAGGCACGAACATCCGCTTGTATCCATTAGCGCGCGCGGTTGCCGCCATCGGGAGAATTCCTCGCGTGTGGCGCACGACTCCATCGAGCGAAAGTTCGCCGACGATGAGCGTGTTCTCAACAACGTCGTGCGGCAGATGACCCGAAAGGATGATCACGCCGAGCGCGATGGGCAAATCATACGCGGGTCCTTCTTTGCGGATCGACGCGGGCGATAAATTGACAACGATGCGATGACGGGGAAAATGCAAGCCCGCATTTTTGACGGCGGTCTGCACGCGCTCGCGGCTCTCTTGCACGGCGGCATCGGGCAAGCCGACGATGATAACGGCGGGCAAGCCGTTCGAATAATCCACTTCGACTTCGACGATGACGCCTTCCAACCCAATCACGGCGCATGAGAAAACGCGAGCAAGCATGGCGGAAGTGTAGACGAGGCAGGATGAAATGTCAAACAAAAAGACCCCTTGCGAGGTCTTCTGTTTTCGAGATCGTGTTTCAGCCTTTCAGCGATCCAGCCAGCAAGCCGCGCAGGAAATATCTGCCGAGGAAGATATAGACCAACAGCGTCGGCAACGCGGCGAGAAGCGAGCCTGCCATTTGCACATTCCACGCGATGATCTGACTGCCTGCCATGTTGTTCAATGCGACTGTAATGGGCCATTCGGTGTTGCCGGTCAGCACCACCGCGAAGAGGAAGTCATTCCACGCGGAGGTGAACTGCCAGATCAACACCACCACAAAACTTGGGAGCGAGATCGGCAGGAGAATGTATCGGTAAATTCCCAACATGCTCGCGCCGTCTATTTTGGCGGCTTCGAGGAGTTCTTGCGGCAGACTGGCGTAATAATTTCGGAATGTAAGCGTAGTGATGGGAATGCCGTAAATGATGTGCGCCATTGCCAGCCCGGGCAAGCCGGTGATGCCCGCCGCGTTCATGAACTGCACAAGTGGAATGAGAATGCTTTGATACGGAATGAACATGCCGAACAAAATAAACGGGAAGATCACGTCTGCGCCGCGAAATTTCCATTTGGCGAGGACGAACCCGTTCAATGACCCAAGCGCGGACGACATGAGAGTGGCTGGGATCACCATCAAAAAACTGTTCCACAGCGAGGGTGATAATTTTGCAAACGCTTCAATATAGTTATCGAAGGCGATGCCGCGCGGCAGGTCCCACATGGTCTTCAGGCTAATTTCATCGAATGCCTTGAAGCCGGTGATGATCATCACATACATGGGGATCAGGTAAAAGATCGCCATGCCGATCAACGGAAGGTACAACCAGTTCTTGGAAAGGCGTAGAGATTTCATGATTGCGCCTCCGTTTTGAGGGTGTATCGGATGTAGGGAATGATGAGGATCGCCACACTGAGAAGCAGGATAATACCGATCGCCGCGCCGCGCCCATAGAAGAGGCCGTCGAAGGTTGCCTGCCACATATAAATGGCGGGAACGTCGAGTTGGAGTTGTTTCCCGGCAATCGCCACGATGAGGTCGAACACTTTCAACGACATGTGCCCCAGAATGATGAGGGCGGAAAGCGTCACGGGCGCGAGAAGGGGAATCATGATGTGGCGATAGATCTGCGCTTCGCTGGCTCCATCGATGCGCGCGGCTTCTTTGAGTTCCTGCGGGATGGCGCGCAACCCGGCAAGGTATAACGCCATGGTGTAACCAGACATCTGCCAGATCGCCGCGAGCGCGATCGCCGCCATGCCCCACTGCGGAGTGGTATGCCACGCGTTGACCAGAGAATCCAACCCGAGATTTGTAAATAACAAATTAAACCCGCTCATGCGCGAACCCATGGCGGGATTCATCAACCAGCGCCAGACGACGCCGGTCACGATATAAGAAATTGCCATCGGAAAAAGGAACAGACTGCGGAAGAACCCTTCGCCCCTCAAACCCTGGTCGAGCATGACGGCAAGTAAAAATCCAAGCGTCAGACTGCCGATCACGAATACCCCCGTAAAGATCAATGTGTTCTTCACATCCACGGCAAAGCGCGGGTCTTTGAACAGTTCAATATAATTGTTGATGCTGTTCCATGTATAGTCCGGGTTCAAGCCTTTCCATTTACTCAACGAAACCCGCACCGACCAGGCGATGAATCCATAGACGAAGATCAATACCGCCAAAATGGACGGGGAAACAAGGATGATGTTCAGAACGCGGTCTTTGTCTTTTGTCATAGCGCATCCATTCCTTGGTGGCGATAAAAAATTGCTGAGGCTCCGCGTGGAGCCTCAGCAATTCTAACACTAGACCTACTTGCAGGGACCAGAACTGGCGCAAGCCGCAGCGAGCGCGGACTGGAACGCGTCCACATCGCCGCTGGCGAGGAACAGCCCGAGCGCCGTATCGATCTCGGTCTTCCACGAGTCGTTGGCAACCACGCCGTGAGTCAACGAGCCGACCACGGTGTTGGAGGACCAATCGTCCATGGCAGATTGCAGATATTCGCCGAACAGCGATTTATCGCAATCGGTGCGGGCGCAGATGGAACCCTTGACCGGGTTGAACGCTTCCTGACCTTCCTTTGAGCCTGCCACCTTCAACCATTCGAGCGCGGCATCGTGATGAGGCGCGCCAACCGCAAGGACGAAGGAATCGGAGAGGAACTGGAAGACGCCGTTCGCGCCCGGAGTCGCCGCCCAACCGTAATCGGTGTTGGCGGTCTTGCCCAACTCAATGAAGTAGCCAGCCGCCCAGTCGCCCATCACATTGAACGCGGCTTCGCCGTTCACCACAAGTTGCGAGGCATCCTGCCACGTCAACGAAGCGGAATCGCTATTGGCATAGCTCAACACTTTGGCGTAATTCTCCAAAGCGGTCTTTACTTCTGGGCTGGCCCAATCGGTGGAGCCATCCCACAGACCGTTGTAGGCATCGGGACCAAGCGTGCCGAGCAGGACGGTTTCGAACAGGTGCATCTTCGTCCATTGTTCGCCGAGCGCGAGAGGCTGAACGCCTGCCGCTTGCAGGGTATCCATAGCCGCGAACCATTCATCCATGGTGGTCGGCACTGCCACGCCGTTGGCTTCGAGCAAGCCCGGGTTGTACCACAGCACATTCGCGCGGTGAATGTTGACCGGCACGGAATAGATATTGCCATCCTGCGAGATCAATGGGATCAACGTTTCGGGCATCACATCGAGCCAGCCTTCGGCTTTATACAGATCGTTCAGCGGTTCGATCTGACCGGCGGCAACATAAGTGCCGATCAGTTCCTGACCCGCATGACCCTGCCACGAATCGGGCGGATCGCCAGCCTGCAAGCGGGTCGCAAGGACCGCGCGCGCGTTCGTGCCTGCGCCGCCGGCTACAGCCGCATTGATAAATTCGATGTTCGGGTCTGTGCCGTTGAACACTTTGATCATGGCTTCGAGACCAGCCGCTTCGCCGCCGCCGGTCCACCATGAGAACACTTCCACTTCATCGGCCGCGGCGGGCGCTTCGGTGGCGGGCGCTTCGGTCGCAGGCGCTTCCGTTGCGGGCGCCTCCGTTGCGGCTGGGGGCGCCTCGGTGGCCGCGGGCGCGCAGGATGACAGCGCGATGGAAACGATCATCAACGCGCTCAATAGGTAAAACAGTTTCTTATTCATACTTCTTCTCCTAATCTAAATTGGAAACACGATTGATCGACACGGATACGCTCAAGTTCTTCCTCACGCCTCAACATCACCTCCTTTCAACACTCGATGGATTCCACATGATATCTTCCACAACAATCGCGACCGCGCCAAACAAACTGGCATCGTCTCCAAACACAGATGGGATCACATCCGTCTTCTTCAACACATCGTTCAAAGCACGTTGCGAGATGGCTTCTTTCAGCGCGGGGAGCAAATGCCCGCTTGCCGCGCTCAAGGTGCCGCCAATGACCACCTTCTCCGGGTTGAAGATATTCACCAGCCCGGCGATTCCCTGCCCCATCGCGCGGCCGACCTCGTCAAACGATTCGCGCGCCACCTCATCGCCGCCATCAGCGGCTTGTTTGATGAGTTCCACAGAAAGCGCCGGTTCGTTTTTTTCCAACATCAGGTTTTGCGCAAGACTGGAGCGTCCATTCTTCAAACCCGCCTCCACGCGGCGAATCAGGGCGCGCTGGTTCGCCCGTGTTTCCCAACAACTTGGGTTGCCGCACAGGCACACTTCACCCGTTCCCTCCGACAGGGTGGGGATGTGACCAATCTCACCGGCATACCCGTTGTGACCGCGATACAACTTGCCGTTCAAAAAGAGACCGCCTCCCACCCCAACGCCGGCATAGATGAAAAGAAAATCTTTTGTCTGCCTCATCACGCCGAATAAATGCTCCGCTACTCCAGCGGCATTCGCATCGTTTTCAATATATGCCTTGAGCCCCGTATGCTCGGAGAAAATTTTTCTCAATGGAACATTATGCCAGCGCAAGTTGGGCGAAAAAACCATCACCCCTTCCTTCAAGTCCACGGTGCCCGGCGCGGCAAGCCCCAAGCCCAATAAACGAAGGTTTAAAGCGCGGCAACGAGTCATTGCCTCATCCACCAGGTCCAACGTTTGCTTGATGGTTTTGGTCTTCTCCTCGAAAGGGTCCGCCTTTTCTTTGCGCCTCCAGAGCGTTGTGCCGACAAAATCCATCAATGCCACAGCCACAAAATCAACACCCAACTCCACGCCGATAATTCCCCCAGCCTTGGGGTTGATCTCCAGCAGGGTGGCGGGGCGCCCGGTGCCGATCGTGCCCGTTCCGATCTCATGGATCAACCCGCGCGCAAGTAAATCCTCGACCAAACTCGAAACAGTCGACTTGTTCAACTCGGTCATCACTGCCAACTTGGCGCGCGAAAGAGGCGCGTCATTATGAATGTTCCTCAGAACCAGAGATAAATTCGTCTCTCGAAAGAAGGCTTGATCAGTTGTTTTCTTCATTGTTAGTATGTTGGGGCAACAAACTAATCATAGCCCACCCTTAGAACCCTGTCAATGAAGATTTTCCGATTTACCCACCCGCCCAAAATAAGAAAACTAAATCGTTGACGTTTGTGCCTGTCGGATGTGTGCGGATTAAATCGCCAAGCGACTCGAAGAACGGAAACGCGTCATTTCTCGACAGGCTGTCTGCCTCGCTCAACCCCAGCCTCATCGCCCTTTCAGCCGATTCGCCTGTGGCAACCGCGCCCGCCGCATCGGTGGGACCGTCCTCGCCGTCGGTTGCTAATGCGATCAACATCGCGTTGGGTACATCGCGCAATTCATTGATAGCGGCTAACGCCAGTTCTTGATTCCGCCCGCCTTTGCCATTACCGCGAATGGTTACAGTTGTTTCTCCGCCCGCGATCAAGCAAAACGGACGCGGGCGTTTCGTCGCTTCGTCGCGCAGTTTAGTTGACAGCATCACGCCAACTTCACGCGCTTCGCCTTGCAATTCGTTCGTGAGTATTTCCGAATCAAATCCTTCGCGTTGCGCTTGTTCGAGCGCGGCTTGCGCGGCGAGTCTGTTGTCGCCGATGATGATGTTTTGGACGCGGGAGAATGTTGGGTGATTGGGTTTAGTAGTTTCAAAAAGAGAATTAGAGAATTGGAGAATTGTTGGTTGGATAAGCGCGTATCTTTCAAGAATTGCGCGAGCATCTTCGCGTGTGGTTGGGTCGGGGGCGGTGGGACCTGAGGCGATAGCCTCGAGCGGATTGCCGATCACATCCGAGAGGATCAGGCTGATGATGTTGGCTTTCGTCGCGCGCGCCAAGCCTCCGCCTTTGACTCGGTCCAAGTGGCGGCGGATGGTGTTGATCTCGTTGATGGTCGCGCCCGATGCTAATAACAAAGCGGTGAGCGTTTGCAACTCCTCCAGCGGAATCACCGGCGCGGTCATCAGCGCCGAGCCTCCGCCTGAGATCAAACAGATGAGTGTGTCTTCTTCTTTTAAAGAAGCAACAAACTCAAGCGCGCGTTCGCCCGCGTGGACGGATCGCGCGTCGGGGATGGGATGTCCGCTGAGGAGGAGGGGAAACTGGCTCATTTCCGCGCTGAGCGGAGGTCTGAGCGGAGCGACAGCGGAGACGAAGACCGAAGTCGAAGCGGATGAAGCGTGCTTGCTAATGGCGAGCGCGCCCGCAAGCGGAATCGATTCGGCTAGGGCGGTCATCATCGGAACGGCGGCTTTTCCAACGGCGAGACCGTACACATCGCCCGCCACACTCGGCAAATGACTTTTTACCGCAATGTATGGGTCAACCGCATTCAACGCCGCAGACAAGATTCGCAAGATGCGCGGGTCGTTGAGGCTGTGTGTAGCAAAACGATTTGCATCCATGTTTGGTATCTTATCATCCTGAGAAAAAAAGAAGGCGGTCGCTTCGGGCAACCGCCTTCTCGATGCGCCGCTTTACGGCAACTTTGCGATGGCTTCGATCTCGATCAGAAATTGTTCATCCACCAGGGCGGCGACCACGGTGGCGCGCGCGGGACGCGGCACGGGGAAATATTCCATGTAGATCGGGTTGAACGCTTGCAGGTACTCCGGCTTGGTGATGTAAACGTTCGCCTTCACAACATCCTTGAGGTCACACCCTGCGGCATGCAAGACAGCGCGCATATTTTCCAGCGTGAAACGGGTTTGCTCTTCGATGGTCGCGCCGATGGTTCCATCGGGTGCGCGCCCCACCTGCCCGGCCACGAACAAAAATCCGCCGCTGACGATGCCCGGCGAATAAGGTCCCATGGGGTTTGCGCCTTCCGGTAGTATGGCTTGTTTATCGGTCATGGTAATGTCTCCTGGTTATGGAATGGATTGTCTCGGAAATAGGGAAGCGTCTATCAAAGCGTTTATTGCCCCAAACTCTCTGGTTTGAAGCATGGTTCGTAATCGTACCCTAAAATCAAAAGGAAGTTCGAGCCGCTGTTTGGGTCTGCGCCGGAGATCAGGCTGTTTGGCGGTAATCCCATCACGCTGAGGATCGGGGCGCTAAAGGCGGTATCCTGCACAATGGTCTTATCGATCAAGACCGACGAGCCATAGTCCTGCCGGTCGGAGGGGATGATGCGGGTTTCGTAGCCGGCGTAATTGAGACGCGTCGCCGCGAGCGTTTCATAACCGGGGATGGAGGTGCCGTTCATCACCTCGATTGTGACTGCCTGCCTCTCTGCGACCTTCACCGGAGGGGAGAGCGCTTCGGTAATCAATTGCGAGAGCCGGTCTTTGTCTGGCAACAACACGTACGCTCCTCCGTCGGTGATCCATGAGCTAACGTAAGGCGGGCGAATGTAGTAACTGCGGATGTCGGCATTCGTCATCTTGGGAGTGTAGACTGAGAGTTGTAGAAGATCTCCCAAGCCCAGATCGGTCTCAACCGAATCCTTCAGGTTTTCGTACAGTTCAGGGATGCGGGTCAGCGTTCCGGCTTGCAAGGCTTGGGTGAACAACGCGCGCAGGACTTCCTGTTGCCTGCGCCCGCGGTCGAAATCATTCGATTTTTGGCGCGAGCGGGCATACCACAGGGCAAGGTCGCCATCCATGTGAATGACGCCGGGCTCGGCGGTGTGCAAGTACCAGTTGTTTTCATTTTCAGGGTCGTAACTTGGGTCGATCAGCCGCCAATCGGTGTAGGCGCATGAGACGGGCACATCCACGCCGCCCAGGGTGTTGACGATATCGGAAAAGCCGTTGAAGTCTACGAGGGCAGTGTGATCGATGCGGATGCCGAGGTTGTACTGAATGGTTTCCTTGAGCAAGCCGGGTCCGCCGCCGGGGTAGTCGGTGGATTTCCCAACCTGATACGCCGTGTTGATGCGGTTGTTTTCAAAGCCCGGGATCGAAACCCACAGATCTCGCGGAATGGAAATAAGCGAGACCTGTCCCTCGGTGGGGTGCAGGATCGCAATGACCATGGTGTCGGTGCGCGTCGAACCGGTAAGAGAACGGCGATCGGAGCCGATCAGCAAAAAATTGATCGTATTTTGCCCATTGTTGAAGATCTGACTATCGAAGGTCGGTTGTGGCGCAATGGTGTTGTTCAACACAACTGCGTCGATGGTGGGGAGCAGGGTGGGAGTCTCCGGGGGCAGGGATGATGTGGCAAGGGCTGAATCAGCCGCACTGGTGAGAAGAAGCGGGTCGTTCGCGGGAATGAAAAAACTTGTCGCGCCGAGCGGCAACGGCTGGAAGGGAGTCGGGGTCGCGGATGGATTGGGCGCGGGCGTCACCAAATCGAAAAACGAGGAAGGTTGGGTCGGCGACGGCGATGCGGTTGTCCCACACCCGGCGAGCAACAGTGTCGCGAGTATGATCTGTCGGCTGAAGTTCATGGGGAGGGCGATGGCGAAGGGAATGGGGTGAGAGATGGCGTGACTGTGGGCGCGGGAGGAACGGTGTTTGTGATCGTCGGTTGAGACGATGCCGTTGGCATAAATGTTGCGGTGAGGGTAGGCATTTGGGTGGCAGTGGAGACGAAGGTTTGGGTCGGGGTTGGCGAGGCGGTAGAGGTGGAGAGGCGAATGGTCGCCGTTGCGCCGGGGAGCGGGGTGAGTGTGGGGATGTTGGGAACCCATAATAACTGCCCAACATAAATAGTAATGGAAGCGCCCATGCAATTGCCTTGTTGTAACTGCGGGTAGGTCAACCCATACGCGAGGGCGATGCGGTATAAATTTTCGCCGGGTTGCACGACGTGTCTCTTCACCCAGTTAAATGGCGGACTGCACGTGACAACGACGGCGGTCGATGCCACCGGCGGAACATAGAGAGTTGCGCCGAGTTGTAAGTTCACCGAGGCAAGGCAGTTGGCGTTCTTTAAAGCGTCTTCGGTGGTGGCGTATTTTTGCGCGAGGGTATAAATGGTATCGGCAAAAGAGACAACGATGGGAGTCCAGCCGCTTGGGGGCGGCGGGCAGGTGGTGGCTGAAGGCGCAATGATCGTAAACGTTGCCGCTGGCGTGTTTGTCAATGCGGGCGCGCTGGTCGAGGTTTCAGACGAGGTGGGGAGCGGAAGCAACGTTGGGGTGAAAAGGGTCACAGGCGCGGTGGGTGAAATAAAGACGGGAATCGATTGCGTGGGCGGCGAAGCGGATTCGGCGATGGCGAGCGAAACTCCCCCGATAACCAGAACGATGGAAACGATGGCGATGATGACGCCTCCCCCCAACTGGCGCAAGGCTTGCATGGATCAAATCTCCGGCACACGCGAGAGGATGTTTTTGGCGATCGGCAGGAGCACGCTGAAGGTCGAGCCGACGCCGGCGTCGGTCTCTACCCAAATTCGTCCGCGTTGCGCTTCGGTGAGGGTCTTGGCGATCGACAGCCCCACGCCGGTATCGCCGACACCCTGGATCAAGACATTATCGGCGCGATACAAACGCGTGAACACGCGCGAAAGATCCTCGGAGGGGATGCCTCCGCCGGAATCCTTGACTTGGATCAGGACGTATTCGTCTCCGCCTTCCGATTTCGTCTGCACGCGCAAGTGGATGGAGCCTTCCACCGGGGAGGCAGAGCCGGCATTTTGCAGGAGGTGGATCACAATCTGTTGCAGGGCTTCGCGGTCGGCATGGATGGGCGCCATGTTTTTCGGCAGGTCGAGATGCAGGGAAATATTTTTTTCCCTTACCTGACTGCTGGTATACGACATGGCATTATCGATGATGAGGTTTAAGTCTACGGCTTCGGGCTTGAGTTCATTTAGCCCGGTCTCGAGCGTGGTCACCTGGATGAGGTCGTCTACGAGGTTGCCGATGCGCTCGGTGGAGGCTTTGATACGCTCGACAAATTTTCGCTGTAACGCGCCGAGAATGCCGACCGATTCGCCGAGTAGCAAGTCGGTATACCCCACAATAGAGGACATGGGCTGGCGCAGTTCCTGTGAGATGGACGCGACCACTTCGGCTTGCTCGCTGGGTCGCGCAATAGTGGCTGAACCCATTTCCAGTTCTGCCACGCGCATATTTGCCCCCGCCAGTTGGTTTTGCAGGCGGGCAATTTCTTCCAGCGTCAGGCGCAACTCGCCTTCCACTTGTTGCGAGGCGCCCACATGTCCCTTGCCGGAGCGCAACGTTTCATTTTCCTGTTTGAGGCGCTCGATGGCTTTTTGCGAATCTTCCTGCATGCGGGTGAGCGCCGCCAGGTCTTCGGCTTGCGATAATCCCTGCGCGGCGTCGGCGCGCACTGCTTCCATTTGTTTGAGCAGGTCTTCATTGCGGCGTTCGAGTTCGAGAATGCGATCCTGCGCCACATCGAGCGCCTGCCGTGTTTGTTCGCCTTTTTGTTCGAGCGAGGTCATCTTGTTTCCGCGCTGGATGATCGGAACGAGCGCGACCGCAATGTTGGAAAGGAACGCCTGGTCTTCCGCGCTCCACAGACGGTTGGAATAGGGTGAGAGCAACAGCACGCCGCCGAGGGAATCTTTCTCCGGCGTGACGATGGGCACGCTCAAAATGTGACCTGGGCTTGCCAGCCCGAGCAGGTCGCTCAACCCTTTGATATCGGCTGATGTGCTGGATGACGGCAACCGCAACGGACGCCCGCGTTGCAGGGCATTGGTGAGCATGGGGATCATGCTTTTGTTCAGGCTTCCACCATCCAAATTTTCCTCGCGGATGAGGTCGTACCCGCTGGCGACCTGAATCTGATTCTTGTTATCGGTAAGGTAGATCAAAAAACACAAGTCGGCAAGCATCGTCTGCGCGATGGCGCGGGTGATGGCTTGGCTCAACCGGTCCACGCTTGATTCACCCGCCAGGGCAAGCAGGGCGTGGAAAGTTTTCGGGTCGGTGCTGTAGCGGCGGCGTTCGTCCACTGGCGCATGCAGTTTGACGGAGATCGGCCCCTTGGAGGGAGCGGGAAACCTCTGGGGCAGGGTGGTCAATAATGGAAACGCCGCAATATACATCAGCCGAACCGCGCCGGGAAAATTGCCATCGAAACGCCCCAAAACGACATAAATCACATGCCCAGCGATCGCAAGGATCAAGAATGCCAACCCATAGACCGCACCGTTCGGACGGCGAATGGCTAACAACAATAAACCGAATGAAGCGGTGGCAATGCTTGCCAACTGCCAGATGCCGTCATTGGTGGTGCGGTTATAGTCGGGGCGGGTGAAATCCTGCGCGTACGCCACGAGGCTGAGCCCCAGCGCGGCGATCAGCAGAACGCTTGCCAGCCCGGTGATCGCGTCGGCGGCGCGGCTTGGCTCGGGAAAATTCCACAGCCAGATCACCCATACTAATGAAAAGAGCGTGATGGCTCGATCCAATGGGGGAAGCACAACTGAAAAATTGACCAATCCGCCGTTGCCTGCCAACGTCACCGCAAAGAGGGCGATGCGCGCGATGAACAGCAGGGCAAGCCCAAACATGGTGCGCCGCGCCTGCGGGAATTCGCTCGACTTCCAAAGCAAATACGCGGAAGCCAACGCCCAGATCACCGAAAACAACAGCACGAGATGATAGATCAAACTCCCGCTGGGTGTGGTGAAAAAATTGAATGTGTTGGCAATTAAATCGAACATGACAATGACGATTATATTCCAGTTGGCGGTTTCCGGAGCAACCGCCAGAGTTACAGGAACGTTAACGTCGTTTAAATTCACGGGCTATAATTCCACACATGTCCCGGGCAGGTCTGCGTATCACCCTCGTTCTTCTCTTAATTCTTCTTGCGGTTGCCATCCCAATCCTTGTGGACGGAAACTCGGAGATTCGCAAAGCGGCTGAGGCGCAGTCATACCCCGAGATGGCGGAACATTATGTGCGCGCGGCTCAGCGGTTACCCTGGCGAACCGATTTGTATGAACTCGCCGGGCATGCTTATTTTCACGACCGCGATTTTGCCCGCGCCGATGCCATGTATCGCGCCGCCCGCGAAAAAAACGCCCTCACCCCGGCGGGCTGGGCGGCGTGGGGCGATGCCAATTTCTTGAACGACAATACGGAACGCGCCATTGAAATCTGGAAACAAGGACTCGAGCAGACTGAATTTTTACCCGGGCTGTATCAACGGCTGGCGTATGCAATGGAAGAGCAGGGAAAATTTTCTCTTGCGGCAGATTATTTTCAAGCCCACCTTGAGCGCGACCCCGACGATGCCGCCGCGCATTACCGCCTCGGGCTGTTGTTGACGTTGACCGACTCGCCCTCCGCGTGGACGGAACTCCTCGCCGCTTCACAACTGGACCCTCAATTTGACCCGCCAGCGCAGACTCTGCGTTCCGCTTTGAGTTTGGCGTCGCTGAGCGAAGCGCCCTCCGAACAATTTGTCATCCTCGGCGCCGGGCTGGGGTTGGTGAATGAATGGCAGTTGGCGCGCGCCGCATTCGAATCCGCTGTGCAAGCGGATGAGTCAAACGCCGAGGCGTGGGCATGGTTGGGGGAGGCGAGCCAGCACACAGGGTCGGAGGGAAGCGAGGCGTTGGATCGCGCGTTCCAGTTGAATCCCAACTCTGCGGTTGTCCGCGGGTTGCGCGGGTTGTATTTCGAGCGCGTCGGAAATTATTCGCAAGCGCTCACCGAACATCAAGCCGCCGCGTCGCTGGATGCGGACACCCCCGAGCGCTATTTCGCGCTGGGCAACGCGTACGCGCTCAACGGCGACTTGATCCGCGCGTTGGAGGCCTATCAATATGCCGCCAGCCTCGCGCCTGAGGATGCCAACGCCTGGCGCGCGCTCGCGGAGTTTTGCGGCCGCCTCGGTATTCACTTGAACGATATCGGCATCCCTGCCGCGCAACGCGCTGTGGCGCTCGACCCGAAAAACTCCGCATCGGAGGATACGCTGGGCTGGCTGTGGTACCTCAATGATGATTTTGAAACCGCCGAACGGCACCTGCTCACCGCCCTCGAACTGGACGCGCAAAACGCGTCGGCTCATTTGCATTTGGCCATGGTCTATTTACAGACGAATGACCGCGCTCGCGCCCTCGATGAATTTACCCTTGCCCGCGATCTGGGGAACGACGAAGCAGATGCGTACTTGAAGCAATTTTTTCCATAGCCGCCATGATACAATCCCAATCGTGAAAAAACTCGTCCCTCTGGTATCGTTCCTTGTTTTCCTGGCTGGGTGCGCCTCCTCACCGACCGCCACCGCGCCGCCCCAGCCTTCGGGAACAGTGTTGTTTCAGGATGAATTCGAATCAAACGCCAGCGGATGGGATCGCCTTGCCAACGACGGCGGCATCATGGATTACGATGAGGGCGGCTATCGCATGTTGATCCGCCAGCCGCAACTCAATTTCTGGTCGACCCCCGAGTTGAATTTGCGCGACGCCCGCATTGAGGCGGATGTGACCAAACTCAGCGGTCCAGCCGAAAATCGCGCCGGCGTGATGTGCCGCTACCAAAACGGCAATTATTATTTCTTCATCATCTCGAATGACGGCTATTACGCCATTGGTAAGTTTGTCGGCGGGCAGGTAACTTTGCTTGGGCAAAGTGAAATGCAAGCCTCCGAAATGATCCAGCCCGATTCCGTCAACCACCTCCGCGCCGACTGTATTGGCGACTCGCTTGTCTTCTATGTGAATTATCAATTGACCGCCGGCGCAAGCGATGCCGAACTGGCTACCGGGGATGTGGGTCTGCTGGCTGGCTCCTTCACCCAACCCGGCGTGGATGTGTTGTTCGATAATTTTGTGGTGATGCAACCGTAGGTAGAAAGTAGAGAGTAGAAAGTAGAGAGTAGAGAGTAGAGAGTAGAAAGTAGTCTTTTGCCGTTTTCCACTTTCCACTTTCTA
Source organism: Candidatus Defluviilinea gracilis (assembly GCF_057138825.1). Taxonomy (NCBI): domain Bacteria; kingdom Bacillati; phylum Chloroflexota; class Anaerolineae; order Anaerolineales; family Candidatus Villigracilaceae; genus Candidatus Defluviilinea; species Candidatus Defluviilinea gracilis. The sequence continues at coordinate 186,438 of NZ_DBNHEF010000074.1, forward strand.
AACATTCAACATCTAATCATCTAATCATCTAATCTCTAATCATCCAATCTCTAATCATCTACCCCCCCCTGTCCTTTTATGAAAATCTACCTCGACACCATCGGATGCAGACTCAACCAAGCGGAGATCGAACACATGGCGCATGGATTCCGCTCGGCGGGGCATGAGATCGTCGCGTCTGCCGAACTGGCTGAGATGGCGGTGGTCAACACTTGCGCGGTGACGAACGATGCCGTCTCCGTGTCGCGCGGCAAGATTCGACAGATCGCGCGCGCGGGCGTGACTGACATCGTGGCAACAGGTTGTTGGACGACACTCCAACCCGAGCGCGCGCTTGAGCTGACAAATGTCACACGTGTCATTTCAAATGATCGCAAGGATCACCTTGTTGCTGATGTTCTTGACCTTCAACCTGAAACCTTTGACCTCCGACCTGATCCTTCGACAAGCTCAGGACAAGCCTTCGATCTTGAGCCTCTCACTCGCATCCCGCTTCCCGGTCTTCATCGCCGCACGCGCGCCTTCATCAAAGTGCAGGACGGTTGCAACAATCAATGCACGTTTTGCATTACCACCGTCGCGCGCGGCGAAGCGCGGAGCCGAACCGTCGCTGACGTGATCCAGGATATTCAATTCGCGCTCGATGGTGGCGCAAAAGAAATCGTTCTCACCGGCGTTCATCTCGGCTCGTGGGGTTATGAATTCGAGTCGCATCTCGCTGAACTCATCAAAGCGATTCTTCATCACACAGATGTCCCGCGCTTGCGACTCTCCTCGCTCGAACCCTGGGATTTGAACGCGGACTTCTTTTCACTCTGGGACTCTTCGACTTCGCTCAGAGCAAGTTCTCGCCTCATGCCGCACTTGCATCTGCCTCTCCAAGCGGGGAGCGACTCGACCCTCAAGCGGATGCGCCGCAACACCACGACGAATTCGTTCCGCGAGTTGATCCAATCTGCGCGCGAAACGATTCCTGATGTTGCTATCACAACAGACATCATCGCTGGCTTCCCCGGTGAAACGGACGAGGAGTTCGCTCACACGCTTGATTTTGTCAACGAGATGAACTTCGCCGGTGGACATGTGTTCACGTACTCGCCTCGTCCCGGCACAGGGGCGGCGAAGATGAAAGGGCAGATCCAGTCCGAAGTCCGCAAGAAACGGAATCATATCTTGCACGATGCGCTGGAAGAATCCGCAAAATCCTACCGCGAGAAATTCATCGGGCAGACGATGTTCGTGCTGTGGGAGTCCACATCCGAGATGGGCGAGCGCGGCTGGCTGATGGAAGGGTTCACCGAAAATTATCTGCGCGCGCAGGCGTTCGCCGAATCGCCGCGCTGGAACGAGATCGACCGCGTCGCTTTGACCGATTGCGAATCGAATCAAGTGCGAGGCGAAATTTTGAACGAGGAAATGATCCATGACCGCACAACTCATTGACGGAAAAATGATCGCAGGACAGGTGCGCGAAGAGGTCGCCGCGAAAGTGGCAAAACGGATCGCCGCAGGAAAATCCAAACCCACACTTGCCACCGTGCTGGTCGGCGACCGCGCCGACTCTGCCGCGTATGTTGCCTCCAAACAAAAAGCCTGCGCCGAGTTGGGCATGGGTTCGGTCAGCCAGAATTTGCCCGGCGATATAGCACAGGAAGAATTGGAACGAATCGTCGGATCATTGAACGACGATAAAACCGTGCATGGGATTCTCGTGCAACTTCCCCTGCCATCGCATTTGAATGAAGAGCGCATTCTGCAACTCATCAGCGTCGAAAAAGACGTGGATGGATTCTCGCCGATCAACATCGGTCGGCTGGCGCAACGAGGGCGCGAGCCGTTATTCGTTCCCTGCACGCCATACGGATGTCTGTATCTGCTCGATCAAGCCGGCGCGCAGATCGAAGGCGCAAACGCGGTTGTGCTGGGCAGGTCGAACATCGTTGGGATGCCGGCGGCGTTGTTGCTCATGTCGCGGAATGCCACAGTGACGGTCTGTCACTCGCGCACAAAAGATTTGCCCACCCTAACGCGCATGGCGGATATCCTCATCGTTGCCATCGGCAAAGCCGAATTCGTGCGCGGCGATTGGATCAAACCCGGCGCGGCGGTCATCGATGTAGGCATCAACACCAAGCCCGACGCGACGAAGAAGAGCGGCTACCGGCTCGTGGGTGATGTCAATTTTGACGAAGCGAAAGAAACGGCGGGTTTCATCACGCCGGTGCCCGGTGGGGTGGGACCCATGACGATCGCCATGCTCATGCGGAATACCCTGCGAGCCGCTGAAATTCAGGACCCGTAACGTGCGCTTGAACTTTCTCCATTTCCTCAAAAAAATTCCACATTGTCTGCCCAACCCACGCATAAAGGACTTTCCCAGTGAACTCCAACGAATCGGCTTTTAACAGGCTTTTGCACTTTTTATCACAACAGCGTATTTGATATACTTGACCCATGTCCCCGGAGAAGGTAGGAAGATACAAGATCAAGTCGGAACTGGGGCGCGGCGGCATGGCAACCGTGTATCGCGCCCTCGACCCCAGTTCCAACCGCGAAGTGGCGATCAAAGTATTGCCCCGCGAAATGATGCATAACTTGCTCACCCGCTCACGCTTCAAGCGTGAGCTTAAGTTGATTGCCACCCTGGAACACCCCGCCATTGTGCCGGTCTACGATGTGGGAGACGACGATAGCCAGCCCTACTTCGTCATGCGCTACATGTCCGGCGGCTCGCTGACCGAGATGATCAAAAAGGAAAAGTTTTCACTACAAGACGCCGCCTTGATCATCGAACGACTCGCCGCCGCGCTCGACCACGCGCACGCCAGAAAAATCATCCATCGCGACATCAAACCCGATAACGTGCTTTTCGACGGAAGCCACAACCCATACCTTTCCGATTTCGGCGTGGCAAAGTTAACCGAATCAGCCATCTCTGCCACCGGGGAGGAAGTGATCGGCACCCCAGCCTACATCAGCCCCGAACAGGCGCGCGGCGAAGCCGTTGACCACCGTGCCGACATTTACGGACTTGGCGCCATCCTCTACGAAATGCTGACTGGCAACCGCCCCTTTAGCGGAGAAACCGTCATCGGCATCGCCCTCCAGCACGTCAACGAACCTGTTCCGAATATTTTAAAAGAAAGACCCGACCTGCCGCCCGAAGTCGACGCCATCATCAAAAAAGCCCTGGCAAAAGACAAGACCCAGCGCTACAACACCGCCCTCGACCTCGCCCGCGCCTTGAACCATGCCGCCTTTGGCGATGAACGCACCATCCCAGCCATTGTGGGACTCAGCGACCGGCGCGCCACCCCCCGCAGAAATTTTTGGATCGGCGCCACCCTCGCCTTATTGATCGCGCTCATAGGGATCTTCGCCTTTAGAGGACAAATCCCCTTTCTGGCGCCCGCCTCCACCCCGACGGGAAGCCTGGTCGCTAACCCTGCCACGATTGCCCCAACCGACACGCCCGCTCCCTTGCCAACCCTCACGCCTGCCATAACGCAGATCACGCCAACCGTCCCACCCCCGCCCGGCAACGCAGACCAGATCGCCTTCCTCTCCGGAAATGAGTTGTACTTTATGAACCTCAACGGCGGCGGGCTGATCCAGATCCGCACCGATAATTCCTCCAAATCGAACCTGCAATGGATCACCGGAAACCGCCTCGTCTATCTGTCTCGTAATTGCGCCTTCATGGTGGATGGCGCGACAAAACAAGTGGAACAGCTGGCGTGTTTCAATCTCGACGAAACGCTCGAGGGATTTCGCGTATCCCCGCGCGGCGATTATGTGGCGATCAGCATCCAACGCACCTTGAACATCCTGCCCTTTGATATCGAAGCCTTGAAAAAGATGGACACGCGCTTCAACCTTACCGCCCGCAGGGACAATTGTTTTTTTTCCGCATTCCCGTTCCGCGATGTTCTTTGGTCGAAAGATGAGATGCGCCTCGCCGCCCGCATCGTGGATACGGAACTGGTCAATTCAGATCAGATCGTTTTATTCAGCGCTGATGTTCTCAATTGCGCCAATGTCGGTCTCACCCGCATCGACAAATTCCCAGGCTTGAACTTTGCCTTCACTCACAAGGAAAGCCTGAAGACCATCGCCAGTTATGATTGGAACGGCGATACCCTCTTCCTGTTGAATGATTCCGTTCGCAACGACGGCTTTGGCGATCTGTATCTGTACGATAGCGCGACCCGCCAGGAGACGATCATCAACCCGATCGATGGCGACTGCTGTTATCGCGATGCCCGTTTCAGCCCGGATGGGAAATTTATCTTGTTCATCTTCCAGCGCTTCGACAGTAACGATATGGGAATGTATTACGCCTCGCTGGAGGATATTCAAGCGGGCAACCCGCTCGCGCCCATTGAACTCCCCAACGCATTTTTCGCCCCGCGCGATAAGCCTCAACCCGCGTTGAGACCCGCGCAATAAACATCACTCGCCCCGCAATGAACCTTTCGAGGGCAAGTTGGTTGCGCGGAGGGCGAAGGAACTGTAAAAGCGACAACCCGTCTTCGCTTCGACTTCGCTCCGCTCGCGCGGATAGCCTCCTCATAGTATTCGTAATGGCGCAAGCGTCATTTTATTGACGATTCCCCGACGGGCATGGTATCATTCGCCCACTTTAACCCAGCCGTTGGCTGGATTTGTCATGTAATAGGAGAAGCATATCAGCGCCGCAGAATTTCGAGTTAATGAAGGTATTCGGGTTCCCGAAGTCCGTTTGATCGGTCCCAACGGTGAAAACGTTGGGGTGGTTTCGATGAAGCAGGCGCTTCAAATCGCCCGCGATGCCGAGTTGGATGTTGTTGAAGTCTCACCCAACGCCACTCCCCCCGTTTGCCGCGTGATGGATTTTGGCAAGTTCATTTATGAGCGCGCCAAGAAGGAACGCGAAGCGAGGAAGTCGCAAACGAAGATCGAGGTCAAAGAAATTCGCCTGCGCCCCAAGACCAATGAAGCGCACCGCGGTTTCAAAGTGGACGATGCCCGTCGCTGGTTATTGCACGGCAACAAGGTGCGGGTGACGATCAAGTTCCGTGGGCGCGAGATGGATTACCCCGAGATCGCGCTGGAAGACCTGAAAGAGATCGCCGCGGCTCTCGCGGACGTCAGCGTGGTGGAGGCGGCGCCTCAGATGGAAGGGCGAACGATGCTCGTGGTGCTGGCTCCCAGCAAAGGCGGCGCGAAAAAGAAGGAGAAGGGCGAACCAGCTGTCCCTGAGAAAGAAGCGTCGTGAGGTGTGCGGACTTAAGTCCGCAATCCGAAGCGCTACGAGTAAGTCCCAAAGATTGAGAAAGTCCGCGGGCGAGAAAGTTTAGTCCCGCGGTTTTTATTGCAAATTTTTGAAAGGAGATATAGCGAATGCCTCGCAAAGCAAAGGCTAAAGGTAAGTTGAAACTCAAGACCCACAAGGCAACGTCGAAGCGTTTTCGTTTGACGGGCTCGGGCAAACTAATGCGCACCAAAGGCGGCAAGAGCCACTTGCGCCGAAACACGTCGAAGCGCACAAAGGCGCAGTTGTCTGAGATGCACGATGTGAAGGGTCGCAAGATCATCAAGCGCATTAAGCGCCTTGCGCCGAATATGTAGGGCAAAATTAATTTTGCCGTACGTCGTATCCAAATTTTTTAGTTGCGGCTTTCGGGTGTACACAACTGTCACGCTAATCGCTTGACGACGCCCGCGAGTTTGCAGGAGAGTAGAACATGAGAGTTAAAGGTGGACCTCAGGGGCACAAACGTCATAAGAAGATTTTGAAGATCACGAAGGGACAGCGCGGCGCGAAGAACCGTCTGTTCAAGCGAGCCAACGAGGCAATGCTGAAAAGCCTGTGGTACGCGACCCGTGATCGCCGCGTGCGCAAGCGCGACCTGCGCAAGTTGTGGATCGCCCGCATCAACGCCGCGGCTCGCCTCAACGGAACCACATATAGCAAGTTGGTGGCGCTGTTGAAGAAGGCGAACATCGAGCTCAACCGCAAGATGTTATCCGATATGGCAGTCCGCGACCCGCAGGCATTCGCCGCAGTGGTTGCGATGGCAAAATAAAGCAATTAAGCAAAAGAGCAAATTAGCAAATTAGCAAGAGAGCAAATTAGCAAGAGAGCAAATTGGCAAGAACGTCCGATGAGGTGATAAATCTCGTCGGACGTTTTGTTGTAGAATAGCGGCATGAATACCGTCATTGTTGAACGCGTCTTGCCGACAGGTCAGATGATTCAGATCGCACAAGGCGACATCACAATTGAAAATGTGGATGCCATCGTCAACGCGGCGAATGAGAATCTGCAACACGGAGGCGGAGTGGCGTGGGCGATCTCGAAAAAGGGTGGAGCGGCGATTCAATCCGAATCGGATGACTGGGTTCTCCAGCACGGACCCGTCTCCCACTCACATCCTGCGTGGACCTCGGGCGGGACTCTGCCTGCGAAATTCGTCATCCACGCTGTGGGTCCCGTGTGGGGCGATGGCGATGAAGATAGAAAATTATCCGATGCTGTGACAGGTTCCCTGCGCGTCGCGGATGAATTGAAGTGTTCTTCGATTGCCCTCCCCGCGATTTCAACGGGCATCTTCGGCTTTCCAAAAGACCGAGCGGCGGGGATCATTTTTTCGGCGATTGAAAAGTATTTTGAGGGCAATACATCAAATTTGAAAATCGTGAAACTTGTTTTATTCGATCAATCGAGTGTGGACGTGTTTATCAACTCATGGAATGACAAGTGGGGACAATGATCACTTCAAATCAAAACTCGAAAGTAAAACTTGTCCGCGCATTGCTTGGACGCGCAAAGGAACGCCGCGAGGCGGGGATGTTTGTTGTGGAGGGTGTGCGATTGATTGAAGAAGCAGTTAAAGGAGACTGGAGACTGGAGACTGTTTTGTACGATGACTCGTTGAGCGAGAGAGGAAAGTCGCAGGTCGAAAGTCTCAAGTCAAAAGGAATTGAGGTGGAGGAAATTTCCACCGACTTGATGAAATCCATCAGTGAGACCGAAACCCCGCAAGGCATTCTCGCAATTCTCCAATTCTCTAATCCTCTAATCTCTACTCCTCTTGACTTTGTCCTCATCCCCGACCAAATCCGCGACCCTGGAAATCTCGGCACTCTGCTCCGCTCCGCCGCAGCGACGGGTGTGCAGGCTGTGTTGATTCCGCCCGAAACGACAGATGCCTTTGCGTCGAAGGTGTTGCGGGCTGGCATGGGCGCGCATTTCCGTGTGCCGATCCGTGAGATGGGGTGGGAGGAAATTGAGCAAGTGTGCAAATTGGCATATGAGCAAGGAAGCAAATCAGCAAATCGAGCAAATCGAGCAAATGAGCAAATGGGCAAAGCGGCGAATATGCAAATCTTGTTGGCGGATATGAATGGAAAATCTTGCTGGGAGACTGATCTTCGTCATCCGTTGGCGTTGATCGTCGGCGGTGAAGCGGAGGGGGCGAGTGAACAGGCGCGCAAAATAGCAAATCAGCAAATCAGCATTCCGATGGCGGGGAATGTCGAGTCGCTGAATGCGGGGGTGGCGGGGTCGGTGTTGATGTTTGAGGTGGTGAGGCAAAGACTTTCTTAACAAGGAGTAAATCTATGACTTGGCAAGATATTTTGAGTCTATTTGAAAATGAATTTGTGAAACTCTTGGCTTCAGGAATAATTGGGGGATTTACAGCACATTTACTGAGTATTCGGTTGTTTGGAATCCAAAGGAGAATTGAAACACAGCGCGAATTTCAATTGAAGAGATTAGATGCGTTGCGAGATTTACGATCAACTCTACACTGGCTTCGCAGAGATATTACCTTTAATTGGGAGAGACCAGCCAAAGAAGGTCAAACACCTGATGAGTACATGTTTGAATTAATGAACAAATTCAATTATTGGGAGACATTATTTCTAAACGACAAAGATATGTCTAACACTCTTAGATTATTCAATTCACTCATTGGAGCAAGTCACGATGAGTTTCATGGGGATAGCAAAATATTCAAAAAATCACTTGGGGAAATCATTATTGAAATCAAATCTTCCGTTGATCAAAAAATTGTTGAAATTGATAAGTTGATAACTAAATGAAAATCCGTTCAGTAACTTATTTCTGCAATCCCAAGTATCCACTCGAAGAAAAAGTCCTGCAAAAGGCGGGAAAGTTTCTTGCGGAGGCGAAGTCTGCGTACGAAGCGGCAGGCTACGAAGTGCAGACCGTGCGGCTGGCGACGATTCCTTTCCCGAAGTTGTTGGGCGATGAGAATATTGGCAAACTGATGGAGTTGACGAATCAAATCACGGGAGCCGTCGAGAAATATGGCGTCAGTTATGTCTCGCTGGGACCCGCCCTGCCCGAGTCGCCGCGCAGTTTTGAAGTGATCCCCGACGCGATCTTCGTCTCGAAAAATGTTTTCTTCGGCGGCGTGATGGCGGATAAAACGCGCGGACTGAATCTCGCCGCGATCCGCGCGTGTGCGGAGGTGATCGTGAGATGCGCGCAGATCGAACAGAACGGATTCGCCAACCTGCAATTCGCCGCGCTGGCAAACGTCCCTGCGGGCGCGCCGTTCTTCCCCGCCGCGTATCACGACAAAGATAAACCTGCTTTCGCCCTCGCAACCGAGTCCGCAGACTTGGCGGTACAAGCGTTTGAACATGCAAAGACCATCGAAGAGGGACGAAATAATTTAACCAGCGAGATCGAAAAGCACGGAAAGAAACTCGCCAAGATCTCGAATTCTCTACTCTCTAATTCTCGAAAGTTTTTGGGTATTGATTTTTCCCTCGCCCCCTTCCCCGACGATGCACACTCGCTTGGAAACGCGGTCGAAAAAATGGGCATCCCAAAGATCGGATTGCACGGTTCGCTCGCCGCGGCGGCGATCCTCACCGAAACCATTGACCGCGCAGACTTCTCTCACACAGGCTTCAGCGGATTCATGCAACCCGTGCTGGAAGATTCCGTCCTTGCGAAACGCGCCGCAGAAGGGACGCTCACCATCAAAGACGCGTTGCTTTACTCCGCTGTGTGCGGAACGGGACTGGACACGATTCCGCTCGCGGGAGATACGACGGCTGAACAACTTGTGCCGTTGTTACTCGACCTTTCCGCGCTGTCGTTGCGACTCGACAAACCCCTCACCGCGCGGCTGATGCCCATCCCTGGGAAGAAGGCAGGGGAGGAGACAAGTTTTGATTTTGGTTTCTTCGCTAATAGCAAGGTGATGAGTTTGGAAAGCGAACAACTGCGCATTCCATTTGATAGTTCGGAAACTTTTGAAATCAAGAAGAGATAACCGAGGAAGATATGCAAAAGATGTTTGCCGTTCTTATTATTTCTACGTTCATGATGGTTTCCTGCGCCGCGCCGACGCCTCAGCCCACGCTGACGCCTGTCCCCACTTCGACGCGTACGTCTGTGCCGACTGTCACTGCCACGCCCACGCTGAGACCTCCCACCGCATCCGAGCCGTTATGGATTCAAAACGGCGACGAACTGTTGATCTTTGATCCCGCCGCAAACGGATGGAAGCCTGCTGTGCCAGCCGCGGACACGGCTCTGCCCATCTACAACGTCAGCGATGGACAACAAATAATCATTGTTGGCGATGCGTGGCTGGCGATCTCAAGTGTGGATAACAGCGGCGATATGCAGACAGTAACAACAGCGGATGGCCGCAAGTGGATGTGGAGACAAGATGGGTGGAACAAGGCAAAGACCCAGGTCGAGTACTGGCTCAACGAGGACGGCACGACGAAGCCTGGGGAGGTGATCCCGGCGGGGTGCCTGCAGGTAGAGGGAGAGGATACCTGTGTGCTAAGGGCGGAGGCATCGCCGCAAGTGTACGAGGGACTACTCAAGGTCATCTACAACATTGCGGTGAGCTTTGGGCAGAACCCTGGCGGGTTTTATCATAAGTCTGGCGATTACTTTAAAGATAAGCAGGCGGTGGCGGAGGGGGCGGAGGAGTTTGTCAGGGCGTGTATGGCAGGGCAGGCGTTTGGCGACCTAATCAATATCAATAATTTCCCACAGATGACGCCTGAGGAGTTACGGCTTAGCGAGGAACATGATTCGAATCAACTACCCGCAATGGTGTATGCCGTGCCGTTTGATGCCAAGATAGACTGCCGCAATATCGGCCTCAAGCTCGTGACCAACGAGGAGATGGAGGCGATGTGGGACAAGGATATGCTTGAGGGCTGGTGGTCAACAGTTGGGGATATGTGGTGGGCAAGGTTTGAGGCGGTGCCACTAAGTGATGGGAGCGGCCGCTCACGGATAGTCTTGAGCCTGGGGAGACTCGAAGATAGCACGGAGGCTATGAGTATTTATCGACTCAAACCAGGAGAGACGGCGGAGACGATGTATGATAACCTGGGGCTTTATCGGTTTATCACGGCGCTTGACCCGGTGCACGGGACGCTCTCGATCCAGTCGCCACGCGGCAAGCGCACGAGCAGGTACGTTTCGCTGCTCGAGCAGGGCGCCAATCGCGATCCTGAGCTCTTTAAATTTAGAGGAGCGGAGGCGTTGCAGGCATACTTGGACAAGTACTGGGGCGGGGGGATTGCGGAGGATAGGTAGCGAGCGGGGGTTTGAAAGCGGGTAAAAATATGTATATAGTGGGATAGGTGAGGCGAGGGATAATAGTCTTATTAGCGGTTGCGGCAGTTATGGCTGGGCTTGTGGCCTATGCCCTACTACGGGGGACGTGGATTGCGGTCGCTCCCCAGGCGGGGCGCTATAGCCTACACCTCTCATGGGGGAGACTAGTATTTGCGAGCGGGCTCGTGGCGGCTTGGACTGGAGGAGTGCCGAGTGTGAGAGAGGTGAGGGTAACCATACAGGAGGGGAGTGGGACGACGGACAAGTGCATACGGGTCGAGCGTGGGTTGCCCCCGCTTTACTGTGTAAAGAATGAGGGAGGGGAGATCACGGTGTATGTGGACAGTGCGGTGTGGGGACGGGTCGGAGCGGACAAGGCACAGCTTGGCATCAACCTGCTCATGGGAGAGATACTCTACAACACAATAGGGGGCGGGGAGGATAAGTACTGGAGCCTCTATAACCGACTTGAGCCTGTGATGTGGATAGTGGAGGCAAGATGAGGCGAGTACTCTCTGTGATAGTGGTTGTTATAGCGCTCCTCCTTGCGAGGGGCGAGCGGGCGAGTGCACAGAGCTGCTCAGGCTCGACTTGGTGTGGTGAGTACAAAGACACAATTTGCGACTGCGCCAATGCCAAGCTAACACGGATGGACTGTGTGCCTAGCGCAGGAGCCTGTGGGGAGTATAACTGCGATGGCGATCCTGGCTCGTGCTGGTGCAGTGGGACGTGCAACTGGACTGGGGGCGGGGGCGGTGGGTCGTCGTGCCCAGGGGAGTGCAGGCAGGGGTTCAGTTGCGGGGTGGGATACTCGGGAGCGTCTGGCTGTAGCGGGCAAGGGCCAGGAGGAGGGTGCAAGACCAACCAAGTCTGCTGTGCTGCCAACTCGTGCGGGAGTGGGGGAGGAGGCGGGGGATCTGTAGCGTGTGTTGCGCCGCAAGACTGCCCATCAGGGACAGTCAAGAGCGCCACGGTCAAATCTGCGGTATGTCAGCCATTGTGTGGGGACAATGCCTGGGGGACGGGGGGGAGTCCAGGTACCGCCCAGAGTTATACGGAGTGTTGCCAGTGGGAAGAGACTGGTGGGGGTAACTGCTCGTGGGAGCCGTGCCCGACCAAGAATAACCCCAACAAGATCTGCAAGGTCTGTGATCCTGTAGAGACGTAGTGCAAAAAGGAGACGGTCACGACTTACGAGTGTATCCCAAGCTGTGTTGCACAGAACCCCAGTGCCGTCACGCCTCTTGATGGGGCAAATATCGGCGGAACGGGCGTGACGCTCGACTGGAACGCCGTCACCTCGTGGGGGGGCGTGTGACACAGCCCGCCAATACGAGGTGTTTGTTGATACGGTGCCGACCCCAACCACGATATACGGAGTCAATGAAGCCTTGCAAATCAAAAGGCGTTAATGTTTTGATGAGTGATCAAGCATGAATGAAGTTGGTCATTTGAGATAATAGGTCAGTGTAAAGCTTCATGCGGCTACTTGGTGTATAATGTAGCCACATCAAGGAGTTGCCATGAGCGAGGTTAGAGTTGGTACGCGTGAATTAAAAAACAAATTGAGCGAGTATATCCGCCGCGTCAAGAAGGGACAGACCGTCATCGTGACCGAACGCGGAAATGTCGTTGCCCAACTAATCCCTCCCCAGCAAACCATCGAAGAACGCGTCTGGGCAATGGTGGATGCGGGTCTGGCTGATTGGAACGGGAAGAAAATGACGCCATATCAGCCAAAAGTCGTTAATCGGAGCGGTACGTTGGTGTCGGATATGATTCTGGAAGATCGGAGATGATCGTCTACTTCGATACCAGCGCTCTGGTAAAGAGATATTTGCGCGAAACCGGTTCGGACAAGGTCGTCGCTTTATTGAACGAACCCGACCACTTTTTTGGCAGCAGTGTAATTACAAAGGTGGAAATTTCCGCCGCATTTCAGAAGGCAGTTCGGATGGACATTGTTTCATCAGCGATGGCGACGGAAATTTGGGATGACTTTCTCAATCATTGGCAGACATTTACCCGCCTGCACGTTACGGCGGGGATCATCGAAAGGGCAAGCGATATTGCATGGAAACATGGATTACGAGGATATGACTCGCTTCACCTTGCGGCCGCGTCGCTTTGGCAGGAAACGCTCGGCGTGACGGTTGCTTTTGCCGTTTTTGACCGCGATCTTCGCCTAGCCTGTCTCAAGGCAGGAATGAATCCTTGGCCCGCAGAGTAGGATCAACAAGAAATGTTTCAAACCCAAAAACGATGAAAGAAGAAAGAGGAAAGAAGAGACGACGCGTCTTTCTTCTTTCCTCTTTCGTTATCCTTAACTCCTGCTCAACCACCCCACTACCAAACTATCCAACTACCAAACTATTAAACCCTCAACTTCCACAACGTAAACGGATCGTCGAATCCCTTCACGTTGTTCGAAAAACGACTCAACACATCGGGCTTGAGGCTTTGCGAAAGGAACTCCTGCACTTCGGGGTCTTTGTAGATTTCCTCCGTGAAGATCAATTCGCCGCCTTGAGAAAAGCCCGGCAGGCGCGCGGCGATGTTGACCGTCGAACCGAAATAATCCAAGCGGTCATTCAAATTGACAACGATGCACGGACCCTTGTGCATTCCCGCCTTCAGCCAAAGCATCGGCTCGCCGCGTTCCATGATCTTCACTTGCGCCTTCCACACCGCGCGCAACGCGGCAATGGGATGACGGAACGCCGCCATCACCGAATCGCCCATCGTTTTGACGATCGCGCCTCCCTCCGCGGCGATCTCATCCTCGAGCAATTGGAAATGTTCGCGCACGCGACCGAACGCCGGCGCGTCGCCGATGTTTCGATACAGACGAGTCGACTCGCGCAAGTCGGTGAACATCAGCGTGATCGAACCGACAGAAATTTCCTCGCCCGGTCGAATCACTTCGGTGGCGAACAGGTCGCGGAACACTTGCAACGCGGTCACGTCGGCGGCGGTGGCGGCTTGGTCGCCCCACGACGCGCGCTCAAGCTGAAAGGTAGAGTCGGCATCGGTGGCGTTGATCAGGTTGAGGGTCGGAAGAAACGAGACGCGTTGTTCTTCGGGGGGCCATCCAAATTGAGTCACGCGCAAGTCTGCTTTCGATGCCCCGTCCGCATCCGCAAAGATGGAAACAGAACCGCTCGCGTTTGATGCTCGCATGTTGTAACGCCCCGGTTCGAGATGCACATCCACAGGCAGTGAACGCAACGGCGACAAACTTTGCGACATCACCACATGCGGTTGCAATTGCGGGCTTCCCACGCAAAACGCGGCGGCGTAATCAATCGCGCGCACCGATGCGTTGGGGCGAAAGACCACTTCGATGTTGTGATCGAAGTTCGCGCGGAAATCAATCTGGCACGTGTTGCAATGCGAGTCGCCCCGCACGTCGGCGAGGTTGCTATGCCCCTCGGTGATGCCGCGGCACGATGGACACAACAGATCCCACGACATATCCACGATGCCCGCGCGTGTGGCGCGTAAAAACATTTCGAGCACGGCGCGGCGATTCGCGCGAAGCGACCACGCGTCGGCAAGCGAGTACGGGCGTATGCGTTGGATGGACAACTCGTCGGCATGATCAAGAAACTCTTCGAGACGATTCACCAATTCGGGATTCGTGCCCTGCTTCACCACCGCTTCACTCTGGACCTTGAACCTGTTTCGCCCTCCCGAGCTTAACGCGCGCTGACGAGGCATCTCCGTCAACGATTCGCCGCGACTGATGATCGCGTCGTATTTGCGGAACGCGCGCTCGAAGCGATTCTTCGCAATGACGCCGATCCCGAACGGGATTCCAAGTTGGGCAAGGATATTCCCGGTGATGAATGTGGAACTATAAGTGATGCGTGTCCCGCCTTCGGGCAATGGAGTGAAGTTGGCGTTTGTCCGCATCTCATCCAGCGGACCTTTGCTGTAGCGGCGCGTGATGCCGAACGAGTACGGGTACGTCCACTCGAACGGCTCCTCCTCCCACACCACGCGGAGGATGGGAAGTTTCATCCGCGCCCGCTTCGTCCCTTTGACGTTGCTCAGCAGTTCCACCTCCGGCTGACCCGTGTCGCGGTTGAAGCGGTTCGTATCCGCCGCATATTGCCAGATCGCCTCGGGGGAGGACTGGATATCCCATTGCCAGGTGAAAGTGAATTCTTTTGCCATGTGTGTTGGATAAGGAAAGGTGGGATGATTTTACCCAAGAATCATTGCGGGAGGGTTAAGAAAGCGTTTCATTTCAATCTTGGTCAAATTGCTTGACAGGGCGCGACGATGAAAATACAATGCCATAAAGTAGCGGATTGGTTTTATACGAAATCGGGAGGAGCGATGAGCAAGAAGAAAAAGACGCCAGTGAAAACTGATGTGAAGACCGAAACAAATAAGGGATGGAGTGTACCAATTTGGGTCGCTCTAATTACGGGAGTTGTTTCGATTATCGGTGTGTTATTTGCGTTTCCACCTTTTCAAAGAATGTTCGATCCAGAACCATCGCCAACCGCCGTACATACTGACTCTCCCGCGCCAACGAACACATTCACTCTCCAACCAGACACACCAGCGCCTGGCCTAACTTTCACTGAGACGTATACGCCGACATTTGCACTTACCGAAACATTCACGCCCACTGCAACATTCATGTTTGTCCCACCCACATCAACATTGACGCCAACATCAGGATTGTCAATTGGAATGCAAGTCAAAATCACGGCAAATCAATTCAGCGGACGCGCTCCACTCAATGTTACGCTCAGCGCCAAAGACTCGTTCGTCCGCGCGCCTGATGGCGCTATCTTCGAATGCAGAAAAAGCGGTTGTAGTTATATTTGGTATGTCTATTTCAACGGGGAACAATTTATTGATCCACAGAAAACAAACGGAACTCTTGAATTGAAACTGGAGAAGCGCGGCAATTATTTCGTCAGTGTCTACGTTTGTCACGGAGCCGACAGTCCCACCTGCGCCAGCGGTGGGACAGTGGTGGTTGTAGAGTGATTTCTTTCGAGACCCGTTCAGAAACGATATAACACGTAACTAAATAGGGAAACCAAGGCGGGCATGTATTGCTATCCGATTCTGTTCGCTGTTCGTTTTACCAATTGCATAATTGTTGTGCGTCCGCAAACCTCCTGCAAAGCACAAATCATGGAGTCCGTGCTATCCTGTGCGCATGGAAATATTCCTGGTCGCCGCAACATCAACGCTCATCATCGTCTTTATCATAGATACCTTACGCAAGCGAAGCGCCCACCTGTGCCAGCAGGCTGAGGTTGCAAAGCGGCGGCCGACGATCAGGAAATAGTTTCATTCTCTCCTCAGCGCGCAAGAGCCGGGTCTCCTCCCCGGCTCTTGTGCCGTTTCATGGGAAGGCGGGAAATCTGGCAGTATAATAGCCAAACGAAACGAGGCTGTATGCTCCGAAAAACCTTCGAGAATGAAATCCAACAACTCAAAGACGACGTGCTTCAACTCGGCTCGATGGTGGAGCAAGCCATCCTTGATTCAGTCGAGGCGCTGAAGAAGCGGGATGTCAAGGCGTCTGAAAAAGTTTTTATGGAAGATCAGCGGATCAACGAGAAGCGCTTTGAGATCGAAAACAAACTGATGGTCCTCATCGCCACGCAACAACCGATGGCGCGCGACCTGCGCTTGTTGGCATCCACCATGGAGATCATCTCCGAGTTGGAGCGCATGGGTGATTATGCCAAAGGGATTGCCAACATCAACATCCGCATGGGAGATGCGCCCCTGCTCAAGCCCTTGATTGATGTGCCGCGCATGGCGCAGATCGGCGCGGATATGCTCCGCCGCGCGTTGACCGCCTTTGTGAATGAAGATGTCGAAGCGGCAAAATCCATCCCGATCCAGGACGACGAAGTGGACGCGCTCTACAATCAGGTCTATCACGAGTTGATGATGTTCATCATCCAGGACCCGAAGACCATCGAACGCGCCAACTGGTTGTTATGGGTGGCGCACAACCTCGAGCGCGTCGCCGACCGCGTGACGAATATCTGCGAACGGACGGTGTTCATCGTGACGGGTGAGATGAAAGAGATCAAAGCGACGGATGACGAGTTTTGGAAGGGACAGCATTCGTGAGGCGGTAAGTGGTAATTGGTAATTGAACAGCGCGGATATCACTTGTTAGCCCGCTTGCTCCCACACTTATGGCGAAAACGCATATTACGAAAAACTCTACTTTTAGACCAAGGTATTCTTTCAGAAACTTCTGGGATGTAATCACGCTCGGTCTTCTTTTGTTCTCTACGGTCGTGTTCTACTATCTAAAAACTAGTTTTAGCCCAATGACTATATTTGGCTTAATAGTGCTTGTTCCTTTTGTAGTATGGGTGCTACATTTGTTAATCCGACGCATTGTCTTTTCTCAGTCTACTTTCTATATAGAAAAATATACTTGGCCATCAAAGAGAATAAAATATAGCGACGTCATTGATCTTGGATATACCAGTATTAAGACTCGAAACGGCGATGTCATTCTTGCTGGGATGAGCAACGCGCCCGAGTTAATCGAACAATTCCGCGAGCTCATTGAACAAGGCAAGATCAACAAGGGTCAAATTGAAAACAAACTTGTTCAAGAAGAAGCCACTTTCCGAAAATCGATCATTCCCGCTTTGTTTGTTTCCTTCATCTTGTGGGCCTTGATGCTATATTTCTGGCCATACCATCACCTCATTTTCAACGATGGTGGGATCTGGCTATTTCTTTTTGGTGTTTTGTTTTTGCTTGTGGTGATCTTTTTGGTCGTGCTACTGATTACGCAATGGCTATTCAAGAAAGCGGGCTAACACAACGCGCAAAACGCCGCCGAGAACAGCGGCTGAAGCAAGCAACTACCCCATCCTCCCCGTAATGTACGCCTCCGTCAATTCTTGCTTCGGTTTCGTGAACATGGAATTGGTCTCTGGAAACTCGACCAACTCGCCCAGCCAGAACAGACCTGTGTAATCGGACACGCGCGCGGCTTGTTGCATGTTGTGGGTGACGATGACGATGGTGTAATCTTGTTTGAGTTCGGCGATCAACTCCTCCACGCGCAGGGTGGCGATCGGGTCGAGCGCGGATGTGGACTCGTCCATCAGGATCACTTCGGGTTGCGCGGCAATGACGCGGACGATACGTGGTGGTTGTTGCTGGCACAACGCGAACTCCAACGCGCCAGTTTTGAGAACGCCGCATCCCCAAGTCGTTTTAAGTTGACAAATCCCAATAATCCATTATACTGAATATATATCACTTTATTGACGGCATGATGAAAAAGTGAGATATGTTTTGAAGCGATGAAACCCGGTCGCTTCTGGAGGTTCTGCGTGGAGGCTCGTCTGTTTTGTGCGCGGCAGGATCGAATGTTGAATGGTGAAATTGCCAAACGCTGGGAGATGGCGCAAGGCGCCGGTCTCGCCACAATATCATGTTGGCTCGAAGTAGTGGGAATCTTTTTTGACCGAGTATTAATTTCCAGCAAGTCTATCCAAAATTTGTTTTCACAATCGCTTTGCCTAATCCCCCGCCAAGGGGTTTTTCTTTTCGCGTTGCAAAACGGGCGTTGCCCCGCGCATGGTATGCGCAAGTAGACGTTCAATAGCGACTGCCAATTGACGTATTGAAGATGAATAGGAGAAGCGTTATGGATGAACAATAAATCAGAAATCTTCTTCCAACAATTCAATCAAACAAAGCGAGGAGTAACCATGAGCGACCAATATAAGTACGTACTCACCGAAGCCGATATGCCCAAGGCTTGGTACAACATCAACCCGGATATGCCGGTCGACCCGGCCAAGACCGCCTGGAACGCGGTACTGCATCCCGGCACCAAAGAGCCGGTGACGCCGGACTTTCTGGCGGTTTTATTCCCCATGAAATTCATCATGGAAGCGGTCAGCATGGACCGCTGGATCGATATCCCCGAACCGGTCCGCGAGATATACAAACTGTGGCGTCCGTCGCCTCTGTATCGCGCCCGCCGCCTCGAGAAGGCGCTCGACACGCCCGCCCATATTTACTATAAATATGAAGGGGTGTCGCCCGTCGGTTCGCATAAACCCAACACAGCCATTGCCCAGGCGTTTTACGCGAAAGAAGAAGGCGTCAAGGGATTCACGACCGAGACCGGCGCGGGGCAGTGGGGTTCGGCGATGTCTATGGCGTGCAACTTCTTTGATCTGGAATGCCATGTCTACATGGTGAAGGTTTCCTACAACCAGAAGCCATACCGCCGCATCATTATGGAGAACTTCGGCGCGACGGTCACTCCCAGCCCGTCGAATAAAACCCAATACGGGCAAAAAGTGCTGGCGGAGGATCCCAACAGCCCCGGCTCGCTGGGCATTGCTATTTCGGAGGCGGTGGAAGCGGCGGCGACCTCCGGTGGCAAGTATAAATACTCCCTCGGTTCTGTGCTTGGACCCGTGCTCATGCACCAGACCGTCATTGGGTTGGAAGCCATCAAGCAGTTCGATATGGCTGGCGAATACCCGGATACGGTCATTGCCTGCGTCGGCGGCGGAAGCAACTTCGCCGGGTTCACTTTCCCGTTCATCCACAAGAATCTGACCGAAGGCGCAAAGACGCGCGTCGTGGCTGTCGAACCTGCGGCCTGCCCGACGCTCACCAAAGGCAAATACGCCTTCGATTACGGCGATACCGCGCAGATGGCGCCCATCGTCAAAATGCACACGCTGGGGCACAACTTCGTGCCGGAGGGCATCCACGCCGGCGGATTGCGCTATCACGGCATGGCGCCGCACGTCTCCGCGCTGGTGGACAGCGGTCACATTGATGCGATTGCCATCGACCAGTTAGATACGTTCGAAGGCGCCTCCATATTCTCCAAGGCGGAAGGCATCGTCCCGGCGCCCGAATCGTCTCATGCCATTCGCGCCGCGATCAACGAGGCGTTGAAGTGCAAAGAAGAAGGCAAGAAGAAAGTGATTGCCTTCAACCTCTCCGGGCACGGTATCTTCGACCTGGCGGCGTACGATGAATATATGAAAGGAAACCTCCAACGCTTTGAATACCCCGCTGAAAAGATCGAGGCTTCCATGAAGGAACTGCCGGAGGTCGCGCTCTAACGAGCGGAATCTCTTATTCATTCCTCCAACTGCGTAGTTGGAGGAATGAATATTTCAGAAACACAGACAGTAGATGATTGGCTTGCTATGCGTACCCTTGAACCTTCTGAAATCCGTTTGCGGTTTGTGCCGCTCGAGACATTATTACTGCATGAAGAGGATGATCCCTACCGCGTGCAACGGATCGTTGATTCCATCACGCGGGATGGGCTCCTGCGTAATCCGCCCATTGTGGCGGAATATCAATCGAAATATATTGTTTTAGACGGGGCGACTCGCGTGACGGCGCTGAGGGCTATGGGCTTCCGCGACGCCATGGTCCAGATCGTGGAGTATGACAAAGAAACAGTAGACCTCAGCGTTTGGAACCACATCATCGTTGGTTTGTCTCCGGAGCATTTGCTTGCGGACCTTGCCGATATCGACGAGTTTACGATTGAACCGATCGAGGACGCGACCGCCATTCAGCGATTGAACGCGCGGGATATCGAAGCCTGCATCATCATGCGCAACGGTTCCCAATTCGCCGTGTTGTGCGAGGGCGATGTGTGCGATAAGGCGGATCTGCTTTGTCAGTTGGTCTCGGTATATCGAGGGAAGGCGGAAGTCCATCGCACGGCGGCGATCAACATGCCGCTCCTGATCGGGGAATACCCCAACCTTTCGGCGGTCATTGCGTTTCCCGCGTACGCGCCGTCGGATGTGGTTGAGATCGCCCTCAACGGGAGCAAAATTCCCATGGGGGTGACCCGGCATCTCATCCCGGGGCGAGCGTTGGGGTTGAATATCCCCATTGGGAAGTTTGACGATTCGACCTCCCTTGAAGAAAAAAATGCCTGGCTGGATGAAAGCATCCGCCAGAGATTGAAGGTGAACAAGATCCGGTTGTATCAGGAACCGGTATTTGTGTTCGATGAGTGAATGGATTATGACCTCTCAACTGATCACTGGAAACGAAGCGATCGCTTTGGGGATGGTGGAACAGGGGTGCCGCGTGGTGACCGCCTACCCTGGCACGCCAAGTTCTGAAATTTTGGCGGGGGTCATCAAATATAAAAAACGCCTCCGCCGCGACGTGTACGCGGAGTGGTCGGTCAACGAGAAGGTGGCGTTTGAAGTAGCGCTCGCCGCCAGTTGGACGGGACTGCGCGCCGCCGTCGCCATGAAACAGGTGGGATTGAACGTCGCATCGGACCCGCTGTTTAGCGCGGCATACACGGGCGTGAAGGGCGGGTTCGTCATCATCCCCGCCGACGACCCTGGACCGCATTCCTCCCAGACCGAACAAGATTCAAGATTGCTGGCGCTTACCGCCAAAGTCCCCGTGTTCGACCCGTCCACGCCGGCCGAGGCGCGGGAGATGATCAAGGATGCGTTCGAACTTTCGGAGCGCTTCAAGATCCCCGTCATCGTGCGCCCGACGACGCGCTTGTGTCACGTCGTCAGCCCGAACGACGTGGACGAATCCGCGCCCGATGAAAAAATCCCCTCCGTCAAATTTCAGAAAGACCCGGTCCATTGGACTGCCACCCCCAAACTGCGCTTCAAACTTCATACGGAACTCAACCAGAAACTGAGCGACATCGCCGCTGAGTTTTCCAAATCCACATACAACGAAACGATCAACGCCGACGGCGGCGCGATCGGGATCATCGCCTCGGGCGTCGCGTATCACACCGCCCATCAGGCGTTGAGCGAGTTGGGCGTCCGCGTTCCCATGCTCAAGATCGGGACGCCGTTCCCACTGCCATTATCTTTAATCGAAAATTTCTGCGCGTCGGTCAAAACCGTGATTGTGCTGGAAGAACCCGACGCGTGTATCGAACTGCAAATTGCGGACCGCAGCAACGTGAAGGGACGGCTCGACGGCGCGGTTCCCAACGCGGGCGAGTTGACTCCCGAAGTGATGTTCGCGATTTTGCACAAAGCCTTCACCGAAGCGGGGATGCAAGTCCACGCCGCGCCCGCAGACAGCGAACTGAGCGCGTTCCTCAAAACCCTGCCCATGCCCGTCAGGCGACCGCGCCTCTGCCCGGGCTGTTCGCATCGCTCCGCCTTTTACGCCATGAAGCGGACGTTCGGTCCGCGCGCCATTTACCCTGGCGATATCGGCTGTTACACGCTGGGGACGAATCTCCGCGCGGTGGATACCTTTGTGGATATGGGCGCTTCGATCACGATGGCGAACGGATTCTTCCAAGCCAACCGACTCGCCAACGACGAGCGCGTCATCATGGCGACCATCGGCGACTCGACCTTTTTACATTCGGGCATCCCGCCGCTGATCAACGCCGTCCACACGGGGGCGCGGTTTGTGTTGTTGATCCTCGATAACCACACCACGGCAATGACGGGTTTTCAGCCGACTGCCGCGAACGACTATCTCGCCGACGGCTCCGACGCGCCGCGCAAAGTTTCCATCCCCGATCTGGTTCGCGCCTGCGGGGTCGAATACCTCAAAGTGACCGACCCGTACGAGCAGGAGGATTTCGCCGAAATCCTGAAAGAGGCGCAGGCGCACGCGCAATCTCCGAATGGAGGCGTGGCGGTCGTCATCGCGGACCGCCCGTGCGTGTTGTACGACAAGGAGCCGATTCTGGAAAATCCGCTGCCCGTCGTCATCACCGAAGAATGCGACGGATGCCGCTTCTGCACGGAGGCGTTTGAATGTCCCGCGCTGGTTCTGCGCGCCGACGGCAGCCGCGTGGATATTGATTACACCATCTGCGTGGACTGCGGTCAGTGCATTGACGCCTGCCACAAGGGATTCATCGTCCCGAAGATTGCCGAGATGGCGGGTTCGGTATGAAGCATAAAGAGAGCCAATTGCAATCATGATGAAGGGTTGTGTTTCGTTCCACTATAGACCACGGAGACGCTGAGTCACGGAGTCTTTAATAAATTTTTCTCGGTGTCTCCGTGTCTCGGTGGTTTGGTATGTGCAGTTAAGGTTAATGGCTTGATTTTCAGAAGAAAACAATATCCGACTTTCTTTCATAAAAGAGGCAGAGCTGTGCAAAGCCCCCTGTGGGTTAGCCCGCCGAAACATTGATTAACATGAACTCAACCAACGAACGCAAGGTCATCATCACGGGCATCGGCGGGCAGGGGATCGTCTTTCTCACGCGCCTGCTTTCGCAAACCGCGCTCGAACTTGGGCAGGGCGTGGTCGTCTCTGAAACGCATGGGATGAGTCAACGCGGCGGCTCGGTCATCTCGCATCTCAAGATCAACGGAAGCGACGCGCCGCTCATCCAGCGCGGCTCGGCGGATGTGATGATCGCCCTGGATGCGGGCGAAGCCACGCAAAACCTCGACTTCATGCGCCGCGGCGGGGCGGTCTTCGTCAACAGCGCCGAAGGGTTGCACGCGAGTCTCGCGCCGCATCTCGAACGGTTGGACATCCGCGTTTTGAATTATCCCGCCACCGCAGTCGCCGTCGAGTTGGGTTCGCCCGCCGCCGCAAATATCGTGATGGCGGGGTTCGTCGCGGCGTTTTCTGTTTTGGGTCTTCCCTACGAAGACATGATTCAAACGCTCAAACAAATTTCCAAAAAGGGAAGCGAGAACAATTTGCGGGCGATCCACGCGGGCTTCGAGGCGGGGAAGAAAATGAACGAGGAAGAAATGAAACACAAAGGACACGAAGTACACAAAGGGGAGGAAGAAAATCAAGTTGTGAGGGTTTTCCCTTCACAACCTTCGTGACCTTTGTGACCTTCGTGGTTAAAAGGTTTTCAGAACCACACTCATATCATGAACACATTCGACCACTTCACCCCCGCCACACTATCCGAAGCGCTTTCGATTCTGTCCGAGCGCAATGGGAACGCCGCCGTTATCGCGGGCGGCACCGACCTGCTTCTCAGGATGAAAAATCATATCCTCAAGCCCGCCGCCGTGCTCAACGTCAAGCGCATCCCCGAACTGCGCGCGCTGTCGTTCGATTCCAATGAAGGACTGCGCCTCGGCGCTCTCACCACGCTGAGGGATTTAACCCGCTCGCCGCTCATCCGCGACTTTTATCCTGTTCTCGCCATCGCGGCGGGACTCATGGCGTCGGAGCAGATTCGCAGTCTTGCGACGCTGGGCGGCAACTTGTGCAACGCCTCGCCATCCGCAGACCTCGCCCCGCCTCTCATCGCGCTGGATGCGGTTGCCTGTCTCGTCAGCCTTTCCTCCGAGCGACAGATTCCGCTCGCCGAATTTTTTACGGGTCCTGGCAGGTCCGTTTTGCAAAAGGGCGAGTTATTAAAAGAGATCATCGTCCCGCCGCCGCAGGGGCAGACGGCGTATCTCAAACATTCGCCGCGCGCCTTCATGGACATTGCCATCGTCGGCGCGGCTGTGCGGATTCAACAACAGGGCGGCAAATGCCGTCAGGCGCGGATCGTGTTGGGGGCGGTCGCGCCAACTCCACTTCGGGTGAGAAGCGGGGAAGAGTCGCTGGAGGGAAAAACGCTGACAGGCGAGATCATCCGCCAAGCCGCGACAATATCCGCCGAGTCGTGTTCCCCCATCAGCGACGTGAGAAGCGCGGCGTGGTATCGCAAACGCATGGTGGAAGTTTTGGTCCGCAGAGGCATCGAGGCAACGTTATGAAATTGCTGATCACACTTACGGTGAATGGCGACGCGCATGAAGTGTATGTTGACGCGCGCCGAAGTTTACTGGACGTTCTGCGGAACGAACTCGGCTTGATGGGCGCGCACCGCGGATGCGACTCGGGCGATTGCGGCGCGTGCACGGTCATCGCAGACGGCGCGCCTGCGACTGCGTGCATGATGCTGGCGGCAGATTGGAACGGCGCGGAGATTCTCACTGTCGAGGGACTCGCAACAGAGGGGCAGTTGCATCCCATTCAACGCGCGCTGGTCGAGAAGGGCGGCATTCAATGCGGCTTTTGCACGCCAGGTTTTGTGATGAACATCAAAGCGCTGTTGGATGAAAACCCCAAGCCAACCGAAGCCGAAGCGCGGGCGTGGCTGGCGGGCAATCTCTGCCGATGCACGGGGTACGCGAAAATCATCGAAGCGGTGATGAGCGTTGCGGAGGGAAGAGCATGACGGACGCGCCGCTCATCGGTCAACGCATTCCCAAACTGGACGCGCCCAGCAAGGCGGCGGGCAAGACCACCTATGGTCACGATGTGCGCCTGCCAGGCATGTTGCATGGGCGCATTTTATATTCGCGGTATCCGCACGCCAAGATCGTTCGCATGGACACCTCCCGCGCCGAGAAATTGCGCGGCGTCAAATGCGTGTTGACGTTCAAAGATAATCCGCCGCATTTGTTCGGTTACGGCAAGGATAACAAGCCGTTCAAGGATATTGCGCGAAGTCTGCGCGACGAGATCGCGGGTGTGGTCGCAACCGACGCCGACATCGCCGAAGAAGCGCTGTCGCTCATCGAAGTGGATTACGAACTTCTGCCGAATGTCTTTTCGCCGCGCGAAGCGCTGATGGAATCCGCGCCGTTGATTCACCCCGAACACAAGTCGAATTTGTTCCAGCGCTACAACTACTCGCACGGCGATCTGGCGCGGGGCGAGAGCGAGTCGGCGGTTGTGGTGGAGGAGAAATTTTTGCTTCCGTATGTCTCGCATGTGTGCATGGAGACCAGCGTGGTCGTGGCGCAGTTCGATCATCGGGAGCATTTGACTCTTTGGAGCACGACGCAAATCCCGTTTTTGTTACAGCGCGATCTATCCGAAGCGTTGAACATTCCTGGGAGCGCGGTCCGCATCATTCAAACCGCCGTCGGCGGCGCGTTCGGGCGCGGGTTGGACATCTATCCCTACGAACCCATCGCGGCGTTGATGTCGCGCAAGACGGGTCAGCCTGTGCGCGTGGCGTTCTCGCGCGAGGAGGAATTTTTGGCGGGTCCTGCCCGCCAGCCAGCGGAAGTGACCGCGCGGGCGGGCGCAAAAGCGGATGGGACGCTCACCTTCAGGGATGTGTCGTGTATGTTGGATGTGGGCGCGTACATCTCGTGGGGAACGGTCACGCCGCTGGTGATGATGGAGACCACCGCTTCGTTATATCAAGTTCCTCACGCGCGCTTCACAGCGGACTGCGTGTACACCAACAACCTCATCACGGGCGCGATGCGCGGATACGGCAACCCGCAATCCACGTTCGTCATCGAAACGCTGATGGATCGTCTCGCCGAAGCGTTGAACATGGACCCTGTGGACTTCCGTATCCTGAACGCGAACGTGCCCAACTCCACCACGCCGCAGGGATTGGTGATCACCTCCTGCGGGTTGAAGGAATGTCTCGAAGCGGTCGCCGCGAGCGCGGACCAAAGCGTCGCGCAGAAAGCGCCGACAACTTCAGCGAAGCAACCTTCGGCATTTGAACTCGGCAACAATGGAAACCTGCCGCCGCACATCAAACGGGGAATCGGATTCGCCTCCACGCTGAACGTCGGCGGCGGGGCGCGCATCTATCGCAGTGACGGCTGTGGGGCGACGGTCAAAGTGGACGACTTCGGTCACGTCACGCTGGTGACTGGCTCGACGGAAATCGGTCAGGGGTCGGAGACGGTGCTGGCACAGATCGTGGCGCAGACGCTGGGCGCGCAGATCGAAAACGTGACGGTGTTGAACAGCGATACCGACATCAAACCCTGGGATGTGGGAGTCCACGCCAGCAGGACGACGTTCATCGCGGGCAATGCCGCGTACCTCGCCGCGGTGGATGCGCGGAATCAAATCTTCGAGACGGCTTCGCAATTGCTCGGCGTCGGCGTGGATCAACTGTCCGCGAGCGCGGGGCAGGTCTCCGTCAAGAATGAAGCGGGGAAGTCCATCTCATTGGAACAGGTTGCCCGTCGTCGTCATTTCAAGGAGGGCGGCAAGGTTATCCTCGGCGAAGGCTGGTACGACCCGCCGACTCAACTGGTGGATAAGGATACGTATAAAGGAAATATTTCGGCGGCGTACGGCTTCGGCGCGCAAATGGCGGAAGTGGAAGTGGATACCGAAACGGGCAAGGTGCGCGTGTTGCGGCTGGCGTGCGCGAACGACGTCGGTCATGCGATCAACCCGATGGCGGTGGAGGGGCAGATCGAAGGCGGGGCGCAGATGGGGTTGGGCTATGCGTTGACCGAGGAGTTGATCGTGAAAGATGGAAAAGTGATGAACCCCGACCTGCTCGATTACCGCCTGTTCACCTCCGCCGATATGCCGATCATCGAAACGCACATCATCGAGACCGACGACCCTGGCGGCCCGTTCGGCGCGAAGGGCGTGGGTGAGATGGGCGGCACGCCGACCGCCGCCGCGATTGCGAACGCGATCTACGACGCGGTGGGCGCGCGCATGATCCAACTGCCGATGACTCCCGAGCGCGTGCTGGCGGCGTTGGATGTGAAAGAAAAGGGAGCGGTTCTTTAGGGGACGCAGAAAAACGCAGAGAACGCAGATTCTTCTTTTTTGAATCCGCGTTCATTGGCGTTTATCCGCGTCCAATTTTGAAGGTATAACGCGCGAGAGCCAAGGAGAAAGAATGACGAAACCCCGCTTCAACCCCGACCTGTTGACTGTCCCGCTGTATGTGGCGGGCAGGAGCATTCAAGAGATTCACGAAAAGTATGGGCTTGAGAAGATCGTCAAACTGGCTTCGAATGAAAGCCCAGTGGGTTCGTCGCCGCTTGCGATTCAAGCCGCGCTGGAGATGATGGCGGAGGCGCATCGCTACCCTGGCGTGGGAGATGTGACCCTGCGCCGAAAACTGGCGGAACGGTTCGGGCGCGGTTTCACCGAAGATAATTTTCTGATCGGCAACGGCGCGACGGATTTGTTGCGAATGATCACGCAGGCGTTCACTTTCGACGGCGGCAACAACGTCATGGCGGACGTGACGTTTCCGATGTATCACATCTTCACCACCACCTTCGGCGGCGAGTGTCGCATCATCCCGTTGACCGCGCATCACCGCTTCGACCTCGACGCGATCCTCGCCGCGATTGACGACGATACGCGCATCGTTTTTCTCTGCTCGCCGAACAACCCGACGGGCATGATCATCCTGCAAAAGGAATTCGAGCGTTTCATGAGCAAGGTCCCCGAGCATGTGGTGGTGGTGATGGACGAGTCGTACCACGAATACATGACCGATCCCGCGCACGCGAAAAGCCTGGAGTACATCGAGCAGGGACGCAACGTCATCGTCCTGCGGAGTTTTTCCAAGTCTTCGGGGCTGGCGAATCTGCGGGTGGGATATATGATCGCCTCCGCCGAGTTGACCGAGTACACGCGCCACGCGCTCCTGCCGTTCAACACCAGCGACATTGCCCTGTGCGCCGCCGCCGCCAGCATGGACGACGACGAGTACAACGAACTTCAGCGCAAGACGGTCTTGAACGGGCGCGATTATTTTGAATCGTCGTTCGCCGATTTGGATTTGCAAGCCATTCCGAGTCAGGCGAACTTTGTCGCGATCATCGCTCCGCCGCTGGGGGCGGCTCGCCTGACGGAATTGCTTTTGCAACGCGGATTCATCGTCCGCGAGTTGACCACGTTCGGGATGAAGAACGCCATCCGCGTCAGCGTGGGGACGATGGAAGAAAATACGGACTTTATCAAAACTCTCAAACACGTGCTGGAAACGGAAGGAGTCGCCGCGTGACGTACATCAAACGCATTGAACGGGTCGCATTGGCTGTGCCAAATCTGGATGAGGCGAAGAAATTCTTCGAGCAATGGTTCGACGCAAAATTCCACGACGAGGAAAACATCGCAGACATGGGCATCCGCTATCGCCCGTTTGAAGTGGGCGAAAGCCTGATGGAACTGCTCGAGCCGACGCGCGAAGACAGCCCTGTGGCGAAGTTCCTCAAACACAACGGCGGACCTGGCGTGCATCACATCACGTATGAGGTGGACGATCTCGACGAAGCCATCGCCGAGTTGGAACGGCGCGGCGGGCGCATCGCCTATCGTCACACCTACGGCGAAGGCGTGACGTTTGAAGGCAAGGTCTGGCGCGAAGCGTTCGTGCATCCGAAAGATTCGTTCGGCGTGTTGATCCATCTGGCGGAGAAGAAGGCTGTGGCGTAGGAAATGCGCCCTCATCCCCAGCCCTTCCCCCGCGGGGGGAAGGGAGTCCCCTCTCCCTGCGGGAGAGGGTTAGGGTGAGGGAGAATCAATGATATGAATCCCCTCGACTCTCTCACTGTCCTCTCTCTCGAACAGGCGACGACGCTTCCTTATATGACCTTGAAACTGGTCATGGATGGGATGCGGGTCATCCGCCTTGAGTCGCCTCCGCGCGGCGACCCGAACCGTTGGGTGGGTCCGCAGGTGTTGAGCGACTCGAACGCCGAGACAGGCTTCGAGTCGGGGATGAACGCCTACTTCCTGCCGAACAATTTAGGGAAGGAATCCATCACCCTGAACCTGCTCGACGAAACGGGGCGGCGCATCCTGCATCGCCTGATCCGCGAAACGCCGATTGACATCTTCGCCACGAATCAACGCCCCGATTCGTATAAAAAGCTCGGCATTGATTACGAAACGCTGAGCGCGATCAAACCCGATTTGATCTGGGTGGGCATCACGGGTTTTGGACCGACGAGCAACGAAGCGGCGTACGATCCCATCTTGCAGGCGCGCGCGGGTTTCATGGAGTTGACGGGCGACGCGCATGGCGACCCGATGGTCTTCGGCTTGCCGATGGTGGATTTGGGCGCGGGCGAACATGCCTACGGCGCGGTGATGAAGGCGTTATATCGGCGGGCGGTCACGGGTGAAGGGACGCGGCTCGATATTTCCATGTTTCAATCCGCCGTTTCGTGGATGGTCTCGCCCGTCCTGCTTTCGCATAGTTTCGATGTGAAGGCGGCGCGGCGCGGCAACACGCATCAATTCTTCGCGCCTGTGTCGGTCTACCCCACCTCGGACGGATTCGTGTATCTCGCCGTCGGCACCGACCGTCAATGGGAGGCGTTGACGGGGCAGGCGGGATTCGAATCGCTGGCGAATGAAAAATACAAACACAACGCGGGGCGCATCGCGGAGGTGGATGAACTCAACGAGCAATTGAGCGCGATCTTCAAAAAGCATTCCACGGCTGAGATCATCGAAATGTGCAACAAGATCGGCGTGCCCGTCTCGCGTGTGAACAGCATCCCGCTAGTCTGCGCCGACCCGTTGATCGCGAGTCAACTGGTGAAGGCGCGCGATGCGCGTTCGGGAATCGAGATCGCCATTTCGCCGCCAGCGGTCATCTCCGCGCACTTACGCGCGCGCGGCTTGACTCTAGGATTCCCTCCGCGTTTGGGAGAGCATAATGAAAACGTATTCGGCGCGTTGAGTTGCGACGTGAATGAGTTGAAGGAGAAAGGCGTTGTTTGATGGCATGGCAATTTATTGGGACGCAGAAAAACGCTGATTTCGCTGATTCAAAAAAGAAAATCTGCGTTCTCTGCGCGCTTCGCGTCAGCGTCCTGATTTTGTTGTGACAATCTAGAAAACCATCCTCGAATAAAACCACGAATAAACGAATTGGCGCAACACATTCGAGTATTCGTGAAAAAATTCGTGGACGGCTCTTCACTGCAAGTACAACAGGCTAACCAATGGATCTATTGCTGACCGAAGAACAAAAACAATTCCGCGCCTCCGTCCGCAGTTTTGTGGATAAGGAAGTGATTCCCTCCGCGCAAGAGATGGACGAGCGGGGCGAATTTCCGCGCGCGCTGTTTCAACGCTGCGCCGCCAACGGCTACTTCGCCCTGCGCTATCCCGAATCCGTCGGCGGCATGGGCGCGGACTTCCTCACCTACTGCCTGATGATGGAAGAGATCGCGCGCGGCTCGCTCTCGCTGGGGGCGGCGGTCGCCATGCAAACGCTGATGGGCACCGACTTGGTCCATCGCTTTGGCACAGACGAACATCGTCAACGCCTGCTTATGCCCGCATTGCGCGGAGAAAAGATCGGCACGATCGCGATGACCGAACCCGACTTCGGCTCCGACCTCGGCGGCATCACCACCCGCGCGATTCAAAAGGAGGGCGGCTGGGAGATTCACGGCAGGAAGATGTGGATCACCTCCGCGACGGTGGCGGACTTCTTCACCGTCGCCGCAAAAACGGATCCCGAGGCTGGCTTCAAAGGCATTGACTTTTTCCTCGTCGAGAAGGAACGCGCGGGAGTGCGCGTGGGGCGCAAGATCGAGAAGATGGGCGTGCGCGCCTCGGAAACCTCCGAGTTGATTCTGGAGCATGTCCACGTCCCTGCGGAGAACATGCTCGGCAAACAAGGCGCGGGGTTCAAGAATCTCGGCGACATCCTGTGCCAGATCCGCGTGATGACGGGCGCGTTGGCGCTCGGTTTGGGCGAGGCGGCGTTGAAATCGTCCATCACATATTCCAATGAGCGCGTCCAGTCGGGGCAGACGATTGCAAACTATCAAGCCGTCTCGCACAAGATCGCCGAGATGGGGACTCGTCTCGAAGCGGCGCGCGCGCTGGTCTATCAGGCGGCGAAGGATATTGACGCGGGCAATAAAGACGTCAAACTCGCTTCGATGACGAAACTATTCGCCACCGAAACCGCCAACTTCATCGCCGACGAATGCACGCGCATCTACGGCAGTTACGGCTTCGCGATGGAATACGACGCGCAACGCTATTACCGCGACGCGCGATTTTTACTATACGGCGGCGGCACATCCGAAGTGCTGAGGAACGTCATCTCCAAAGCCATGGGCGCGCCCGAGTCGCGGAAATAATTTATCCGCAGATGACACAGATTGCGCAGATTCAAAAAAAGAAAAATCGGCGAAGATCAGCGTAATCTGCGGATGAAGAAAACAGAAGGAATTGACTTATGACACAAAAACCTATCCGAGTGTTGATCGCCAAACCAGGGCTGGACGGTCACGACCGCGGCGCGAGACTGGTCACACTCGCCTTGCGCGACGCGGGCTTTGAGGTGATCTACCCAGGCTTGCATCAGACCGTCCCCAAAATCGTCGAAAGCGCGTTGCAAGAGGACGTGGACGTGATCGGTCTCTCCGTTCTTTCTGGGGCGCATCTGCCCATCGCCGAAAAATTGATGAACGAACTCCGCAAAGCGGGCATGGACGACAAACTCGTCATCGTCGGCGGCAACATCCCCGAACAGGACATCCCCGCGCTGACCTCCTTCGGCGTGGCGGGCGTCTTCCCCACAGGCAGTCCCTTCGAAGAGATCGCCGCGTTCATACGAAACAGCATCGCGGATAAAGTGTCTTAAACACGAAGTACACGAAGGTCACGAAGGAATAAACCCAAACGTCTTCCACCCTTTGTGTACTTGGTGTCCTTTGTGTTTGAAAAAATTTTGCCCATAGGAGTTCCAATGGCAGACAAAATTCGAGATGTGATTCTGGAATCGGGCATCCCCGTCAAACCCGTGTACGGACCCGAAGACTTGAAAGAGATCGACGCCGCGAGCGACATCGGCAAGCCAGGCGAATTCCCGTTCACGCGCGGGATTCATCCCTTCATGTACCGCCAGCGACCGTTCACCATGCGTCAATACGCGGGGTTCGGAATGCCGCATGAGACCAACCAACGCTTCAAGTTCCTGATCGAAAACGGACAGAACGCCCTCAACGTTGCCTTCGACCTGCCCACCCAAATGGGACTCGATTCCAGCGACCCGCTGGCGGATGGCGAAGTGGGGCGCGTGGGCATGGCGGTGGATACGCTCGCGGACATGGAAGTCGCTTTTGCGGGCATCCCCATTGACCAGATCAGCGTCTCGCTCACCATCAACGCGGTGGCGGCTCCCATCATGGCGATGTATTTTGTCGCCGCCGAAAAGCAGGGCGTGCCGTTGAATCAAGTGCGCGGCACGGCGCAGAACGACATCCTCAAGGAATACATCGGGCGCGGCGCGTGGATCTTCCCCGTCGAGCCAGCCGTCCGTTTGATCGGCGACACGATCGAATTTTGCGCGCGCAACGCGCCGAAATATTATCCCGTCTCGGTCTGCGGATACCACATCCGCGAATCGGGCGCGAACCCCATGCAGGAGATCGCCTATGCCTATTCCATCGCGCGCGAATATATCCGCCGCGGGCTGGGGCGCGGCTTGAGCGTGGACGACTTCGCGGGGCAGATCTCGTTCAACTTCGATATCTACGGCAACTTCTTCGAGCAGATTTCAAAGTTCCGCGCGGCGCGGCGGTTATGGGCGCGCATCATCAAAGACGAGTTCGGCGCGAAAAATCCCAACACAATGATGATGAAGATGATCGCGGGCGGCGGGGGCGGCGGTCTCACCATCGAACAACCCGAGAACAACATCGTGCGCGGCGCGTACTACGCGCTCATCTCCGCCCTCTCTGGCACGCAGACCATGGCGCTGTGCAGTTACGACGAAGCCTACACCATCCCAACCGAAAAGGCGGCGTTGATCTCGCTTCGCACCATGCAAATCCTGATCGAAGAGATGGGCATCGGCGACACCGTGGACCCGCTCGGCGGTTCATACTACGTCGAAAGTTTGACCAGCGAATTCGAGCGCCGCATGGCGGACGAGATCAAGCGTGTGGACGAACAGTGGGGCGGAATCGTGGAGGCGGTCAGCGCGGGCATCTTGCAGGGCGAGGTGGCGCGTCAAGCCTATCAGTTTGAAAAAGGCGTCCAGGATGGGTCAATTCCAAAAGTCGGAGTGAACCGCTTTCGCATGGAAGAGGAAAAGCGCGACGTGGCTCTGCATCCGTATGACTCGAAACAGGCGGAGGAGTCGATTCGCCGCACAGCGGAAGTGATCGCGGCTCGCGACGCAGGGACGGTTGATTCGGCGCTTCAAAAAGTCCGCGCCGCCGCGAGAGACGGGCAGAACACCATGCCCGCGTTGATCGAAGCCGTGCGCGCATACGCGACCATTGGCGAGATCACGAAGACGCTGAAAGAAGTCTTCGGCGAATATGCGGAACAGGTGCGGTTGTAATTGGAAAAAGATTCAAACACAAAGGACACGAAGTACACAAAGGTTTTAAAGGGTTTCCTTCGTGACCTTTGTGTCCTTCGTGTTTAATTTTTTGAGTTAGGAGAATCTATGCGGCTTGGTTGCGACATCGGCGGGACGTTCACCGACTTTGTGCTGCTCGACGATGAAACGGGCGAGATCAAAGTGTATAAATGCCTCACCACCCCAGGCGACCCGTCTGACGCGGTGGAGGAGGGCGTGCGGGCGTTGACGAGCCGCGTTCCGAATCTTCCGCAAAAGATGAAGGAAGTGATTCACGGAACCACGCTGGTCATCAACGCCATCATCGAACGCAAAGGCGCGCGCACGGGGCTGATCACCACCGAAGGATTCCGCGACGTGCTGGAACTTGGGCGCGAGACCCGTTACGCGCCATACGATGTCTTCGCCGAATTTCCAAAGCCGCTTGTGCCGCGCCCGTTGCGGATGGAAGTCCGCGAGCGATTACGCGCCGATGGAAGCGTGTTGAAAGCGCTGGATACAAAACAGGCGGAGGAGGTCGTCCACGCATTGAAGGATGAGGGCGTCAAGTCCATTGCCATCTGTCTACTGCACTCGTTCGAAAACCCTGCGCACGAACTGGCGGTCAAGGAAATCGTCGCAAAAGAATTTCCAGAAGTGTCCATCTCCACGTCGTACGAAGTCCTGCCGCAGATCCGCGAATACGAGCGCGCCAGCACCACCGTCGCCAACGCCTACGTCAAACCGCTGACCGAAACCTACCTGCGAAAACTTTCCAAGAGGTTGAGTTCGCTCGGCTTCAGCGGGCGATTGTTCATCATGCTCTCCAGCGGCGGCATCACCTCCGTCGAAACGGCGGCGGAGTTTCCCGTGCGCATCATCGAGTCGGGACCGACGGCGGCGGTGATCGCGGGCGAATATTTCAGCCGCCTCTTCAACCTGCCCGAAATGTTCTGCTTCGACATGGGCGGCACGACCGCGAAGTCGTGTCTCATCCAGGGCGGAGTCGCGGGCGTCGTCCCAACGTTCGAGGTGGGCAGAGTCCAACGGTTCATGAAAGGAAGCGGGCTGACGATTCAAGTCCCAGTGGTGGATTTGATGGAAATCGGCGCGGGCGGCGGGAGCATCGCGCATCTCTCGCGTCTCGGCACGCTTCAAGTCGGACCTGAAAGCGCGGGCGCGGAACCAGGTCCCATCTGCTATGGGCGCGGGGGCAAACGTCCCACCGTCACCGATGTGGACCTTCTGCTCGGCTACCTCGACGCGGAATATTTTCTCGGCGGTGAAATGAAACTGGATGTGGAGGCGGCGCGGCGCGGCGTGGAGGAACAGATCGCCCAGCCGCTCGGCGTTTCGTACATTCAAGCGGTGTGGGGCATTCACGACCTGATCAACGAAACGATGGCGGCGGCGGCGAAGACACATATCGCCGAACGCGGCGGGAATCCCAAAGTGGTCACGCTGGCGGCGTTCGGCGGCGCGGGACCCGTCCATGCCTATGGGCTGGCATACAAACTCGGCGCGCCGCGCGTGATCGTCCCGCCCAACGCGGGAGTCGGCTCCGCCATGGGATTCTTCACCGCTCCCCGCGCCTTCGATCTGGTCCGCAGTCACAAAGCGCCGCTCGCAAGCCTTGACGTGGAAGAGATCGAAAAACTTTTTCACGCCATGGAAGCGGAAGGCGAACGCGCCCTACGCACGGCGGGCGCGACGGATGAAATTTCCTTCACCCGCTCGGTGGACGCGCGCTTCATCGGTCAAGGCTCGGAGACGAACCTGCTTCTGCCGCCCAAGCCTTTCACGCAACTTCAGCCAGACGAACTGCGGAGTCTCTTCGATAAAAATTACGAACGTCTTTACGGACGCACCTACCCAGAGATTCCCATCGAGTTCGTCAACTTCCGCGCGCGGGCGAGTTTGCCTGTCCAGCCGTTGAAACTTCAAGAGTTGGACAAAACAAAAGGCGATGTGAAAAACGCGATCAAGGGCGAACGGCTGGCGTTCTCTGGTCAGGCAAAAGACTTCATCCCCTTCAAAGTCTACGACCGCTACAAGTTATTCCCTGGCGTGTCCTTCGCGGGACCCGCCATCATCGAAGAACGCGAATCCACCATCATCGTCGGCGAAAGCGCGACCGTTTCGGTGGATGGCTTCGGCTTCTTGTGGATGGAGATGCGGAGGGAGTGATACAAAATTTTCTAACACAAAGTACACAAAGGTCACAAAGGGTTAAGACTTGCTCAACTAGACACCTTCTTGTAGACCGTCGCGCATGAGAGCCTAAACCAAAGAGCCAAAACATTACTCAACCCAACTTCGTGTACTTCGTGTCCTTTGTAGTGAATCAAGAAACAGTAAATGGAACAACCCATGACCCAAACCTTCGACCCCATCACCCTCGAAATCCTCTGGCGGCGGCTGATCTCCATTGTGGACGAAGCTGACGCCACCGTCGCCCGCACCGCGTTCTCCAGCCTGCTGCGCGACGCGCACGACTACACCTGCATGTTCACCGACCGTCACGGGCGCGAACTGGCGCAAGGGACTCTCGCCACGCCTGGTCAATCGGGCGCGATGGCGCTGGGCATTCACAAACTGGTTCAACACTTTTCAGCGGATGACCTTCAGGCTGGCGACGTGTTCATCACCAACGACCCCTGGGCGCTGGCGGGGCATCTTAACGACATCTGCGTCTTCAGCCCGATCTTCCACAAAGGAAACCTTGCCGCTTTCACGGCTTGCGTTCTGCATCACTCGGATATCGGCGGGCGGGTCGCGTCTGACAATCACGATGTCTTTGAAGAAGGCTTGTTCATCCCGCTGGTAAAACTCTACGAACGCGGCGAATTGAATCAAGCCGTGCTGGATATGATCCGCTGGAACGTCCGCACGCCCGAAAACGTCATCGGCGACATCCGCTCGCAGACGGCGGCGAATCACGTCTGCGCCGCGCAGGTTCAGCGGATGCTCGAAGAATATCAACTCGACTCGCTGGACGACCTTGCGGATGAGATCATCGCCCGCAGTGAAAAGAGCGTCCGCTCGGCGATCGAACAAGTCCCCGATGGAATCTATCGCGCCGAGGGCGTCATCGAACAGATGGAGGGGCAGAAGGATATCGTCATCAAAGCCGCCGTCGAAATCAAAGACAGCGACATCACCGTTGACCTCGCGGGTTCCTCGCCGCAGGTCAGTTGGGGCGGCAACGTCGTATACAACTTCACCTTCGCCTACGTCCACATGGCGATCAAAAGCATCTTCGACCCCGACATTCCGAACAATCACGGCAGTGTCGCGGTCATCAAACTCGACGCGCCCGAAGGCAGTGTGGTCAACTGCCGCTTCCCAGCCGCCGTCGCCGCGCGGATGCAGATCGGTCACTTCATGGCGGAGATCATCTATCGCGCATTGGCGCAGGCGCTTCCACAGCGCGTCATCGCCTCCAGCGGCGGCACGCCCGCCACCATGAACGTCTTTTACGGAACGTTCAACAACGGCAAACCCTGGCACTCGGTCATCATCCGCGGTGGGGGCATGGGCGCAAGCAGCGCCCGCGACGGCGAGAACAGTTACATCTTCCCAGCCAACGGCGCGAACACGCCCATCGAAATCCTCGAAAGCGACACGCCCCTCCTCGTCGAACGCCGCGAACTGTTGATGGATTCGGGCGGGGCGGGAAGATTCCGTGGCGGGCTGGGGACGCGCACCGTCTTCCGCATCCCAGACGACGAACACGCGCCTCCGACTCCCGTCAGCCTGGGCATCCAATCTGGACGTTTTCGCCTACCCCCAGAGGGATTGGCTGGCGGGCAGGCTGGCTCGCGCGCAAAATTTCTCGTCAACGGGGAGCAGGGGAATCCCTACGGGCTGACCAAACT
Organism: Candidatus Defluviilinea gracilis; assembly: GCF_057138825.1. Lineage (NCBI taxonomy): Bacteria > Bacillati > Chloroflexota > Anaerolineae > Anaerolineales > Candidatus Villigracilaceae > Candidatus Defluviilinea > Candidatus Defluviilinea gracilis. The sequence continues at coordinate 223,993 of NZ_DBNHEF010000074.1, forward strand.
TAACCCTGGCGATGTGGTCGTCATGGAATCGTCTGGCGGTGGCGGCTACGGCTCTCCCGCCGAACGCGACCGCGACGCGCTTGCCGAAGACCTCCGCGCAGGGCGGGTGTCTGAGGAAAAGGCGAAATCGGAGTATGGGTTTGAGTAGCCCCAACGAACGCTCAAGCCGCCGTCTTCGGCGGCGTTTGCAAGAGTACTACGCTGGAACTCTCGGACGCACTTCCCGCTCCAAGCGATTGCCCAAAGCGTCGAGGGTGATATCTAAATCGTATTCCGCCTGCAGTCCAAGCCAGAACTGCGGAGACGTGCCAAAGTAGCGCGACAAACGCAATGCGGTATCCGCCGTGACGCCGCGCGTTCTCAATACAATCTCATTGATGCGCCGCGCGTCAACGCCGATCTCAATCGCTAGGCGATTCTGGCTCAGATTCATCGGCTTCAAGAATTCGTCCTGCAAAACTTCGCCAGGGTGAACGGGATGTAATTTATCGGTCATTTCTACCTGCCAATCTAGTGATAATCCGCGATTTCAACATCGTAGGCATCGTTGTCTTCCCATCGAAAACAGATACGCCATTGGTCGTTGATCCGAACGCTCCACTGACCCGCGCGATCTCCGCTCAGTTTTTCGAGATGGTTGGCTGGAGGAACTCGCAAATCGTTGATAGAAACGGCGTTGTTTATCATGCGGAGTTTACGCAAAGCGACTTGTTGAATATCGGCGGGCAGCCTTCGGGAGCGTTGACGCTGATAGATATTCTGTGTTTCATCGCTCTTGAAGGTTTTTATCATGGTCTTCATTTTATAGCGCGACGCGCTAAATGTCAACCGCCTAATCGTTGAATGAGAGCCGCTCCGAGCCAGTTAATGAACCAACAGCCTGCGTCCTGGCTCCTTAAAATTTCGGCAGTTGTGTTGACAATTCCAAAAAGAGGGGTATACTAAACATATCTCACTTCAATTACGATGTGTAAAAATAGTGAGATATATTTACAGACTGGAGGTTTTGCATGACCCTGCGGCTGTTTGAAACATGGCAGAACCAATCCCTGGAGGGCATCTTCGCGGAGTGCCGCGAACTGTCGGAGGACGCCGACTTCCCCACAGTGAAACGCTGGCGCGAACAGGGCGGAAAAGTCCTGGGGCATTTTCAAGTGTACTTCCCCGAAGAGATCGCCCACGCGGCGGGGATGCTGCCCCTCAAAATGCGCGGCGCGCCCGTTGAGCCGACTCACTCCGACTCGCGCTTCGGCTCCTATCTTTGCTCGATCCTCAAAACAAACCTTGAACTCGTCCTGAGTAACCGCGTCGAACTGGACATGTTCGTCACCCATCCCATCTGCGACGCGGCGCGGAATTTGGCGGCGGTCTGGGGGCGGAACTATTCATATCCGTGCCAGATCTTGTACCTGCCGCAGAATGCCAACTCGAAAGCGTCGGCGGAGTATTTACGGGGGGAATATGATCGGGTGAAGAGCGACATCGAAGCGTTGTCGGGGACGAAGGTTACGGATGAAGCGTTGAGAAATTCCATCGCGGTCTATAACGAGAATCGCAGTCTCCTGCGAAAGATTTACGAGATCAAACGTAAACAACCCTGGCTTCTTTCAGGGTTTGAAGCGTATCTGCTGATGAACGTCGGCGGGATGATTTTGCGCGAGGAACACAACGAAATGCTCAAAGCGGCGATCCCGTTGATCGAAGCGCGACCCGCCAAACGTCAGGATAAGATTCGCGTGGTCTTCGAGGGCGGCTTCTGCGAACAGCCTCCGCTCGATTTGATTCGCGCCATCTCGCAATCCTGTTACATCGTGGACGACGATCTCATGATCGGCTTGAGATGGATTGTCGAAGACGTTCCGCTCGAAGGCGACCTGCTGATGAACATGGCGGACGCGTACCTTGAAAAATCCAGTTACAGCCCCGTGCAACACGACGCGCGCAAACCGAAGGAAAAAATGTTGTTACAACGCATCGCGGACTCGGGCGCGGAGGCGGCGATCATCACCGCCGCGAAGATGTGCGAGCCTGGGCTTGAAGATCAGGTGACGTACACGAAGGCGCTCGACGAAAAGGGCATCCCATATTTCGTGGGCGAGTTTGAAGAGAACATGACCAGCTTCGACAGCATGGAAATCCAGCTGGAGACGTTTACCGAGAACTTGATATTTAGTTAGCCGAGACCTGACAGGTTTTTAAAACCTGTCAGGTCTTAGGATAGGTGAACCATGACCGAAACACAAACAGACGAACTTGTAGGACGCGGTAACAAAGAAGGGGCAGACCTGTTCCGCGAGTGGTTTGACGATCTGGCGGACCACGCAAAGCGAGGCGAGGGCGCGGCGTATGTCTTCGTGATGGGCAGTATGGCGGAATTACTGCACGTGTTCGACTTTCCGCTGGTGCTGCCTGAGATCACTTCGCTTCAAACCGCTGTGCGGCGCGTGGCGGATACGTATCTCGCGGAGGCGGAGGATTACGGCTACTCGCCCGATATCTGCGGCTACGTCAAAGCGGACATTGCGGTTCAACTGCGCGGTGGACAACATCCCATGGGGCAGATTCCCAAACCCTCCATTGCCGTGATGACGAATGCCTGCAATACCTACATCAAGTGGGCGGAGATCTGGGAGCGGATCTACAAGATTCCGATCGTCGTCATTGACGTGCCAGCCACGCGCGCGGCGGGCGGACAGTTCCAGCCTGGCAGTTCCGATTTCGAGCGCGACCGCAAATATGTCGAAGCGCAGATTCGGGAGTTGATCACGCTCTGCGAGCAGGTCTCAGGCAAAAAGTTCGACATTGACCGCCTGCGCGAATCGCTCGGTTACGCCAACGATATGAATGAAGGCTGGCGGCGCGTGCTGGAACTCAACAAGAGCAAGCCGTCGCTCTTCAACGCGGTGACGGATGGCACGGTTTATCTGGGCGTTTCAAATAACCTGCGCGGAACAAAGAAGGGCAGTCAGTTCTTCAAGAACCTTGTGGAAGAAATGGAATACAAAGCCGCGCACGGCATCGGCACGCAGATCGTCGAAAAATACAGGCTCGGATTCGTCGGCGTGCCGTGTTATCCCATCTTCCGACGTTTCAGCGAAATGTTCACCGAATGGGGCGGCAACTTCGTCCACTCCACCTATTTGAACTTTGCTTCGGGCGGCGGCAATCTCGGCTATCAATACGACGTGAACCGTCCCATCGAAAGCCTCGCGGAGGGATTCTTGATCAGCGTGCGCGAAGCGATGGATAACATGTTCCATCAAGATCGCGTGGTGATCGACTGGGTGAAAAATTACGACCTGGACGGCGTGGTCTATCACCCGATCAAATCCTGCCGCACGGTCTCGACGGGCCTCGCCGACGGGCGGCGGGCGATGATGGCGGCGACGGACGTTCCCAGCCTGTTCATCGAATCGGACATGATGGACAAGCGCGTTGTCTCTGAAGCGCAGATGAAGAACCGCGCCGACGCCTTCTTTGAAGGTCTCGCCTCGCGGCGCGAGATGGCAAAAGTGGCGCAGTCTTGATTACTTTACGCCTTATTTTTGGACGCAGATAAACGCGGATGAACGCAGATTTTTTGTAGATTCTGAAGGAAGAAAAGAATCAGCGTATTCAGCGTTCATCTGCGTCCCGATTTCAAGATTTTAGGAGGTACTGTCTCATGGCATACGCGGCAGGCGTTGACGTAGGCTCGACGCAAACAAAAGCAATCATCATCAACGAAGACCGAGAGATCGTCGGTCGTTGCCTGACGGATACAGGAGCGAACGTGGTCATCGCGGCGGAGAACGCCTTTGCCGAGGCGCTCAAGACCAGCGGCATCCGCGAAGAGGAAGTCGAATATGTGATCGGCACAGGCTACGGGCGTTACCGCGTCACGTTCGGCAACACGCAGGTGACGGAGATCTCCTGTCACGCGCGCGGCGCGGCGCAGATGTTCCCTGGCACAAAGACCGTGCTGGACATGGGCGGGCAGGATACCAAAGCCATCCGCGTCAGCCCCAAGGGCGAAGTGCTCGACTTCTGCATGAACGACAAATGCGCGGCTGGCACGGGGCGCTTCCTCGGCGCGGCGGCGGCGGCGTTGGATATTCCGCTCGGCGAACTGGGCAACGTGGCAATGAAAGCGGAACGACCCGTCAAGATCAGCACCACCTGCACCGTCTTCGCCGAGTCTGAAGTCCTTTCGTGGCTGGGCAAAGGCAAAAAGATCGAAGATATTTTATGGGGCGTGCATCTCTCCATCGCCTCGCGCTCGACCGCGTTACTGCGCCGCGTCGGCATCGAACACGAGATCACCTTCACAGGCGGCGTCACGAAAAACGCGGGCATGATCAAATCGCTCGAACAGGCGTTGAAGACCAAACTCAACGTCAGCGATGATTCGCATTACATGGGCGCGTTGGGCGCGGCGCTCTTCGCGCTCGACCACATCCTTGCGGGGCGCGTCCCCACCGAAGAGAAGGAGGCGGCATGACCACCTACACCACTGGCATTGACGTTGGCTCCACCTACACCAAAGCCGTCATTGTGAAAGACGGCAACGAGATCGTTTCGCGCGCCATGCTCAACACGGGCTTCCGCCTTGAAGAAGCCGCGCGCAAAGCCTACGACGCCGCGCTCGAACAGGCGGGACTGACCGAATCCGATTCGTCCTATCTCGTCACTACTGGTTTCGGGCGCCATCTCGTCGGCTTCCGCGACGTGAACGTGACCGACATCAACGCCAGCGCGCGCGGAGCGGCATTCCTCTTCCCCAAAACGCGCACCATCCTCGACGTCGGCGGGCAGACGATGAAAGCCATCCAACTGACCGAAGACGGCAAGGTCAAATCCTTCCGCCTTAACGACAAATGCGCGGCAGGCACAGGCGCGTTCCTCGAAAAGACCGCCCGCTACATGGGCTACAAAACCGAAGAGATCGGCACGCTCGCGGCGGTCTCCAAAACGGTGGTTCCCATTTCGGGCGTGTGCGCGGTCTTCGCCGAATCCGAAGTCATCAACCATCTCTCGCAGGGCATGTCCCCGTCCGACATCATGTACGGCTCCATCGTCTCGCTCGTGGCGCGTTCGGTGCAACTGCTCAAGCGCGTCGGCATGAATCCCGAATTCACGCTCATCGGCGGCATCCTGCGCTTCGAATCCATGAGCCATGTCGTGCGCGAACAGATCAAGACCGAAGTCAACGTGGCGGAGGGCGACCTCGTGCAATACGTCTCCGCCCTCGGCGCGGCGATCCTCGGCTATCGTCGCTTCGGAAAACTTCAAAGCGAAGGACAACCCGCAATCGCAGGCGCTTAGCCTGCGATTTTTCAGTTCAGGAGACGCGCCGTCATGTCGCCGATAACGCCATCTGTCCGCACTCAATTTTTGATATTCACCCTCTTCGGCGAATTCATCCTCCCGCGCGGCGGTTCCATCTGGACCTCGAGCCTGCTTCGCCTGCTCGACCAACTCGGCGTCGGAGAGCGAGCCGCGCGTCTCACGCTTTCGCGCATGACGAGCAAAGGCTGGCTCTCGGCGCGCAAAGACGGGCGGCGCAGTCAATACTCGCTGACCCCGCGCGGCTGGTCGCTCCTCGTCCAGGGCGGACAGCGCATCTACGAAGGTCCCGTCAAAGAATGGGATGGGATGTGGCAAATCATTGTCTTCTCCCTGCCAGAAAAGAAGCGCAGTCTGCGTCATGCCTTTCGCACGCGCCTCCCTTGGTATGGGTTCGGTCAACTCGCGCCGAACATGTGGATCTCGCCTCGTAACCGCCAAACGGACATCCTCGCGCTGTGCAATGAACTGGGGATACAGGACTACATCGAGATATTTTCAGGCATCCACATGGGACCGTCCGAAGACCAGGAACTCGTCCGCCGCTGTTGGAACTTGTCTCATCTTGCCGCTCAATACAAAAAGTTCATCGCCAAATTTGAAAAAGAATATCTCGCCCGCAAAAACAATGGACATACCCCGCCAAAAATGGACGAGAGCTTCGTCAGCCGCTTCTGGCTGTTGCATCATTTTCAGGGCTTCCCGCTCATAGACCCCAACCTGCCCGCCGCCCTGCTCCCGCCCGATTGGATCGGCTTCAAAGCGCGGAAGTTCTTCGAAGACTATCGCGGCTTGTTGGAAAAACCCGCCAACCAGTTCGTGGACGAAATCGTCGCCGCCGAACCCGCGCGATAACAAGTAACGCAAGATTCATCTTGCGCTTCACGACAACGACACAAAGCGCGCAAAGGAAAGGAAATTATTCTTCAACGTTTTTCCTTCGTGACCTTTGTGTCCTTTGTGGTAATGGTTTGAACGAATCTTTTTTCAAAACGGAGACCAGCATGGATGTATTGAAAGACAAAAAGACCGACTTCAAAGAAATTATCTACGAAAAAGCGAACTGGGTGGCGCGCATCACCATCAACCGTCCGCATGTGTACAACTCATACAGCACCAACGCGCTCGAAGAACTGGCGCAGGCGTTCCGCCAAGCCGCGTTCGACGATGAAGTGGCGGTCATCGTGTACACGGGCATGGGCGACAAAGCCTTCTGCACGGGCGGCGATGTGAAAGAATATCAGGAACGCTACACGCGCTCGCCGCACGACTATTGGAAATACATGCGCCTCTTTGGCGCCTACATCGAAAGCATCGTCAACACGGGCAAGCCCGTCATCGCGCGCATCAACGGCATGGCGGTCGGCGGCGGCAACGAATCGAATCTCGCCTGCGATCTCGCCGTCATCGCCGAACATGCCTGGGTGGGGCAGGTCGGCGCGGGAGTTGGAAGCGTGGCGGCGGGCGGAGCGACTCAATGGCTGCCCATCACCGTCGGCGACCGCCGCGCCCGCTACATGTTGATGACGAACCGCCGCATCCCCGCCTACCAAGCCCTCGAATGGGGACTCGTCAATCAGGTCGTGCCGTCCGTCAAAAAGGACGGCGCGTTCATCGAACATGCCACGCCCGAACAAATTGCCCAAGCCCAAAAAGGCGCCGACGGCTACAGTATTGACCTCTCCAAACTCGACGAAGCCGTCGAAACGCTCGCGCAGGAACTCGTGGACAAATTCGCCGAGTGCATCCGCTTCACCAAAGAACAGATCAACTTCTGGAAGAATTTCAGCTGGCATCAGACCATCGGTCCCGCCCGCGACTGGCTCTCGATCCACTACACCTCATGGGAGCCGCTCGAAGGCATGAGCGCGTTCGTCGAAAAACGCCCCGCGCGGTATCGCATGTTGCGCGAACGCGCCGCGCAAGGCAAAAGCAGCGAGTTCATCTGGGGCGCCTACGAAAAGACTTGCCCCTCCTGTGGCGCGAAAGCCTTGCCCGAAGAATTCACCCACTGCGGCGTTTGCGGCGCGGATTTGAAATGATCCAGTTCGCCGCTCTTTCTATTTTGGACGCGGAAAACGCGGATTTTCAAAAACTTTTTCCGCGTACATCTGCGCTCGTCCGCGTCCGCCAGAAGTGAAAAAGAGATCAGATGACCGACTCATTCATTTCCGTTGAGACGAAGAACGGCGCCTCTTTCCTGACCTTGAAGCGGGCTCCGCTTAACGTGCTTGACATCGCCACCCTGACTCAACTCGAGTCTGCGCTGGCGGAGTTGACTCGCGACGAGTCGCTTCGCGTGCTCGTGTTGAACGCCGAAGGGAAGATGTTCTCGGCAGGCGTGGACGTGGCAGACCACACGCCCGACAAAGTCGGCGGCATGATTCCGCTGTTCGACAGAGTCTGCCGCGCGTTGGCGAACTTTCCCGCGCCGACGATCGCCGTCGTTCACGGGCACGCCCTCGGCGGCGGATGCGAACTGGTTCTATGCTGTGACCTCGCCGTGATGACCGACAACGCAAAGATCGGACAGCCCGAAGTTCAACTTGCCGCCATCGCCCCCATCGCCGCGATGAGACTTCCGCAGTTGGTCGGCTATCGCAACGCGGCGGATATTCTCTTCACGGGTCGCGCGTTGACAGCCGACGAAGCCTTGAAGATGGGATTGGTCAACGCGGTGGTTGCCGCCGACGGGTTGGAAGCCTGGGTCGAAGAGAAGGTAACAAAACTTACCTCCCTCAGCCGCGTGGCGTTGACGATGACCAAACGCGCCCTGCATCTCGGCTTCGGCGCGTGGGACTCCTCCGCGATGGAACTGGAACGCTTGTATCTGGACGAATTGATGAAGACCGAAGACGCGCATGAGGGCTTGAGCGCCTTCATGGAAAAACGCGCGGCGGTTTGGAAGCACGTGTAATCGGTGACGCTCGCGTAATCGGCGTTCTCTAACGCCGATGGCATGGCGCAGAGCATTGCGCTAGAGAGCGCAATCTACACAAGCAATCTACACAAGCAATCTACGCAAAGACGAAAAGGAAACATTATGGCATCACGCGGACTGACATACGAGCAATTTGAAATGGGCGCGGTCTACCCGTCGCAGGCGCGGACCGTCACCGAGGCGGACGTGGCGAACTTTGCGGGGCTTTCCGGCGATTTCAACCCCCTGCACACCGACGCCGAGTTTGCAAAGACCACGCCGATGGGCGAGCGCATCGCGCACGGCGTGCTCATCCTTGCGATGGCGACGGGCATGGCGAACTGGATGGGCATCTTTGAAGGCACCACGCTTGCGCTGATGGAACAGGTGACGCGCTACAAAGGCGCGGTGAAATTCGGCGACACGATTCGGCTGGAGATGGAAGTCATCGAGAAGAAGCCCACCTCCAAGCCTGAGAAGGGCGTGGTGAAGTTTGCCGTCCGCGTGAAGAACCAGCGCGATGAAAATGTGGTTGAGGGAGAATGGACGTTGTTGATGAAGGCTGTTTCGCAAACTTAAGTTTGCGGCACAAATAATCGGAGGGCAGTATGTTACTCAAGGATAAAGTTGCGTTGATCACGGGCGGGGGGAACGGCATTGGGCGGGCGATTGTCCTGCGCTTTCTTCAGGATGGCGCGAAAGTCGTCACAGTGGACCTGGATCAGGCTGGGTTGGAGGAAACGCTCAAAGAGGCGGGGCAGGCTCAGGGTCAGGTAAGAGGCGAGATGGCGAACATCACGAAGCGCGAGGACGTTCAACGCGTCGTCGATTCGATCGTCAAAGAACACGGTCGGCTCGACATCCTGATCAACAACGCGGGCATCACGCGCGACGCGCTCACGGCGCGGGTGAAGGACGGCGAAGTCAAGTTGATGACCGACGAGCAATGGGACGCGGTGCTGGAGGTGAACCTGAAGGGGACGTGGCTGTGTTCGCAGATCGCGGCGGTGGAAATGATCAAGCAGAAATATGGGCGCATCGTCAGCACGGCTTCGGTGGCGGCGATTGGGCACATGGGGCAGTCGAATTACGCGGCGTCGAAGGCGGGCGTGGTGGCGGTGACGCAAACGCTGGCGCTCGAACTGGCGCGCTTTAACATCGCGGTGAACTGCATCGCGCCAGGCGGGACGAAGACACGCATGACGGCGGCGATCCCCGAAAACATCATGGCGAATTTGATTGAGCGCATCCCGCTCAAGCGCTTCGCCGACCCGCGCGAGATCGCGGCGGTTCACGCTTTTCTGGCGAGCGACGAGGCGTCGTTCATCACGGGGCAATGTATTTTCGTGGACGGCGGTCAGACCGTGGGAGCGTGAGATGTTTGCGAAATCATACATTCCCTACGGCGGGTATTGGTGTTCGCCGTTCGCGCGCTGGCAGGGGAGTTTCGCCAATTTGCATACGATCAAATTCGCGGCGGATGTGACGCGCAAGGCGTTGGAAGCGCGCATGATTTCGCCGTCGTCGTTCAGCAACGTCTATCTCGGCATGACCGTGCCCGCGCCCGCTTCATTTTATGGAGCGCCCTGGCTGGCGGGCATGATCGGCGCGGAGGGGATCACGGGTCCCGTTTTCTCGCAGGCGTGCGCCACTTCGGCGCGGGTGATCGGGAGCGCGGCGCGGGCGGTGGAGACGGAGGACGACGCTTCGATCCTCTGTGTGACGGCGGACCGCACCTCGAACGGACCTCACCTGCTGTATCCGAATCCCGCCAACCCTGGCGCGCGCGGCGACTCGGAAGACTGGGTGTGGGACAACTTCAACCGCGACCCGTTCGTGGGCAACGCCATGATCCAGACGGCGGAGAATACCGCGAAGGATTGCAACATCACCACCGCCGAACAACATGAGGTGATGTTGATGCGTTACGCTCAATATCAAAAGGCGCTCGAACACGACGCGGCGTTTCATAAGAAATATATGTCGGTTGTGGAGGTCAACCCGTCGGGGAAGAAGGTCGTTGCTACGGTGACGGACGATGAAGGCGTGTTCCCGTCCACCGCGGAGGGACTCGCCAAACTGAAACCTATCCTGCCCGATGGCACGGTCACCTACGGCGGGCAGACCTATCCCGCCGACGGCAACGCGGGCATGATCGTCACCACGAAGGACAAGGCGCGCGAACTCAGCCGAGATTCAAAGATCGAGATTCAACTGCTTTCGTTCAGCGAAGGACGTGCCGAAAAAGGATACATGCCCAAAGCCAACGCTCCCGCCGCGCGAGGCGCGTTGAAAAAAGCGGGCGTGGACATCAAAGACATTAAGGCGATCAAGACTCACAATCCCTTTGCGGTGAACGATGTATTCCTCAACCGCGAGTTGGGCATTCCGCTCGATCGGATGAACAACTACGGCTCGTCGCTCATCTGGGGTCATCCGCAGGGACCGACGGGCATGAGGCTGGTGATGGAGATGATCGAAGAGCTTGTCCTGCTCGGCGGCGGGTATGGGTTGTTCACAGGCTGTGCGGCAGGCGACACCGCCGCGGCGATTGTGCTGGAGGTCCGCGCTGGATAACTCAAGAGAAAACCACTGAGACACGGAGACACAGAGAATAAAAAAATCTCCGTGACTCAGTGTCTCCGTGTTTCAGATTTATGCGATGACTGATCTTTATCCATTCTCAACCACCCTCAAGGTGCGCTTCCACGAGACCGACGCGCAGGGACACGTCAACTTCGCGCAGTACCTCAATCTCTTCGATGTCGCGCTGGTTGAATATCTCAGTTATATCGGGTTCAGTTACAAACGAATGCTGGAAGAGGATTTCGACATGCTGTATGTGGACGCTCACGCTTCGTATCACGCCCCCGCCTATTTCGACGACCTCCTGCGGATTCACTGCCGCGCGGGAAAGGTCGGCGCTTCGAGCGCGCGCTTCGATTTTGAAATTTTCAACGAAAGCAAAGACAACCGCCTGACCGCCAAAGGCGAGATCACCGTCGTAACGGCGGAGCGCAACACGCTGAAGAAGATGCGCGTCCCCGAAAATTTTCGCAAGGCATTGGAGAGCCATTCATGAAAGCCGCCGTATTTCACGCCGCGCGTCAACCGCTGGCAATGGAAGAAATTCCCACGCCCACCCCGTCTGCGGGCGAAGTTCTCGTCAAGGTGGCGGGATGCGGAGTCTGTCACACCGACCTGCATTACATTGACCACGATGTTCCCACCTTCAAGAAGCCGCCGCTCGTGCTGGGACACGAAGTCTCTGGCATGATCGCGGGCTTGGGCGCGGGCGTCGCGCAATGGAAGGAGGGCGCGCGCGTCCTGCTCCCCGCCGTGTATGGATGCGGTCAATGCGCCATGTGCCGCACGGGACGCGAGAACATCTGCGAGAAGATGATGATGTTCGGCAACAACGTGGACGGCGGTTACGCCGAATACGTGCTCGCGCCCGCCAAGGATGTGATCCCTTTGCCCGATGAACTTCCGCTTGTGGAGAGTTCCATCATTGCCGACGCGGTCACCACGCCGTATCACGCCGTCGTCAATCGCGGACAGGTCAAACCTGGCGATTCAGTCGTGGTGGTGGGATGCGGCGGCATCGGCTTGAATCTGGTGCAGGTCGCTTCGGCGGTCGGGGCGAAGGTCATCGCCGTGGACGTGATCGATTCCAAACTGGAATGGGCGAAGAAACTCGGCGCGCAGGCGACGGTCAACGCGAAGAACGTCGAGCGCGTGGACAAGGAAGTCCGCAAACTGGCGGGCGGCGGCGGCGCGGACATCGGCTTTGAAGCGATCGGCAATCCCGTCACGCAGGCGCAGGCGTTTTCCTGCATCCGCGCGGGCGGACGATTCGTGATGGTCGGTTACAGCGAAAAACCGATGACGCTCGACTCGGGGCGCGTGATGTACCGCGAAATGGAGATCATCGGCTCGCTCGGCTGTCGCGCGGTGGATTATCCGCGTGTGTTGGAACTGGCGCGTCAGGGTCGCATCAAAGTGAAGGAACTTGTCACCGCGCAGTTCCCGCTGGATCAGATCAACGTCGCGTTCGATACGCTTCGCAAAGGCGAAGGGATTCGGTCGGTGGTTACTCCGTAGATCAGTTATCAGTCATCAGTGACTGACAACTGTTCACTGCTCACTACTCACTATTCACTGCTCACTACTCTCTCACACATGATCATAGACTTCCACATCCACCTCTCGCTTCCCGAACACGAACTGCCGTCCGTGCTGGAATGGATGCGTTCGAATTATCAAGGAGACCTCGATGCCTACATCCGAGACATTCTCACCCCGCAGGGAATCCGCCAGTATCTTCAAGCGCATGATATTGACCTGGCGGTCGGTCTGGCGGAAGTCTCGCCGCTCACCACAGGCGTCGCGGATAACGACTACGTCGGCAAACTCTGCGCGTCAGCCAACGCAATCGCCGACCCCGCCTCAGGTCCGCGCGGACGGTTGCTACCCTTTGCCAGCCTCAACCCATTCCTCGTCAACGATCTTGCCGCGGAACTCGAAAGGCTTGTAAACGAATACGACTTCAGAGGCATCAAGGTTTATCCGCCCTACCAGCATCATTACGTCAACGACCCGCGCATGTATCCGCTGTACGCCAAAGCGCAGGAACTCGGTCTGACGATGATGGTGCATACGGGTTCGTCGGTCTTCAAAGGCGCGCGCATCAAATACGCCGATCCGCTTTTGCTCGACGACGTGGCGATTGACTTCCCCGAGCTGAACATTCTGATGGCGCATTCGGGGCGTCCGTTCTGGTACGACCAGGCGTTCTGGCTGGCGCGGCGGCACCCGAACATGTTCATGGAAATTTCGGGTCTGCCCGCCAAACATTTGCTGGATTATTTTCCGCGCCTCGAAATGCTCGCGGACAAAGTCATCTACGGCTCAGACTGGCCTGGCAACCCCGACCTGAGGCGTAATGTCGAAGCGATCCGCGCTTTGAATATTTCGGATGAAGCGAAACAAAAAATCCTTCACGACAACGCGGCAAGGATCTTGAAGTTGTAAAAAGACCTGACAGGTTTTAAAAACCTGTCAGGTCTAAAGTCTATACTGGAGACACTATGCGAGAATTCCTGTTAGGTAATGAAGCCATCGCCCGCGGAGCGTGGGAAGCGGGAGTCAAATTCGTATCGGGCTACCCAGGCACGCCCAGCACCGAGATCATCGAGACGCTGGCGATGCGCTTCCCCGAAACCAACCCGCGCTGGTCCACCAACGAGAAGGTCGCGTTTGAAGAAGGCATGGGCGCGGCAATCGGCGGCTTGCGCACGCTGGTCACCATGAAGCACGTCGGTCTCAACGTCGCGGCAGATGCCTTCATGGTCTTCCCCTACTCAGGCACAAACGGCGGCTTCGTCGTCATCTCAGCCGACGACCCTGGGATGCACTCCTCGCAAAACGAGCAGGACAACCGCTATCTCGCGCGCGTCGCCAAAGTGCCCGTGCTCGAGCCGAGCGACGCGCAGGAATGTCACGACTTCATGATCGCAGGACTCGAACTCTCGGAGCAGTTCCGCTCGCCCGTCATGCTCCGCACCACGACCAGGCTCGCGCACCACAAAGGATTGGTGGAAGTCGGCGAGCGGAAGGAAGTGGAGACCCGCGAATTTAACCGCGACCCCCACCGCTTCTCTGTCCCGATTTATCGCCTGATCCGCCGTCCCGAAGTTGAGAAAACGCTGACGGCTCTCGCCGAATACGCCGAGACCTGTCCCTTCAACCGAATCGAAGAAGGCGCGGACAAAAAAATCGGCGTGGTCACTTCGGGGATTTCGTATCAATACGTGAAGGAAGTTTTGCCGAACGCGGGCGTCCTGCGCCTCGGCATGACCTACCCCCTGCCCGCAAATCTTCTGCGCGATTTCTGCGCCCAATACGAAACCGTGTACGTCGTCGAAGAAGGCGAACCGTTCATCGAAGAATTCATGCGCGGGGCGGGCATCGCAAACCTCACAGGCAAGGAACTCTTCGGCGTCATCGGCGAATACTCGCCAGGCAGGTTGCAGAAAACGCTTGGGCTGGGCGACCCGCCCGCGCCGTTCACCAACGACGGCGTCAACCTCATCATGCGTCCGCCCATGTTCTGCGTCGGTTGCGGACATCGCACCGTCTTCGCCGCGTTGAGGCAGTTGCGCGTCACCGTGTCGGGGGACATCGGCTGTTACACCATGGGCGCGTTGCATCCCTACGAAGCGGAACACACCACCTTCTGCATGGGCGCGAGCATCGGCGTCGCCGTCGGCTTGGAGCAGGCGGGACACGAGAACACCGTCGCCATCATCGGCGACTCGACCTTCATCCACGCGGGCATCCCGCCGCTGATCGACGCGGTCTACAATCGAAGCCGCCTCACGCTCATCATCCTCGACAACTCGACGACAGGCATGACGGGCAGCCAACCCAATCCCGTTTCGGGCAAGGATGTGATGGGGCAGACCGCGCCTCAAATTGACCTCGAAGCGTTGTGCCGCGCCTCGGGCGTTGCCAACGTCGCCGTTGTGGATACGTGGGACCGCAAGGAAGTCGTCAACGTCATCCGCCGCGCCGTTTCATTCAAGGGACCTTCCGTCGTCATCGCGCGTGGACCGTGCCAGCAGATCCCCGAAATCAAACACGCGCATCGCATTCCCTTCTTCATCCATGAAGACCTCTGCACGCAATGCGACGCCTGCTTTAAAGTGTGGTGTCCCGCCATCACGCGCACGCCGCAAAATTTCCCCGTCATCGCCGCCAACGAATGCACCTCCTGCACCGTCTGCGCCCAGGTCTGCCCGACGGACGCCATCAAACTCGCGGAGGAAACCGCATGAAGACCTACAACCTGATGTTTGCGGGCGTCGGTGGGCAGGGATCGCTTCTCATCGCCGAACTGACTTCGCTCGCCGCCGTCAACGCGGGGTACGACACGAAGCAGACCGAAGTGCACGGCGTTTCGCAAAGAGGCGGGAGCGTGGAAACGCACGTCCGCTTCGGCGAAAAAGTTCACTCGCCCATCGTCACCCCAGGTGAAGCCGACGCGGTGGTCGGACTCGAAAAATTGGAAGCCCTGCGTTTCGCGCATTACTTGAACGTTGAACACGGAACGGTCCTCGTCAACGACCATGAACTGGTGCCAGGCTCGGTGCCAAACGCCGAAAGCATCTACCCGCGCGAAACGATTGATTTCCTCAGATCGAAGGGCATGAAAGTCGTCGCCCTGCCCGCCTCGCAAACCGCGCGCGACCTCGGCGACGCCCGCATGGCAAACGTCGTCATGCTCGGCGCGTTATCCACGCTGCTGCCCATCGAACGGGATGTGTGGGATAAGACGCTCAAGCTCCGCATCCCCGCCAAATATTTGAACGGTAATTTGCAGGCGTTTGAATGTGGTTATGTTGCGATGCAATCCTTAAACACGAAGGACACGAAGTACACAAAGGAAAAAGAGACATTTCTTAAACCTTCGTGATCTTTGTGTCACTTCGACAGGCTCAGTGCAAGCCTTCGTGGTTAAAAAAGAAAGCGCGTAGGAGACGCTCTCTAGCGTCGAAGAAAGGAGTCAGCCATGTCCGCGAATCCAAACGACACGCACGAACTGATCTACGATTGGAATCTCGTCGAAGCGCCCGAGGCGCCGAAGAAGCGCGTGATGGTCACCGACGAAACCCTGCGCGACGGATTGCAATCGCCGTCCGTCATCCAGCCTGAGATTCAAGACAAAGTGTATTTGCTATACCTCATGTCTGACCTCGGCGTGGACGCGGCAGATTTAGGTTTGTGCGGCGCGGGCGAGAAGTTCAAATATCACGTCAGCGTGCTGGCGAAGGAAATCGTCAAACAGAAGATGGACATCCAGCCGCAGAGCGCGGCGCGTTCCGTCGTCGCCGATATCATCCCCATCGTGGATGTCTCCGAAGAGGTCGGCATACCGCTCGAAGCGGCGGTCTTCCTCGGCACGAGTCCCATTCGCCGATTTGCCGAAAGCTGGGATGTGGACTTCCTGTTGCGCCAAACCGAAGAAGCCGTCACCTTTGCCACCAAGCACGGCATCCCCGTCATGTTCGTCACCGAAGACACGGTGCGAGCCGACCCTGAGACTCTGCGTCGGGTGTACGAAACAGCCATCAGGTCGGGAGCGAAGCGCATTTGCGCCGCCGACACGGTCGGTCACATTGCCCCGCATGGAGTCCATGCGTTGATCTCATTCCTCCGCAAGGTGGTGGATGAAGTGGACCCGACGGTGGGCATCGACTGGCACGGGCATAAAGATCGCGGGCTGGAGATCGCCAACTCCCTCGCCGCCGTCGAAGCGGGCGCGGATCGAGTCCACGCCTGCGGCTTGGGCATCGGCGAACGAAGCGGCAACACGCCCATGGAACTCCTGCTGGTCAACTTCAACCTGCTCGGCTGGGGAAACCGCGACCTGACGAAACTGCCCGAATATTGCGAGGTCATCGCCGACAAATGCGGCGCGGTCATCCCGTTCAATTATCCCATCGTCGGCGCCGACGCCTTCCGCACGACCACGGGCGTTCATGCCGCGGCAATCGCCAAGGCTCTCACCAAAAACGACGAGTGGCTGGCGGAGCATGTCTATTGCGGCGTGCCTTCGAGCATGGTCGGGCGCGCGCACGAGATCGAAATCGGTCCGATGTCTGGCGAGCATAACGTGCGCTTCTTCTTACGCAAACATAAAATGGAAGAGAACCCCGCCTACGTCACGAAAATTCTCGAAGTGGCGAAACGCTCCAACCACCTGCTCGGTGAAGACGACGTGCGCCGCATCGTCACGGTGATGAGCCGACGCCAGCGCGCGCATCAGGAAGTGACCGACGAGGAACTCGATCACGAGTTGACGCGCCGCCGCGAAAGGATCCTGCGATGAACATTCATGTGCGGCTCGCGGAACCGTTCTGGAGATCGGTCGGACAGCGCGAGCTTGACCTGACTCTCCCACCCGCTTCCAACGTGGACGCCCTGCTGATTCTCCTGCGCGAGCGTTATCCACGCCTGAGCCTGGACTTCGATCAATGCCCGCCGAACATCTTCATTGACGAAGAGGAAGCCGACGCGCATACGCCCCTGCAAGACGGCGCGCGCGCCCATTTCGTCTACCCTGTGGCGGGAGGGTAAGACCCAGTACGGCAAAGTTCACTTTGCCCATTTGACAAGCGCAATCTAAAGATTGCTGTACGGCAAAGTTTACTTTGCCCATGCGGCAAGCGTAATCTGAAGATTGCGGTACGGCAAAGTTCACTTTGCCCATTTGGCAGGCGCAATCTAAAGATTGCTGTACGGCAAAGTTTACTTTGCCCCATGTGGCAATCGCAATCTGAAGATTGCGGTACGGTACGAATATGAGGTAAATTTTGAATTACACATCTCCAATTGCCATCATCAACCTCTCGACGGGCGAGACCGAGATCACGACCACGCCCGATGAACTTCTGCGCGCCTATCTCGGCGGGCGCGGACTGAACATGGCATACCTGCGCCAGTATCTGCGCCAGCACGGCGACCCGCGCAGTGTGGATGCGCTCAGTCCGGAGAATCCGCTCATCATCGGCGCGGGGCTGATGACGGGGACCATCGCTCCCAACGCGGCGCGATTCAACGTCTCGGCGCGTTCGCCCGAAAGCGGCATTCTCGGCGATGCCAACTGCGGCGGATTCTTCGCGGCGGCGATGCGCAAGGCGGGCTTCGACCGCCTCATCATTTTGGGGCGCGCCGAGAAACCGTCCTACCTGTTGATCGAAGACGGGCAGATCAGCCTCCATGCGGCGGATGGGCTGTGGGGGTTGAACGCCATCGAGACGCAGGACCAACTCAAAGCGCGGCATGGAAGCGGGACCGTCTCGGCGGTGATCGGACCCTCGGGCGAGAATCAAGTCCGCATGGC
Organism: Candidatus Defluviilinea gracilis; assembly: GCF_057138825.1. Taxonomy (NCBI): domain Bacteria; kingdom Bacillati; phylum Chloroflexota; class Anaerolineae; order Anaerolineales; family Candidatus Villigracilaceae; genus Candidatus Defluviilinea; species Candidatus Defluviilinea gracilis. Next base: position 242,145 of record NZ_DBNHEF010000074.1, read on the forward strand.
GGCGATCATGACGGGTCAAAAAAACGCGGCGGGACGCGGCGGCATGGGCGCGGTGATGGGAAGCAAGAATCTCAAAGCCATCGTGGCGCGCGGCGGGACGGCGATCGAGGTGGCGCAAAAGGAGACGTTACGCGCGTTGCGACTCAAACAACAGGAAGAGTTGAAAAACTCGAAGGTGGTGCAGGTGTTGGGCAAGGTCGGCACGCCGCTGTTGTACGAAGTGAGCAACCGACTCGGCGCGATCCGCACGCGTAACTCGCAGGAGAATTTTTTCGAGGAAACGCTCAACGGCGAAGAGGTCGAAAAATTTTCCGACAAGATGCTGGCGTGCACGTCGTGCGTGGTGCATTGCCGTCACCGCAACACGCTCGGCGGCGAAGGACCCGAATACTCGACGCTCGTCCTGCTCGGCGCGAACATCGGCATTGCGCCCACCGATCAGGTCATCCAGTTGAACAACCTGGTCAACGACCTCGGCTTGGACGCTTCTTCGACTGGCACGATCATCGGCTGGGCGATGGAACTGTACCAGCGCGGGCTGATCGACGACTCGCTGACAGGCAAGCCGTTGGTCTGGGGCGATTACGAAACCGTCTATGCGTTGATCGAAGATATCGCGCATCGGCGCGGGTTCGGCGATATTCTCGCTGAAAGCACGCAGGCGGCGCGTTACTTCCCGCAAGAGGCGCTCGATTATTTGATCGCCGTCAAAAACCTGCCGCAGTCTGACCCGCACGACGTGAGGTATTTCAAAGGCTTCGCGCTCGGCATCGCCGTCGCCAGCCGCGGCGCCGACCACCTCCGCAACCGTCCCACGCTGGAGGTTTTCAAACTTCCCGACGAAGCGCGCGCGAACGTCTATGGGCGCGTCAACGACCCCGACCCGACGGGCTACAAAGACAAGGGACTCATCGTGGCGTACGGCGACGACATCTACGCCATCGCGGATTGCCTCGGCGTGTGCCGCTTCGTCACGCGCGGATTCAACAGCCCGCATCTGCTGGGCTATCAGGAATTTTGCGACTCGGTCGCCGCCGCGACAGGGCTGGAATACACTCCCGCCTCTCTCCGCGACGTGGGGCGGCGCACGCTCGACACGGAGCGACTCATCAACGCGGGCTTCGGCTTGACCCGCGCCGACGACACCCTGCCCAAGCGCTACTTCGACGACCCCATGCCCGCGCGCAAAACGAAAGGTCACCACGTGGACAGGGAGCAATTCCAAAAGATGCTCGATGATTATTATTCCGAACGCGGCTGGGACGCGGATGGGCGAGTCTCTGCCGAGAGGATCGAGGAAATAGACGGTCTGATTTTTGGAAGGATGAAAGATAAATTATGAAGGATGAATTATGAATGATGAAGAGTCCAGGCGTTTTGCGTTTTCTTTCATCCTTCCGATTTCTCTCTACCGTACATTTGCACCGCTAAGAACGCAAAGAAAACCTTTTTAACTTGGCGACCTTAGCGTGCTTTGCGGTAAAAAATCTTTCCTGTACGATAGAAAATCCGATTTTATTCTTTTCACGGAAAGAGAATCTTATACGAGGTAGAAACGAGGTAGATAAGTATGGCACATACTCTTGCGGAAAAAATCCTGGCTGAAAAATGCGACCAGAAGGAACTCTACCCTGGGCAGTTCATCAACGCCCGCGTGGATCTGGTGATGGCGTCCGAACTTTCGGGCGTGCTTGCCATTGAAGAGTTCGAGAAGATCAAAGGCGCGCGCGTCTGGGACCCGCAGAAGGTGGTCTTCATCATGGATCACTTCACGCCCGCCAAAGACATCAAATCGGCGGAGATCGTCAAGCAATGCCGCGAGTTTGCGAACGCGCACGGCATCCGCTTTTACGATGTGGGGCGGGCGGGCATCCAGCACATCCTTTTGCCCGAGCAGGGCATGATCGTCCCTGGCGACCTGATCGCGGGCGCCGACTCACATACCTGCACGCACGGATTCATTGGCGCGTTCGGCACGGGCATCGGCTCGACCGACGCGGCGGTGGCGATGGCGCTGGGCGAGTTGTGGATGAAAGTGCCAGAGAGCCTCAAGTTCGTCTATCACGGCAAGCCGCAGAAGTGGGTGCGCGGCAAGGACTTGATCCTGCACACCATCGCGCGCATCGGCGTGGAAGGCGCGCGGTATCAGGCGATGGAGTTCGCGGGCGAGGCGCTGGAACATCTCGATATGAGCGACCGCTTCTCGATGGCGAACATGGCGATCGAAGCGGGCGCGAAGGCGGGCTTGTTCGCGGCGGATGAAATGACCCGTTCGTTCATCCGCGCGCGCGGGCGCGAGGACGGCTTGTACCTGCAAAGCGACCCCGACGCGCAATACGCGCAGGTCTATGAATTCGACGTGTCGGAGTTCGAGCCGTTCGTGGCTGTGCCGTTCATCCCTGAAAACGTCAAACCTGTTTCGCAACTCAACGAAGTGGAGATCGACCAGGCGGTGATCGGCATGTGCACCAACGGCAACCTCGAAGACTTGCGCGCCGCGGCGGAGATCCTCAAGGGGCATCAGATCCATCCGCGCGTGCGGGCGGTCATCATCCCTGGCTCGCAGAAGGTCTATCTCGACGCCCTGCGCGAAGGGTTGATCGAAATCTTCATCTCCGCCAATTGCTCGGTCAGCACGCCCACGTGCGGACCGTGCCTCGGCGGTCACATGGGCGTGCTGGCGGCGGGCGAGAAGTGCATCTCCACCAGCAACCGCAACTTCCGCGGGCGCATGGGTCACACCTCCAGCGAGCTGTATCTCGCCAACCCCTACGTCGCCGCCGCCTCCGCCATTGCGGGGAGGATCATCTCTCCGAAAGATTTATAAACACGAAGGACACGAAGTACACAAAATTGGTTTGAGTGACGGTTTCGGTTTTTTGTTTTAGATCATCACGCGCGGTGGTCTAAAAGAAGGCATCTCGTTGAGCGAGCTTTAAACCTTCGTGATCTTTGTGCCCTTCGTGGCTAATTCTTTTTTGAGAATCAGGAAATAAACTTATGACATACGAAACATTTCACGACACAACCATCGGCGAATTGCTCAGCGTGCAGGCGGCGCGATTCCCCAACCAGACTTTCCTTCGCCTCGGCGAGGAACGCTGGTCTTACGCGGAGACGGAACTGCAAGCCGCCTCGCTCGCGGCGGGACTGCGCGGGCTGGGTCTGCAACCCGGCGACCGCCTCGCTGTGATCCTGCCCAACACGCCTGAGTACGTCGTCACGGTCTTTGCCGCCGCCAAAGCGGGACTCGTCCTTGTGCCGATCAACGTCCGCCGCGACAAGGCGGATGCGCTGGCGCGATTCGCAAAGACGAAGCCGCGCGCGCTGGTCGCGTTTTCAGAGGCGAAACAGTTCGACGGCGTGGACCATCTCGAAATCGCGCTGGAGATGCGGGGTCAAATCCCAGAGTTGGAGTTTATCGTCTCCGTCTCCAGTTCCAAATCAAATAAAAAGAAGGATGTTATCGCGTGGGAGAGTTTGCTCAAAGACACGGCGGCGCTCCCGCCTGCCTCCGCCAAACCGCGCGACGCGGCGGCGATCATCCACTCGCTGGGAAGCACGGGCGAGCCGCGCGGCGCGACGTTGACGCACGGCGGCATGGTCCGCAACGCGGCAGAGATGGCAGAGCGGATGAATTGCTCGGCTCAGGATGTGTTCCTCGGCGCGGTTCCGCTCTCGAACACGTTCGGCTTCACGGCGGTCATGCTTGCCTGCGCGGTGGCGGGAGCGCAGTTGGTCTGCCTGCCGCATTATCGTCCGAGTGAGGCGCTGAGGCTGGTGAAGGAAACGGGAGTGACGATTCTTTCGGGCGTGCCGACGATGTTCGCGCTGGAATTGAATCACAAAGACTTCGACCCTTCAGCCTGCGCCACGCTTCGCGCGGGAATTATGGCTGGCGCGCCCTGCCCGCCCGAACTCGTCCGCCGCGCGCGCGAAGAGATGGGATTCAAATTGCTCATCGGCTACGGGTTGACCGAAGCCTCGCCCGCCATCACCATGACCCAACTCGACGACGGTCCCATCACCGCGACGGAAACGGTCGGCGTTGCGATGGACGGCGTGGAAATTAAAGTGATCGGCGCAAACGGCGAGACTCTCGCAAACGGCGAAGAGGGCGAGTTGTGCGCGCGCGGCTATAACGTGATGACAGGCTATTGGGGCGACGCGACAGCCACCGCGCAAGTGTTGGATGCGGACGGCTGGCTTCACACGGGCGACCTCGCCGTGATGGACGCGGACGGGCCCGTGAAGATCGTCGGGCGCAAGGACGAAGTGATCATGCGCGGCGGGTTCAAAATTTACCCAGGCGCGGTTGAAATGGTTTTGCGTTCCTGCCCAGGCGTGAAGGATGCGGCGGTGGTCGGCGCGCCCGATCTCATCTATGGCGAGTTGACGTGCGCCTGCATTGTGCTTCAAGACGACGCGAAACTTTCGGCGCGAAATGTGTTGGAATTCGCCGAGTCGCGTTTGCCCGATTACGCCCGCCCCGACCGCATTCTCTTCTTCGAGACGCTCCCGCGCATGACCGACGGCGCGGCGCAAAAAGAATACCTGCGCGAGCGCGTGCGCATTCACGGTCACAGTTGGAAGTTCGGCAAGAACGTGGATACCGACGCGATCATCCCCGCCCGTCACTGCAACACCGCCGACCCGCGCGAGCTCGCCCTGCATTGCATGGAAGACGCCGACGCGGACTTCGTCAAAAAGATGAAGCGCGGAGATGTGATCGTGGCGGATTCAAACTTCGGCTGTGGTTCGTCGCGCGAGGTGGCTCCGCTCACCATCAAAGCCGCGGGCGTTTCGGCGGTCATCGCCAAGTCGTTTGCGCGCATCTTCTTCCGCAACGCCATCAACATCGGTCTGCCCATTCTCGAATGTCCGCAGGCGGTGGATGGGATCAAAGAGGGCGATGAGATCGAGGTCGAGCCTGCCGCGGGCGTCATCCGCAACCTGACGACGGGCAAACAATATCAAGCCGCGCCCTTCCCCGAATTCCTGCGCCGCATCATTGACGTGGGCGGTCTGCTCGCCTATGCGGAGGAGCGGCTGGCGGAGAGATCTCTTTAAACACAAAGGACACGAAGTACACGAAGGTTAAAGGCATTTCCTTTGTGCCCCTTTGTGACCTTCGTGGTGAATTGCTTTTTATCGTGGAGAGGATCAGTGAAAACATACAACATCGGCATCATCGCGGGAGACGGGATCGGTCCCGAGGTCACGAACGAAGCGTTGAAGGTTTTGCGAGCCGTCGCTGAGGGCTTCGAGTGCAACCTCGTCGAGTATCCTTATTCGGGCGCGCATTATCTCAAGACCAAAGAACTCGTGCCAGAGAAAGTGATCGAAGAATGGAAAACGCTGGACGCGGTCTTTCTCGGCGCGATCGGTCACCCCGCAGTGGAAGTGGGGCTGGTCGAGCGCTCGGTCATCCTCGGTCTGCGCTTCGGTCTGGACCTGTACATTAATCTCCGCCCGATCAAACTCTACGCTGAAAATTTGTGCCCGCTCAAAGGCAAGACCCCCGCAGACATTGACTTCGCCGTGGTGCGCGAAAACACCGAAGGCGAATACACCCAGATCGGCGGCATCCTCAAAAAAGGCTCGCCCGATGAAGTCGCCACATCCACCAGCCTGTATACGCGGGTCGGGATCGAACGCGCCGTGCGCTATGCGTTTGAACTCGCGCGCGCGCGCGCTTCCAGCAACAAGAAGCCTGGTCATCTCACGCTCGTGGACAAAGCCAACGCCATCCGCCCGCAGGAGATTTGGACGCGCGTCTTCGCCGAAGTGGGGAAGGACTATCCCGACATCCAACAGGATCACGCCTATGTGGACGCCTTCGCGATGCTGATGATCCAAAAGCCCGAATATTACGACACCCTCGTGACCACCAACCTCTACGGCGACATCCTCACCGACCTCGGTTCGATGCTTCAAGGCGGAATCGGAATCGCCGCCTCCGCCAATTTGCACCCAGGCAAGACATCCATGTTCGAGCCGATTCACGGCTCCGCGCCCGATATTGCGGGGAAGGGCATCGCTTGTCCGCTGGCGGCGATCATGGCGGCGGGCATGATGCTCGATTACCTCGGCGAATCGGATTCTGCGGGTCGCATCGAATCCAGCGTGGAGCATTTGCTCGCCAGCGGGCAGATCCCCTCGCTCGACGCCTCCAGCGGACTGAGCACAAGCCAGATCGGCGATATGGTTGTGGGGCAGGTTCGGAAAGCACCGTAGAGTTTTTTGCCACAGAGCGCACAGAGACCACAGAGAAAATCTTTTTAAATCTCTGCGAACTCTGTGGTCTCTGTGGCTAATTCGTTTCACACCCTCAAAATATCAGGAGCCATCATGCAAACCACAGACATCCTCATGAGCGAACATCGCGTCATCGAAACAGTGTTGACCGCGCTCGAAGCCGCCGCCGACCATCTCTCTGCGGGAGATGATGTGCCGATGGAGTTCTTTATCAAAGCGGCTGATTTCCTCCGCAACTTCGCCGATGGGACGCATCACCAAAAAGAGGAAGGCATTCTCTTCGTCGCGCTCGCAGAACATGGATTCCCAAAAAACGAAGACCCCGTGTCCGTGTTTATGGATGAACACGAGCAGGGACGCCGATTCATACGAGGCATGGTCGAGTGCGCGGAGCGAATCAACGCGGGCGACGCGCGCGCCAAACCCCAGCTGGTTCAACACGCGCAGGATTATGCCGCCTTGTTGCGCGAGCATATCCAAAAAGAAGATAACGTCCTCTTCCCGATGGCAGACAACATTCTTGCGGACGAGGAATCGAAACTGCTCAAAGACTTCCACCGCGCCGACGACGAGCGCGGGACGGGCGAGAAGTATACGAGGGTGGCGGAGGAGTTGGCGGGTTGGGGAGCGTGATTGTTGAAATTCGACTTCAGGCTTGGGAGCGGGCAGAAGCGTTTATTTTTTGCGCCAGTTGAATCACAAGCCCGATGAATGTGGCAGTCCACGCGGCGATGGCGAAATACACGAAGTATTGCGGCACGGCGTAGAGAAAATCTAACCCCAGCGCCCTGGCGAGTTGAAATGTGCAGACGGTGTACATGCCGAGCGGGAAGACCAGTCCCCAATACGAAGGCTCGTACGCGATGGCGACGCGCTTGGTGCCATGCCGCCAGACGCTGAGAATCAAGAGAAGCGGAATCCACCAGGTGGCGGTCGCCCAGAAGAGAAGTGTGAGCCCTTTCAGGAAGGGCATGATGTCCTGAATCAATTTCCAGTGATTCGCCTCGAGGATGAGGACCGAGCCAGCCAGCGTGGTGATTGCCATCGCGCCCATATTGATCCAGTAAGGCGGCGCCAGTTCTTCCGGTCGTAATCGAAAGAACGTGAAGCGATAAAAAATCATCGAAATCACAAGGATGTAAAGCATAAAGCCAAGCAGGAACATGGTCAGCGTAAAGAAGAGGGTCGCCTCTGCCAGGGGTCCAAAATATTCGGTCAGGCTGGCACCCGTCACCGAGAGGGATTGGGTGGAAACGACGAGCAGCAGCCATCCGCCGCTCAAACCGTTTTCGAACGCGGGCTTTACCTCCCGCACGGTTACAGCGGCGATGAAGGTGTACATCAATACAAAGTAAAGCAACAGCCCAAGCCACCAGAGCAGGGCGGCGATGAAGGAGTTATCGCCGATGATGTGAAACTGCCTGCCAAGCACGCAGGTGCCAGCGACGATTGTGAAAAATCCATGCCCGCGTTCGTGACTGGTCAGGTCGGCGACAACGCCCGAAACATTGCGGATAAGACGCGCGATTGTCAGCGCCCAGAGGATGATATAAAAGACGATGTTGGCGCCGAACAGCGCCCATGCGATTGCTGGCATGCCTTCCAATTTCGCCGCAATGGAGACGATGCCCGTCGCCATGACGAGGGCAAAATAAGCGGGCGGGAGTCCGTCCGCGGCTGAGGTGAATATGCGCCAGAGGGATGGGTTGTTTTTTGGGGTCATGGGTTTCTCGTGAAGTCCGTTATTTTGTACCACAAGGTTCCCCCCTGACGATGTTATATTCATCACCACCCCAAAAGACATTCTTCCTTACAATCGCTCCTAATGAGGCGTCCTTCCATTTAATGGCTCACTGTCCCGAAGGTTCTCGTTTATCCAAACCTTCGAAACGGTGGTCTATCCCGCTTCGCGCGGCAGTTTGAAGGCTGTGTGACTTTCCACTTCCGCGTAGTATGCCTGTCCTGCGCAGGCGCGGCAGAGAATTTTCGATTCCCAGAGGACTTCGCGCTGGTTGAGGATCTCTTCGCCGCACGCATCGCAGTTGACGCGCGCGCCTGCCTGCCCGATCAAGGCGGGGATGTTAATGCGCATGGTCACCCATTTGAAGCCCAGCAGGTCTTCGTCGGGCATGGTCTGGTAGCTGAGCAGTTGCGCTTCCCAACGGTTTTTTGCTTCGGGGGCGTATTCTTTCGAAAGTTCGCGGATGTCGAGGCGCGGCGCAATGCGGACGGCGCGTTCGACGCGCGTATCCACAAAGACGGCGGCGGTCTTACCGAAGTCTTCCACGCGCAGGGTTCTTCTTCCAACGTAACAGCCTGTCGCGGCGGAGACTCCGTCTACGAAACAGCCGTCGGTTTCAACGAAAGCGAGGAGACGCTTGTCGGACTGGGGCAGGTCGAGGGTCAGGAGAGAGGCGGCAAACATCCCCACGCGCGCGCCCAACACCTGTCGAGGACAGAGGCGGCGGTGACGAGTCGCAGAGTCGCGCAGAATTTCGTCGAGGGGTTTCATGTATCCAGTATAGCAAATCTGAGCCGAATCAGTAGGTCACGAAAACATGTTCTTGACGCAGTAGTACTGCGTCAAGTCAGGCGACACGATTTGCCAGGCACATCGAACTGTCGCCTGAACTTTCGTGAAGCGCTGAGAATGACAAATGAACCTTTGCGGTTCCCGTTTGTCATTTGCGCGGCGGCAAAAACCGAATCAAGGCGATCTTCATCAATTCATGCGCGAGCGATTCCAGATCACCACTTGATGTTCGCGCCACAAATACGAGAGCGGGTAGGCGAGCAGGTGCACGAGGCGCGTGAAGGGCAACAACAATATGACAACAAACCCTCCAACGAAATGGAACTTAACCCAGAACGGCAGAGCGGCAACAGAGGCGATGTTCGGCTGAAATTTGGCGAGCGAGATCAGCCACGGCACGGCAGTATGCAAATACCAGTCCGAGCCCCAGCGATAATAATATGCCACCCAAAAACCAAGCCCAACTTGAAGCAACAGGACGACCAGCAATACCCAGTCCAACTCGGAGGTGACCGAGTTCGCGCGGGCGTTTGCGATGCGGCGATATATTAAAATTGCCAATCCCACTGTCGCCATCAACGCGAGCGAAAGTCCGATCACTTCCAATACGTATAGGCGCGTCTGGTTCGCGGTGAACAAGCCCCACAGACTGGGGAACAACAACGCGGTGATATGCCCCAGCAAAATGATGATGATGCCGTAATGCCACGGCACCGACCCGAAAAATAAGACGCGGTTCTCCAAAAATTGCGACGACTGGCTCGAATAGGAATATGGGTCGAACCAGAAGCGATAGATGGATACCACGATCGCAATAGCGACAGCAACATACGGGAAACCAATGAATAAGGCGTTGTCGAACATATGAAGCTCCTTCTTTGTCAGACCTTGGAGGTCTCCAGCACATTGAGAACCTGGAATTGATTCCTCAGGACGAAACGCAGCGCTTCCAACACCACTTGGAACTGGTTCCGCTTTTCGGGCTTTGCCTCCGCCGACGGCGACTCGTCCTCGTCGAAGCCCTCCGATTTGGCGCGACCCGTCATCCTGTCTAACACCGGAAGCAACGCGTCGCGGGCGATCTCCTCCGCCTGCGTGTTGTCTTTCGTCATGGCAAGGAAGTGCAGGATCACGGCAAGATGATCGGGCAATTCAGTCTCCGAGAAGGTAAAGCCGGCCGCGTTGTAGCGTTGTTTGAGTTCCACCAAAAACGCGCTGCGTTTATACGTCTCGCCGAAGAGGTGATAACCCACATAAGGATGACACGCCGCGTCGAGATCGAACGTGCCGGTATACACTTCCTCGAGTCGGCCGGGCGGCAGGGATTTGGCATACTCGTGAAAGTCGTTCAACAAGGCGGCGGCTTCGGGGTTTTCATCCGCGAGCAAGCCCTGCGCTGTGAGCGCGGCTTGCAACGTGCCGCCTGCGGGGTATTCCAACATGCGCGCAAAGCATTGATATAACTGACGCATTTCCAATTCGGTGTACATTAGTGAGTCTCCACGAAATTCTTTTTAAACACGAAGGTCACAAAGGGACACGAAGGAAATTCTTTAAAACCTTTGTGTACTTCGTGTCACTTCGACAGGCTCAGTGCAAGCCTTTGTGTTTTGTTTAATGGTTTTGCGTTTCATTAGAATTTCCTCTTGGCGATCTTGTTGCGGATGCCGAAGCCCGCTTCCTGCTTGCGGGTGAGCGGTTTCTCCCACGCCTCCACCGCAGATTCGCGCCCCAGCGGCGGGACAACGAAACGCTCCTCGTAGGTCGGCAGGGAGGTCAGGCGGAAGATGGCTTCCACTTCTTCGGCGTTCGTCTTTCCTGAGGCAAGCGCGGCATCCACTTCGGCTTGCTGGTAGTCTTTTACTTTTTGCGCGCGCTTGAAGATGCGCACGGCGATCAACTTGCGATAGACCTCTTCCACCACTTGGACGTTGCCCGCCGAGAACATGCTCGCCATATATTTGATCGGCATGCGAGCCTTCTCGAGCGAACTGAGCATGGCGGGGAAGTTTTCCTTGTCCAAGCCTTCCACATCGTAGTTGCCGTCTTTCGTTTTCGCCAGCACGGGCAGCATCGGCGGGACATAGAACAACATGGGCAATGTGCGGAAGTCGGGGTGAAGCGGAAGCGCGATCTGCCACTTCTTCACGAACTTATACACGGGCGAATTCTGCGCGGCGGCGATCATCGCGTCGGAGATCTTGTTCTTCTGCGCGGCGGCGATGACTTCGGGGTCGAACGGGTCCATGATCATGGCTCGCTGGGCGGCGACCAGGTCCGTGTCCGCGACAGAAGCGCCTTTCTCGATCTGGTCCGCGTCGTAAAGCAGAACTCCCAAATAGCGGATGCGTCCCACACAGGAGTGGAAGCAGGCGGGGGGTTGTCCCGATTCGAGGCGCGGGTAGCACAAGATACACTTTTCCGATTTGCCCGAAGACCAGTTGAAATAGGTCTTCTTATACGGGCATCCTGAAATGCACATGCGCCAGGCGCGGCACTTCTCTTGCGAGAGTAGCACGATGCCGTCTTCGCCGCGTTTGTAGATGGCGCCTGCGGGGCACGCCGCCACACAACCGGGGTTGAGACAGTGATTGCAGATGCGCGGCAGGTAAAAGAAGACGACGCGTTCAACCTCGTTGAGTTGCTCGCGCTCGTCTTCGGTCAGTTCGTCGAGATTGACGTCGTTGCGGGCATAGAGGGGCGAGCCGCCAAGGTCGTCGTCCCAGTTGGGTCCCGCTTCGATGCTTTCCATCGGTTTGCCTGTGATCATCGAAACGGCGCGGGCGGTGGGTTGGTCGTCGCCTTCGGGCGCGTTGAAAAGATTCTCGTAGTCGTACGTCCACGGCTCGTAGTAGTCGTCGATCGTGGGCAGATAGGGATTGTGAAAAATGTTCGTCAACCCGCCGCGGCGGCTGTGCAATTTCAATTCGATCCTCCCATTCTTCTTTTCCCAGCCGCCTTTGTATTTTTCCTGATCTTCCCACAACGTCGGATAGCCCGTGCCGGGCTTGGTCTCGACGTTATTCCACCACATGTACTCGGTGCCTTTGCGATCGGTCCAGATGTTTTTACACGCCACACTACACGTGTGACAGCCGATGCATTTATCGAGGTGGAAGACCATTGAAACGTGCGCGCGTATGTCCATGTGTTTGCTCCTTTGAGTAGTACCGCAAGGTTCGCCTTGCGTATTTCGCAAAGTGAACTTTGCGGTACTGTTTCCTTACCACTCCAACTTTTCCATCTTCCGCACCACGCAATACGTATCACGCGTGAACACGCCGATGGGTCCCCAGTAGTTGAACGAGTATGTGAACTGGGCGTAGCCGCCAGCCAACTGTACCGGGTTGATGCGGGTGCGCGTCAGGCTGTTGTGACCGCCCGCGCGTTTTCCGTTGCGAATCTGCGACTTGGGGATGAAGACCGTCCGCTCGACCGCGTGATAGTACAGGCATGTTCCAGGTTGGACTCGCGCGCTAACTGCGGCGCGAGTCACGACGACACCGTTGTCGTTGTGGACTTCGACCCAATCATTATCCACAATCCCCACGCTCTCGGCTTCCTTGTCGTTGATCCACACGGGATCCATGCCGCGCGAGAGAGTCAACATGCGATGGTTGTCCTTGTACGTGGAGTGGATGTTCCACTTGCCGTGCGGCGTGATGTAGTTGAGGATCAGGCTCTTGTCGTCCACGGGGCTTTTCACGATGTCGCCGATCTTCTTCCAGTCGCCGGGCTTTGCCACGAGTTTCGGTTTGAAGGTCGGCAGGTTTTCGCCGAAGTCCATGTAATACGGGTGGTCGATGTAAAAGTGCTGGCGTCCCGTCAACGTTCGCCAGGGGACGCGCCGCTCGATGCTCATGCACCACGCCGAATACGCGCGTCCATCGTTGACGATGCCGCTCCAGCACGGGCTGATGAGCGTGCGTCTCACTTGCCGCGTCAGGTCGAAGAACGTCATGCGGACGCCGCGCACATCCTCAGCCAAATCTGCCAGCGGCAATCCAACGCGCTCCTCCTCGTGTTTGAATGCCTGATAGGCGACTTCGCCGTTCGTTTCGGGCGCGAGATACAACAGGACATTCGCCGCGTCGAGCGCGTCTTCCACCGACGGATATCTGTTCCCGCCCCATTCCACGCAGCGCATGTGACGCGGGTCGGGCGAGCCGCCGACGGGATTCTTCATCAATTCATCGTAGAACTCCGCGATGGGGATTTGCACACCGTTGCCGCTGATGCCATCCCTGCGGAGGTTTGGTCCGAGCGAGATGAATTTGTTGTACAGATTGGCGTAATCGCGCTCGACCACATGGAAGTGCGGCATGGTCTTGCCGGGGACGGGGTCGCATTCGCCCGCGCGCCAATCTTTCACGTCGGGCTGCGAGAGTTCATCGGGCGTATCGTGTTTGAGCGGCGTCATCACCAGGTCTTTGACGGGCTCGGGGAAAACGTCCGCCGAAAGTTCGCTGATCTTCTTTGCGAAGGCTTTGAAGATCTCCCAATCGGTCTTCGATTCCCACACGGGCGGAACAGCCTGTCCCAACGGATGAACGAAGGAATGCAAGTCGGTGGAGTTGAGATCGTTCTTTTCGTACCAGAACGCGGCGGGCAGGACGATATCCGAATACAGCGCGGAGGAGTCCATACGGAAGTTGAGGTCCACGATCAAATCCATTTTGCCGCGCGGCGCGGGCTCGGTGAATTTCACGGTCTTCACCTTATCCTTCGCGTGTTCCTCCGCAATGATGTTATCGTGCGTGCCGAGGTAGTGGCGCAGGAAGAACTCGTGTCCCTTCGCGCTGGATTGAATGGCGTTGCCGCGCCAGATGATCCACACACGGGGCCAATTCTCCTTTGCGTCGGGATCGTCCACGGCGAGTTCGAGTTTGCCGTCGCTGATTTGCTTCGCCGCCCATTTGGAAACCTCATCCGCAGATTTCGCGCCTGCGGCTTCGGCTCTCTTCATCACATCGAAGTTATTCTCTTTGAACTGGGGGAAGTACGGCATCCAGCCCATGCGCACCGCCATCGCTTCCAGGTCCATCGCGTGACCCTTCGCCCATTTCGTTTCAGGCGGGACGTGGGCGTACTCGGTGAAGTCGCCTTCGTAACGCCACTGGTCGCTGTTGACGTAATGCCAGGTGGGCGATTGCTGTTGACGCGGCGGCTTCTGCCAGTCGAGCGCGAACGCGAGACTCGTCCACGGCGCGACCAGCGTCAGTTTTTCCTGTCCCACGTAATGGTTCATCCCGCCGCCGTTGACTCCGCAACAACCGCACAGGATCAGCGCGTAGATCGGCGCGCGATAGACAAGATTGTTGTTGTACCAGTGATTGATACTCGCGCCGACGATGATCATGGATTTGCCGTTCGTCGCTTCGGCGTTGTTGGCAAACTCGCGCGCGAGGCGGATGATCGTGTCGCGCCCGATGTTCGTATACGCTTCCTGCCAGGCGGGCGTGTACGCGCCGATCTCATCGTAACTCGTCGGGTACTCGCCGGGCAGTCCGCGCCCCACGCCAAATTGAGAGATGACCAGATCGAACACGGTCGTGACCAATGTCTTCCCATCGCTGGTCTCGATGTATTTGGCGGGCACGCCGCGTAACGCGGTCTTCTGTTCCGCGAATTCATAGAACTGGACATTTACGGTTTCATCCTGCGAGCCCAAAAACGAAAGCGTCGGCTCGATGGGCGCGTCATCCAGTCCGTCTTCCATCTTGATATTCCACTTGCCCTTTTCCTTGCTCCAGCGGTCGCCCACCGCGCCCTTGGGCATGCGCGGCGCGTTCGCCTTCGCATCGTGCACAAGGAACTTCCATTCGCCGTTCTCAACGTCCTTGTATCGCTTCACCGTATTCGCACGGATGTAACGTCCCGCCTTGTAACTGTCGCCGTCTTTTTCCAACTCGATCAGGAACGGCATGTCCGTATTCTCTTTGAGATAGTTGACGAAATACGGGACTTGCTTATCCACATAGAATTCTTTCAAGATGACGTGATTGACCGCCATCCAGATCGCCGTATCGTTCCCCGCCTTGACCGGGATCCACCAATCGGAATATTTCGCCACCTGAGAAAAGTCCGGCGCAATGACGACGAACTTCGCGCCTTCGTGTCGCGCCTCCGAGATGAAATGCACATCGGGCGTGCGCGTCATATTCAAGTTCGATCCCATCGAGACGATGTATTTGCTGTTGTACCAGTCCGCCGATTCGCACACATCGGTCTGGTCGCCCCATATCTCAGGGAAGGCGTTCGGCAGGTCGGCGTACCAATCGTAGAAACTCATGTTCACGCCGCCGAACAGTTGCAAGAAGCGCGAACCTCCGCCGTATGAAAGATACGACATCGCGGGGATGGGCGAGAAGCCAAAGACGCGGTCGGGACCGTATTTCTTCGCGGTGTATAAATTTGCCGCGGCGACGATCTCCAGCACTTCATCCCAATTCGTGCGGCGGAATCCGCCTTTGCCGCGCGCCTTTTGGATACGCTTGCGCTTCTCGTCATCTTCCATGATGGACTTCCACGCTTCGACCGGGCTTTTTCCGCTCGCGCGCGCCTCGCGCCAAAAATCCAGCAACACGCCGCGCGCGTACGGATACTTAACGCGGATCGGGCTGTACACATACCACGACGCGGAGATCCCGCGCTGACAGCCGCGCGGCTCGTAGGGCGGCAATCCATCCTGTAACAGCGGGTAATCCACCTGCTGCATCTCCCACGTGATGATGCCGTCTTTCACATAGACCTGCCACGAACATCCGCCCGTGCAGTTCACCCCGTGCGTACTGCGGACGATGTTATCGTGCTGCCAGCGGTTGCGATAGAACTCCTCCCACTGGCGGGCTTGCGGGTTGACCAAATCTTGAATCCAACTCATGGCGTATGCCTCCGTTAATCCGTACCGCAAAGTTCACTGTGCGCTCGATATGGCAAGATAAACCTTGCTATTAAAAAAGTTCACTGTGCGCCGCAATTGGCAAGATGAATCTTGCCGTACGGCAAAGTTCACTCTGCCGTTTTCACTACTTTCTCGCCTTCATCGCCAACGTTCGTTCGATCATCGGCTTGCGCACGCCTCTCAGGCGTTTACCCCAATAGAAATTCGCCAGCGCTATCAACAACGCCGCGCCCGCAATGGCAAGCAGGGCGATCTGCAACAACGCGCTTGGCTCCCGTTGTGTGACCGTTGCCTTGCTCAGGAACGCGTACAAGTCTGCTTGCTCTTGCGGCGTCAGTGGCGTGTTCGCCCAGATCGAGCCCATCGTTTGCGTGGATGGCGCGCCCATGAAAGATGCAAACGCCGCATCCGATTGGACGAAACCGCTGGTCGTCAGATCGGGACCGAGGTTTCCACCGCCGAGGGAACCGATCCCTGCCACACTGTGGCACGACATACACTGCGGTCCGCCGTTCTCGAAGCGTTTATCGCCGACAAAATAAGCCTTGCCGCTCGTCGCATCGCCTGCGGGGAGTCCGGTTGCGCCTCCGCCCGCTGTCGCGCCGCTTCCCAAATAGACAAGAAGCGCATCCACCTCTTCGGAGGTCAGCGCCAAATTCGGCATCGGAATATTGTTATATTTCGCCAGCAGTTCTGTGGCAATCGGGTCGCCTGAAGCCAACACTTGATCGGGCGTGAGAATCCATTGAGCCAGCCAGGCTCGGTCGCGGCGATCGGCGACACCGGCAAGGTCGGGACCCACCAAGTCACCGCTTCCGATCGTGTGACACGCCGCGCACTTCGTCTTGAAGAGCGTTTCTCCGTCCGGTGTTTGGGCGGAGGGTTGCGCGAAAGCGACCGTGGCAGTGACAAGCACAAATATCGTTGTCGTCAATAGCGCAAACAAAAAAGATTTTGGGATGGATGACTTGATCATTCCGATTCACTCCTCTCGTCTGATAACTTGCCCGCCTCAACCGCGACAGGCAATTTGCGAATGATTTCCAATAGATCGGCGCCGCGGGCAGGCAGGGTGTGAGCCGAATACACGCGCACAACGTTCTCGGTTAGTCCGGCGCGGACGATGGGAAGTTTAGGGTAAGATGCCATGATGACCGAGGTCAGCCTTGCGCCGGCTTCGCTGTGCGAATCTTCATCTACGATCAGGATCATGCCCGGGCTTGCTTCGGCTATCTTCGCGCAGACATCCTCCCCCAAGCCGCATGGTCCGATCAACTCCACATCTTCAGCGGCGCGTAACATGCCTTCCATGCCTGCGCCAAAAATATGTTGCGAACACACCAGCAATACACGATGTTTTTTCATGCGCGATCTCAAATGAATGGAATCAACCGTAAGCGAATGCGGTGTTATCCGTTCCTGTCACGCATTGCGAACCATCCTCCACGCAACACAGATCAACCCGCGAAGAAAGAAATCACTTTCAGAATACAGAAAAAGGCAACGTAATCGAATACCTCTTCCCCTCGCATTAAGAACGAGAAAAGAGTGATTATGCAAAAAAATCTTGTTGAAAGGGGAACTAGTTCTTGAATGAAACGGCGAATAACGCGGGTTGATCGTAAAACGCATCAACCGTTCGCCGCGCTGGATGGCTCGACCGTTATGAACGGGAAAGCCCAACAACCTTAGCAATTCACACGGATTGTTTGATTACCTTACACAATGCTTTTGGGACGCAGACAAACGCTGATTTTCGCTGATTCAAAAATAATAATCTGCGTTTTCAGCGTGAATCAGCGTCCCGATTTTGAAAGTGTAAGGTAATCAGACGGATTGTTTAAAACATTCGTGAACATCCGTGTAAATTCGTGGCAAAGAATCTTTCTGCGAGTCGCAATCCCGTCAGAAACAATAGAGCCAAAATCGCTGGAATTTACACACACCCCAAGATTTATCCGCTATCCACCCATCTTCGCGCATTTTCGCCGCTCTCATGGAATTTCGAGGAGAGTAGTGGACAAAATGCGCGCCCTGACTATATCCCAATTCTGATTACCTGACACAATGCTTTTTGGACGCAGACCCTTGCGCCGCCCGCAAGGGCAGGGGAAACGCTGATTTCGCTGATCTGAAAGAAAGAAAAATCTGCGTTTCCTGCGCGCTTCGCGGTCAGCGTCTCGATCTTAAAGTGTAAGGTAATCAAATCCCGATTTTATATATCGGACTGGGAGAATAACGCCGACCAGCAATTTTTATCCCCCGCCAGTAATTCCAATCCCTCGCGCGGGGGAGGGGCGCATGGCGATGCGCCGAACGATTCAGCAAACCCCCGCGCGGCGGGAGAAAAAAACGCGGTGACTTCGCAATGCACATCCCCTTCCTCGCGGCGGATAAAAACCGCCATTGTGATGGGCTTGCCAACAGATTCAAACATCGGCTGGAATTTCTCTTCGATCTCCGCGCAAGCCATCGGCGCCCACATCCCATCGCCTAGCGATTTCATATACCAATTATTCATGTTAATCCTTGTGTTTTGCTGTCTTCGTCTCATCCAAGTAGACGGTCGACGTTTGCGCCTGATCGGCTTGAGGCGGAGGAATGCCGCATAACGACATTTGCGCAATACCCTGTAGATTTAACCCCGCCAGCCGAAGATGGATTTCAGGGTTCACTTCCCACTCCTTTATAACAACCTTGCCCCATCTGACGCGCGGCAAATATAAATCTCAGGGTGAAGCCCCGTTTTAGATTCATATCCATTTGCCAGGCGTTCGACAAATTCGCCAGCCTGATCGCGCTCCACAAGATTGATCGTGCAACCGCCGAAGCCCGCGCCGGTCAGGCGCGCGCCATAACACCCGCGCAACCCTTGCGCAATCTCCACCATTGTATCCAGTTCGGGGATGGACACTTCATACAAATCGCGCAGGCTGGCGTGACATCGATTCATCAACTGACCAAACTGCTGGATATCGCCCGCTTCAAGCCGCGATTGCGCCTGGTTCACCCTCCCGATCTCTTCCACCACGTGACGCGACCTGCGCTCCAGTTCGGGGGGTAGTCCCTTTGCCAGCCGATTGAAATCTTCCAATGCAACGTCGCGTAACGATGTGATGCCCGGCAAGCTCGCTTTGAGTAACTTTACGGTTGCCTCGCAGGCGTTCCGACGGTTGTTGTATTCGCCGCTGGTCAACTTGCGCCGAACCGTGGTATCTGCCACCACCAGCGACACGCTTTCGGGCAACGGCAGGGATCGGTATTCCAACGAGCGGCAATCGAGCAGTAGCGCTTTGTTTTCCTCCCCGCACGCGGAAGCGAACTGATCCATGATCCCGCAATGGACGCCCACATATTGGTTCTCGGCTTTCTGTCCAAGCAAAGCGCGTTCCATGGGCGAGCGCGTCCAACCGCCGAGGGTTTGCCACGCCAACGCGAACGCCATTTCCACCGAAGCGGAGGAACTCAAGCCGGAGCCGCGCGGCACATTCGAGAGAAAGACCGCGTCCATTGCGGGCGCGGCAAGCCCCGCTTCGCGAAGCGCCCACATCACGCCGGCGGGATAATGCGCCCATTCAGGGAGCGGCGAACCGTCGCTTTGGGTTTTGGCGGATAACCCATCCACGGAGAACACCGCCTGCTGGTCGAAATCCACAGCCGCAATGGTGGAATGATTCGCGGTAGAGGGGGAGAAGGCGATGTGCGTGGCGCGGTCGATGGCGGCGGGGAGAACGAGTCCATCGTTATAGTCCACGTGTTCGCCCAACAGGTTAACGCGCCCGGGCGCGCGGATAATATGCGCCGGGGAATAACCAAAGCGATCTTTAAATTGTGATGTGGCGGAATTCATGTCCATTGTGTATCATTCGGTGAACCCGGCGTGGCTTGCGCCGAGGTCTGCCATAAGTGTACCTGAACCTGCGCAAGTTGTAGATTTGTCGTAATTTCTCTACCGTACATGAGAAGATTTTTACCGCAAAGCACGCTAAGGTCGCCAAGTGAAAAAGGTTTTCTTTGCGTTCTTTGCGGGTGTCGCATGGCGCCATGGCGACACTTAGCGGTGCAAATGTACGGTAGAGAGGTCGTAATATCATTTTGGATCGGTTGCAAGAGAATCGGAGGACTGTATGGCTCGCAACATTGTATCGCGCGCGTTGATCGTCTTGAGCGGGTTCTTCCTGCTGTTGAGCATGATTGGGATTCCGATGGTGTGGTGGTTGAACGGTCCGCTGACGCGCGAGGGGGTGGCGCGGCTTGGGGAGATCGAAACAGCCTTACGTCAGGGCGAGGAAGCGTTGGATCGTTCGCGCGTCGAGTTGGAACGCGCGTTGGGCATTCTCGATTCCACCGAACAGGCGTTGAACGACTTCACGCGGAACGATCCGCAAGCGTTCTTCGAAGATGTGCAGACCACGCTCGATGATGAACTCGTCCCCGAATTGAAAACGGCGAAGGAGCGCCTGATCGCGGCGCGTGATACGCTCGAAAATGCGCGCGTGACGATCCTTGGGGTGAACATCGTCCCGTTCATCAATGTCAACATTCCCGATAAAACCCTGACCGACCTGATCGATTCCGCCGATGCGTTGGAATCAAAGATCGGCGATCTGAGCGAGCTTGCCGAGCAGGCTTCGGTGTTGCTTGATTCGGCTTCGCAACTTTTCAGCGGAGACTTTGACGAAACGCGCGCGAGCCTGGAGGGTTTTCTTGCCGAAGTGAATGGATACCAGCAGAAGGTGACAGGTTGGCGCGCGCAGGTGGAGGAAGCCAAAACGAACCTGCCTGTGTGGATCGATATCGCGTCCGTTGCGCTGACGGTCTTCTTCCTTTGGTTCGGTCTGTCGCAAGTGAGCCTGTTCCTGCATGGACGCGCGATGCTACGCGGGGAGAATCCGTGGAAGGGGTTGAGGTCATTGTTTCGGTTCCGAGACGCGTCCAAACAAGAGGGTTGAGTTGATGACCTTATACTTTCAAAATCGGGACGCTGATTCACGCAGAAAACGCAGATAAACGCGGATTTTTCAAAAAACGGGCGAAAGTTTTTATCAGCGTTTTCAGCGCGCTTCGCGGTCAGCGTCCAAAAAAGGAAAGTGTCGGGTAGTTAGTCGGAAGGTTGACATTTCTTTTGCCACAGAGAGCGCAGAGAGTCTGAGAAAAACTCTGAGCGGCTGTTTCTTAACCAGGACTTACGCAGTTGGCGGGCAGTTCGATTTGCCAAGCAAATCGTGCCGCCGCGGCAGCGCAACTACGGCGCAACAGGTTCAACTGCGTAAGTCCTATTAACTATCAGGTGGCTAGGTTTTATTCCCTGCCCGTTTGCGACTCTGTTTGTGTTTGTACATCGCCTCATCTGCCTGCGTGAGGAACTCTTCCATAGAAATTGTGGAATCGGATTCCACGCGGATACTTCCCATGCTGAAAGATAAGGCGCGTTCGGGTTCGATCTGTCGGTTGTATGCGTCTATGTTCTTTTGCAGGAGCGCTTGTATGTTGACGAGATCGTTATGGGTCGCATCCACGATCAGGACGACAAACTCGTCGCCGCCCAGGCGCCCGCTCACGTCTGAATCGTGAAATGTGGAAGTTAAGATGCGGGCAAAGTTAACCAGAGCCGCGTCTCCGCCGGCGTGACCGAACATGTCATTGATGGCTTTCAGGCTGTCCAGGTCAATGTAGATCAGGGAGGAGGCATACCCTGCCCGCCGCGCAAACTTCAATAAATTGGTCGCCAGGATCATGAAGCCGCGGCGGTTGTTCAGCCCGGTCAGGCCGTCTATGAGGGATAGGTTTCGCAGGCGCTCATTGGCATCTTCGAGCGCGGAAACCTTTTCGTAGAGTTTATCGGCAAGTAATTGCAAATGTTCGCGTTGTAGTTGACCGGTTTGCGGCAACCGGGAAGGGATCGTTGGATTCTTAAGCGCGTCATTCACCGCCCGCAAGATCGCTTGCGGCTCGGCGGGCTTGCGGAGAATGTGCGTCACCCCGCTGGCGCGCGCCAATTTGTGTATCTCCGTCTCATCATAATTGGACGTTTGGAAAACCACAGGGATTCCCATCAGCAACGGTTCTGCCCGCAGGCGGCGCACCAGTGTAAACCCATCCATGGTTGGCATGAGAATATCGGTAATGATCAGATCGGGGAGTTCGGCGCGCGCGACTTCCAAAGCCTGAACGCCGTCCTCGGCTTCGAGAAAGCGATGGCCATAATTCCCCAATAATGTTGTATATGCCCGGCGATCCGTTGGGTTCTTGTCAACGATGAGAAGGATTGCCATACTATGATTCGCGGATGAGGAGCGCAGACCGGGGGCTCAACCGGTCATTACCCGAAGGGGAATTGGTCCAGCAGATCCCAACGTTCGGCGCCCATCTGCACGGTCCATTCGAAACTTCTCACGGTGAAGGATAACCCTCGCCCGGTTCCAAACGTGGGGTCTTTGATCTGCGGCGACATGTTCTCCGGCATATCAACGATCTTGATGTGGGGCAGCCAATCGCTGGACGCGTACGGATACGCTTCGTATCCCATGTCTTGGGCGATGTGGGCAAGTTCGTTGTAGATTTTTTCCAACGCCGGTGTTTTTTCAGCCAACAGCCATAACCTGCCCTTTTGGCTGTGCACATTCATCCGCGCAATGCTTCTGACGCTGATCTCAAGGGGCGGCAAGTTCCGCGCATACTCCGTCAGGCGCTCCTTCAAAGCCGAAAAATCCTTCACATTGCGGATCGCCTGAATGGTCATGTGAATATCCATGATCGGCGTCCCGTTGATCAGGCGGGCAGTATCTTCTGAAAGTTGGAATAACTTTGGGTAGTCTTCGCTCTCGGGCCGGACAATGATGAAGGTTGATTTACCGTCTGACGATGACAAGTTCATAATTTCGGTTTCCTTCACGCGATTCCTATACAAAGCCACATGCGCTTCATTGATATTCCTGCCGGCGCCGTAATTCCACGCAAGCAACCCGTGACTTTTGTCTTTTTCCCAAACGGTACGAAGCCTGTCTTCCAGTTTGGGCAGATCGTCGGCGGTGGAAGTGATTTTGAATTCGTCTCCCGCCCGTTCCGAGCGGAAGAGCAGGAACCCTTCATCTTTCGGGAAGTGTTTCACCAACACATTTGAAAATCGCCTCAGATCCTGGTCTATGGCGGCGCTTCCGTAGCGGGCATTCCCCTCGTGCATATTGATCATGTCCGTCAGGGCAATGCATTGGATGGCTTTATTTTCAACGTACCACCTCGCGCCCAACCCATTGAGCGTGTCTGTGAGCGGTTCGCGGGTGACGATGCTTTCCACAACGCTCTGCGTGATTCGAACCTGTTCGATCACCTGTTGTTCCAAATTGACCGGCAGGTTCAACAAACAAATTTTATCGATAAGCGTTTCGTAAGGCATATTAAACTCATGCCAACTTTGATGGAGATTGACTTCCTCCATGCGCGCGGGAATTTCGGTATGGCTTTCCAGGATGGTCTGCCTGACGACGATGGGGCGGTAGGCTCGGCGTTGTTTCTGGAGTTCATGCTCCGCCTCGGTTTCGGTCATCCCCGCGCCAAAGTCCCACGTCAGGAGAGAGTCGCGTTCTTGATCCGCATACAACTTCGACAACATGCGTTTGATCTCTCGCGGGGTCTTCGATGTGGAGGTGATGCGGAACTCGTCGCTGCCCGGCGACCTGCGGACGAAGTCGCCCTGGTCGGAGGTAAAGATGTACATAAATTGGAACGCCAGTTTATGCAGTTCCAAGTCCACCGCCGCGGCGCCATACACTTTGTTCGCCTGTCGCAGGTCGTAAATGTCCACCTTTGCCATGCCTGTATGCCCGGCGGGGATGAGCCATTTCTCCGCGCGCGAGTTGAGCGCATGCGTGATGGGATCGTATAACGCCAGATTTTTGGCATTTTTCAGTATGCCGGAGAGGATACTTTTCAAAGGCTGGCGTTGCGCCTCATGGATCGGTAACGCCTCGAACAAGGTCTCTAACTCTTTGAAGGCTTGCAGAAAAATTTTTTGCTCGTTATCCATGCGGTTGTTGATTTACCGCCAGGTGCGGATGCAACGTGAATATCTTTTGCAGGAACTCTTGTCCCAGCCGAATCTCGTGTTGCATCCCCTGGCGTTGAAACCCTTCCATTGATTCGTTAACCAGGCTGAGCGCGGCGTTGGGCTCGGCATTCGATTCAAGATACACCGCGGCAAGCCCCAGTTGACCGCGCGCCAGTTCCTCCACCCGACCGAATTCATTGGCAGAGCGGATCCCCTCTTTGAAGTGACGCTCTGCCTCTTCGTATTTTTTTTCCTTCAGCGCGACAAAGCCCAGCCCGTTGTACGCGTAACTGATGTGGCGCACCGGGTCTTTCCGCACGGGGTCCTGCCACGTTTCCAGCGCTTTCTGGTACCACGCCCCGGCTTGCTTGATGTTGCCTCGTTCATTCTCAAGATCGCCGAGACCAAACTGCGCAAAGCCTTTGCTGTAGATCCCATAATCGTCGTCGGCGTGTTGTTCGCTGGTCGTGAGCGCATCCATCAACATTTGTTCCGAACGCTCGAAATTCCCCAGCCGAAGTTCCACGGTGCCGATCAATCTCTGCGCGGCCGCGATCAACAGCCCGTCCCGCGTGATCGTGGTTGCCGAGAGCGATTCCTCCGCCCAACGCAAAGCCCGCAGATAATCGCCCTGATAAAAATAGATCCAACTGATGTTGCGCGCAAATGTGCTGACCGATTTCCAATCGGAGAGCAGGTTTGCCGCGCGGAGCGAGGCGTGCGCGAGCGTGAGACGGTCGTACCAGTAGGCGCGTTGCCACAGCACGCTCCCGAACTGGGCGCCGATCTGCACCAGCAATTCGGCAATCCCCCTCGTCTTCTTGGTCAAGGAACTTGTGCCGGGCAGTTTCTTCTGTATGGATTTGTAACACCATTGCGCGGCGCTCAAAATGTTGTTCCTGTCTGCTAAGAGTTTGTCGTACCCGCGCCACTCGGTGAAGTCACTGCGTTGCGAGATCAACGCGGCATAATACTGCGCGATCTTCAACTCAGCCTGCTGAATGAATTTCCGATCACCGGTAAATTGGGTGCGGATATACCTGCGCGTGAGAGGCAGGATGCTGAAATAATCCCGGTCCGGTTCGAGTTCGATGAGGGTGAACTGCAACAGATCGCTGGCGGCGACCTCGAAACTGTCCTCATCTTCAATGCCGGAGATTTCCCTCAACGCCTCCCTCGAAACGGCTTCAGGTTGCAAGGCAAGGAGATATAGCAATTTCTTTTCATTGTGGTGACGCAACAACTCCCAACTGTGATTGAAACAATATTGCAGGACGGGAATATTCGCGTCCATGCTCAATTTATCCAGCACTTGCGCGGCGGAATACCCCAGCACGGCGATCTGTCCCTGTACCCACAACAACGCGAGCGGAAGCCCGCCGGTGTGTTCCGCTAAATATTTATTTTGCTCTTTGGTCAATTGGATGTTTTTCTGTTGAGCGTCCCATTTCAGCAGGGCGTTGCTTTCGTCGAACGACAATCCCTGCAAGCGGATGATCTGCCCTTCGGTCACTCGTTCGCGCGAGGTGACGAGCGCTTTGAGCGTGATCGGCGAACGCCGCAAAAAGTCGAGGATGTCGCGTTGCTCGGTTTTGGAGAGCGACTCGAAATTGTCCAGAACAAGAAGCGTGGTGCGCCGCGCCAGCAGGTTATATGCCTGCTTGATCTGCTCGTGAATCGGCATATTCCCAATCGTCGGATTCCCCAAACTCGAACCGATGGTGATCAGGATATCGGAAAACGATTTGGCTTCCGGAATGATCGGCTCGATGCCGTGCAGGGTGAGCACCGATTCCTTCGCCGAGATCCAGATGACCGATTCGAACAAATCCGCCTCGACACAACGATGACTCGCTTCGATGGCAAGCGCGGATTTTCCCACGCCGCCGATGCCCTCGATGCCGATGATAAACGTGCGGCTGTTGGGGCTGAGCGATTGCAGGATGGTCTTGATCTCTGGTTCCCGCCCGACAAAATAATGACGTCTCGGCAGGTTCGAGAACGAGTCCGTTCTTTCGCGCGCGCCGCTGGAGGTCAACCCCTCGATCTCTTTGGCGTAGCGCGCGATCGCCTCCCGTTCCATCGTAACGCTGTTGATGAGATGCAGCGGCTGGTCGGCGCCGTACTTTGCGAGCATCTCTTCGAGCGCGTAGAGATTCTTTTTATGGAGATCGATCATCTTTTCACGATGAGCAATATCTTCCTGATTCATAGACAGCCTCGGTTTACTCGATGATCCGAATATCCTTGTTATACAACTTGGAAAGCGCCGCCTCAAGTTGTTCGATGGTTTCGATCATGGCGTCTTCCGCCTCGGTCATGGTATGCACCACGATCGGAGGCACGAGTGCGCTTCCCCATTTCGCATATTGTTCTTTTGCGATCTGATAATTCTGCGAGTACGTTTGCAACAGCCTCACCAAATGCCCGACTTCCGCCTCGTAATTCTTCCACAGACCCTCATCCACTTTGACAGAAAGCAATTCCTCTTTGGATTCCGCCTTCGTCTCCATCGCACTCTTCGACTCGTTTCGAACGGCGGGGAGGGCTGGTTCGGCTTCGGCTGGCTTTTCCTCTGCGGGGGCAGGGGCGTCCTTCGCCTTCCGCCGTTCCCGACGTTCCTCCAGAATTTTACGCCCCTCATCAAATATGAAGTCAATCGCTTTCAACAAAATAGGGAGTTCGATCGCATCCAACATAACGCCTCCTGTTGATTCATTGTAGCACAGGAAGGAATGAGACGCTACGCTCGCAGGCGTTCAAATCACGGTGGGGATGATGGTCTGGGAGTTTGAAGCGACGCGTCTCTGAAATGAGCGCGTCGCCTTTCATCCTTCATCCTTCATAATTCATCCTTTATGGACAAACGCCCCCTCAAAGTTTTCCCTTCGACAGGCTCAGGACAAGCCTCTGCCATATCATCCCCTTGCGGGACGCCTCCGCGGACAAGCCGAAGGTGCGCGAGTTGTACCGCGCGCTGAAGCGACGCGGCGTGCAACCGTGGCTGGACGCGTCAAAATTACGAAATGGAAATTCATAGAGGTATAATTGCAACATCGTTCAGGAGATTTGACCATGAAATACAAAATCCGACTCGAAGAAACGGACGAAGGCTTTGCCGTTTGGGTGCCTGGATTTCCAGGTTGCTGGTCGCAAGGGGAAACCGAACTGGAAGCGATTGAAAATATCAAAGATGCGATTCAAACTTATCTTGAAACCATTGATATTCTGAATCGAGATAAAGAAACCCGTTTGGTTGAAGTTCCCGTGTAATCATGCCCAAATTGGCGGGAGTTCAACACCAGTGAGCCGTAAAAGCTTTTGAGAAAGCGGGGTTTCGTGTCATCCGTGAAGGGAAGCATATTTCGATGGCGAAAGATGACCGCATTATCATTATCCCGCGCAATAACCCGATCAATGCTTTCACGATGGGCGGAATTATCAAAGACGCGGGGTTGACCATCGAAGAGTTCAAGAAATTACTCTAACATGACCGATGCCAAACGCCCCCTCAAAGTCTTCCTCTGCCACGCCTCCGCGGACAAGCCGTAGGTGCGCGAGTTGTACCGCACGCCTGCCCTGAGTGCTTCGCGATCGAAGGGTTGAAGCGACGCGGCGTGCAACATTGAACGGGTATAATAAATCGAACGTACGAATAGAATTGTAAAAATCATGTTGAAAAACATTCCCGCAAATTGGGACGCCGTTCACGCCGAAGAGACTCGTTTATTGCGCGCTTTATCCCCGCAGGAGGGTGCGCGGCAATTCTTTGCGTTAATGGCTGAATTCGAACCGTGGCTGCGGGAGACCGAGTCCGTGTTTCGGAATGAGCGCAATCGGACGATGATCGAACTTCAGGCGCGGTTAGCCAGTCTGAACGCCAAAACGGGACAGACATGACCGACGCAAAACGCCCCTTGAAAGTATTTTTATGCCATGCCTCCGCGGACAAGCCGAAGGTGCGCGAGTTGTACCGCACCCTGAAGCGACGCGGCGTGCAACCGTGGCTGGACGCGGAGGATTTGATCCCTGGGCAGAATTGGGAAGTGGAGATACCCAAGGCGTTGCTTTCCTCGGATGCGATCATCATTTGCCTTTCTCCCAACTCCGTGGACAAAGAGGGATATGTTCAAAAAGAGATCAAGTTCGCGCTGGACAAGGCAATGGAAATGCCCGAGGGACGCATCTTCATCATCCCTGCGCGGCTGGAAGATTGCGACCTGCCTTTTGGTTTGAAAAAATACCAGACAGTGAATTTGTACGAAAAGGCGGGTTACACAAAGTTGATGCAAGCGCTCAAACTGCGCGCCTCACAACTGGAACGCGCGATAGTGGAATTGCCAAAAAAGGGAGAAACGACCGCTGAGATAAAAAAGGTTGTTGAAGAAAAGAAACCTCCCGAACCGAAAGAAGAAAAGGCTGAAATTAAGACACCGAAGCCTTCACAAGATAAAGTTGGTGTTGGTGGTGATGTTTCTGATAGTGTGATCGTTTCAGGCAGTGGCAATGTGATCAACATTGGCGAACAGAAAAAAACTGAGCCTGAAAAACAGCAACCCAAGAAAACAAAACCGTCACACAAGCCGAATACAGCAGTCATTGTTGCTTTGATTGGTTTGGCTGGTACAATTATTGCCGCGTTGCTTGGCTCGCCGATAGTTGAAGAATGGTTTCCTCTCGCACCCTCTGCAACCGAAACAATAACGGTCACTGCTACATTGACATCTCGCCCAGCCACTCCATCGCCAACAGTGACATTTGCCCCTGAACCAAAATTCACAATCGTAGACCCACAAGAGGTATTGGAAATAGCTCCAAGTTTGAGAACTTTGGGGCAATTGGCTGTTGAGAAATATTCAACAGAAGAGCGAAACAGAATCAATAGTACATTACCTTTCACGGTTAACTCGACTACTGATGTTCCGATTCTTTGGCGCTGGTTTTGGTGTGCAGTGACCGACGAGGTGTTGGAGCAAAACATGACAAAGATCAGCATCATCTTTGATGCGGATGGTCAGGTGATTCCGCAGGAACAGCTAGCAACAGTCATATTTGAGAATTCTGATCCCATCTATGAAGGTTGGAAGTGTCGGACTTACGAGACCGTCATGCGAGATTGGAAGCCAGGGACTTACGTATTTACTCAGACGATGACCATTTCACAGGCAATTAACGATGGCAGAGAAACATTCGAGGCAGGCTATAAGATTTACGAATATACTGTGAATATATCAGCCGAGTAAAACTTTCCAGAACAAAATCAACCTCCCCCGTAGCGTGAACCGCATTTCAAACGATGGACGATAAACCACAGCCAACGGTCAATCGTCCATTGTCTTTTTCATCAGTTATAATCCCCTCACCCAAAACTGATCACTAATCACTAATCACTGATAACTCATGTCTTCAACTTTCCAATCCATCATCCTCAACCTCCAATCCTTCTGGGCATCGCACGGATGCCTGATCACCCAGCCCTACTACACCCAAGTCGGCGCAGGGACGATGAACCCGTCCACCTTCCTGCGCGTGCTCGGACCCGAACCGTGGAATGTGGCGTACGTCGAGCCGTCTGTCCGCCCCGATGACGGGCGTTATGGCGAGAACCCGAATCGCTTTCAGAAGCACACGCAGTTTCAAGTCATCCTCAAGCCCGATACAGGAAATCCGCAAGAGTTGTATCTCGACTCGCTCAAGGCGCTCGGCATTGACCCGCGTCAGCACGACATCCGCTTTGTGGAGGACAACTGGGAACAGCCCGCCATCGCCGCGTGGGGTTTGGGTTGGGAGGTCTGGCTCGACGGGCAGGAGATCACGCAGTTCACCTACTTCCAGCAGATGGGCGGCGTGGCGCTCAACCCCGTCTCGGTCGAGATCACCTATGGGCTTGAACGCATCCTCATCGCGCTCAACAACGCCAAAGCCATCTGGGACGAAGAGTGGGGCGCAGGCGTCACCTACGGCGAGATCATCCGCCGCGAAGAGTTCGAACATTCCAAATATTATTACGAAGTCGCCGACGTCGAGCGTGCCCGTCAGATGTACGATCTTTTCTCCGCCGAAGCCGACGCCTGTCTCGCGCAAGGTTTGCTCGTTCCCGCGCACGATTATGTCCTCAAGTCCTCGCACACCTTCAACATCCTCGACGCCCGCGGCGCGATCTCTGTCGCCGAACGTCAGGCGTTTTTCAGACGGATGCGCGAACTCGCCCGCCGCGTCGCGGAGGGATATGAGGAACAGCGCAAAGAGTTGGAGTATCCGCTCTTGAAAGAGAGTCAAAAGTCAAAGGTTACAGGTCAAAACCTTCCTGCGACTTTCGACCTTCGACCTTCGACCTTCGTTTTGGAAATTGGAGTTGAGGAACTCCCCGCCGCCGATGTGGACTCCGCCCAAGCGTATCTCGTAACTCGCATCCCGAATCTCCTCGACGAACTTTATCTTGAACACGAAAATATCCGCATCTACGCAACCCCGCGTCGACTCGCCATTGCGGTTGATTCACTTTCCCCGACTCAGCCCGACCGTGAAGAGGAGGTCAAAGGTCCCCCCGCGGATAAAGCCATCGTACGACAAACTTCCAGTTTGTCTGCGGGTCAAACTGGAAGTTTGACTTACACTCAAGCGGCGATTGGCTTTGCAAAGAAAAACGGAATCAACGTCGAAGACCTCCAAGTCCGCGAACACGCGCAAGCGGGGGGCAAATACGTTTTCGCCGTCGTCAAACAAAAGGGACGCCCGACTCCCGAAGTGTTAGCCGAAGCGTTGCCGAAACTCATCGCTGAAATCAAATTTGAAAAATCCATGCGCTGGAATGATTCAGGCGTTTCATTCTCGCGTCCGATTCGCTGGTATGTGGCATTGTTCGGTGATATGGTCATTCCGTTTGAATATGCAGGCGTGGTTTCAAGCAACACCTCACGCGGACTTCGCCCATACGACTCTCCCGAAATCAAAATCCCCTCGGCAGATAAATACTTCGGTATTATCCGTGAAGCAGGAATCATCCTCGATAAAGAAGAACGCAAAGCATCCATCGTGGAGCAGGTCAAACAAGCCGCGTCGCTGGTCGGTGGGGAAGCGCTCATCGAAGATGGACTGCTCAACGAAGTCGCCAACCTCATCGAAATGCCCACCGCCGTCATGGGCGGATTCTACGATGAATTCCTCTCATTGCCGCGTGATGTGCTGATCTCGGTGATGAAGAAACACCAGAGATACTTTCCAGTCCAGTCAAAAGTCGAAGGTCAAAAGTCGGGCGACCCTTCGATCTTCGACCTTCGACCTTCAACCTTGCTCCCGCACTTCATCGCCATCCGCAACGGAGACGACATCGGCGTGGACATCGTCCGTCAGGGCAACGAACACGTTTTGAGCGCGCGCTTCACCGACGCCAACTTCTTCGTCCGCGAAGACCTCAAACTCAAACTGGAAGAGTTCCGCCCAAAACTCGCCTCGTTGACCTTCCACACCAAACTCGGCTCGATGCTCGATAAATCGGACCGCATCCTGAAACTTGGCGCGGAGATCGGCGCGTTGTTAGGATATCAAGGCGACTTGAATACGATCAAGCATCTCGGACGCGCCGCGTATCTTTGTAAAGCAGACCTTGCAACGCAAATGGTTACCGAAATGACATCGTTGCAAGGAATCATCGGCGGTGAATATGCACTGCGGAGCGGAGAGGCTCCAGAGGTGGCGCAAGCGATCGCCGAACAATATCAAACCGCGCCGCGTTCGAAGATCGGTTTGGCGGTTGCGCTGACTGATCGAATCGATTCACTCGTCGGGCTTTTTGCCGCAGGGTTGGCTCCCACAGGCGCGAAAGACCCGTTTGGCTTGCGCCGCGCCGCCATTGGGATTGTCCAACCGTTGATCGAACATGATATCGCTGTTGACCTTGCGCTAGCGGTGAAGCGTTCGGCGCTGACACAGCCCATAAAGGTCGACGATGGCACCCAAAATACTATTTTGGAATTCATCGCTGGTCGTTTATCTGTTGTCTTGAAAGACGCTGGTTACAAGCACGATGTGGTCGAAGCCGTGCTTGCGGAGCAGTCCGCCAACCCTGCGGCGTCCGCTCGGGCGGTGAAGCAACTTCAAGCGTGGGTCGGACGCGAGGACTGGTCCACGATCCTGCCCGCGTTTGCGCGTTGTGTCCGCATCACGCGCGATCAGGAAAAGACATTCAAAGTCACCGAGAAAGCCTTTGTCGAAAAAGAAGAAAAAGATTTGTTCGCCGCGTTCCAGAAAACTGTCAAACATCAACCATCAACTGTGGACGAACTATTCGAGATCGTCGTCAAACTAACCCCATCCATCAACGCGTTCTTTGATAAAGTGTTGGTGATGGCAGATGACAAGAAATTGCAGGAGAATCGTCTCGGCTTACTGCAACAAATCGCCGTGCTATCAAAAGGCATCGCCGATCTGAGCAAACTCGAAGGGTTCTAATGACAACAAATTCTGAAATTGTTGAGCGAAACTTCGCCTTATCAAGACAAATTATGAGTTATTTGCTTGACCACCCAAAAGTATTTGAGGTCTTGCCTGATGATTTTGAATTGGTGATATTACCTGAAGATGATCAGGAGATCACCTTATTCAATCTCGAATTACTCAAGAAACATGGCAGGCAGAACAAGCCAGTTGTTTTGGCGCGAGTTAAATCAATTTCGGAAAAAATCACATCCGAACCAAGCATCTTTGTGCCGATTGCCGCTTAACAGGCGAACAAACTCGAAGGCTTCATAAATTAGGGATGCTTAAGAGTTTTGTCTAATCGGACATTGTTGGGTATAATCCCGTCATCGTCAAACGGGGATGCAACCAGCCAATTCGCGCATCGCTCTCTTCGTCAATGCAACGTCTTTTGAAAAGGAGAAAATCATGTCCAAGTCAAAAGTTCGGATCGCTGTTTCCCTGTTGATCGGTATTGTGGTCGTTCTAGCGGTGTTTGCGACTGTGCAAGCGGCGGCATCGCGAGCCAGTCTGAGCGGGGAGCGAGCCTTCACCACCGCAGGCTTGTTGCCCGACATGAGCCACGTTCGGAGCGCGGGCTTCACTGGTCAACAGAACCTCAATTCATATAACGATAGTTCGTATCAAGGTGAAGGCGGTGGTTGCGACCACGACAGTCCAGACGATTAACGTCAGTTGAAGTTCAAAGTTTATAGCAAGGGCAGGCAAATGTCTGCCCTTCTTCTTTTAATGTGTCAAACTCTCGATTGCGTCTATAATTCAGCCACTGCTTACTAATCACTGATAACTGTTTACTTCAACCCCATGTCCACCATTGATGAAATCAAATCCAAAATAGACATCGTTGACCTCGTCTCGGAGGCGGGAGTCAAACTGCGCCACGCGGGGAAGAATTACACGGGGTTCTGCCCGTTTCACGATAACAAACATTCGCCCGCGTTCGTCGTCTGGCCCGAGACGGGGACGTGGCGATGCTTCGGTCAATGCAACGAGGGCGGCGACATCTTCAAGTTCGTGATGAAGCGCGAGGGGTTGGATTTCAAAGAGGCTCTGCAAAAACTCGCCGCGCGCGCAGGCGTGGAATTAAAAGAATACCAGCGCGAAACGCCTGAGCAAAAAGAAGCGTATGAAAATCTCCGCAAGTTGTTGGAAGATGCGATCATTTATTATCGGACTCATCTGTTCAACAACAAGGATATTCTCGATTACCTCCGCACAAAACGCAGATTGACCGACTCAACCATCGAAACATTCGGCTTGGGTTACGCACCCGCAGGCTACGACAACCTCCTCAAACATTTCACCCAACGCGGTTACACCGAACAAGACTTAATTGATTCGGGTATGCTCTCCGTCCGCGAATCGGAATCTCAAGTCTCCAATCTCCAGTCTCGTTCTTTCGACCGCTTCCGCAACCGCATCATGATTCCCATCCGCGACGAGCAGGGACGCATGGCGGGATTCGGCGCGCGCATCGTGGACCCGAACGACGTGCCGAAATTTTTGAACTCGCCCGAAACGCCGATCTTCTCAAAAGGACGCCTGCTCTACGGGCTGGATCGCGCGCGCAAACCGATTCGGACTGCCGACCAAGCGGTCATCGTCGAAGGCTATCTCGATGTCATTGCCTTGCATCAGGCGGGATACGAAAACGTCGTCTCGCCAATGGGCACCGCGTTGACCGAAGACCAGATGCGACTGTTGAAAAAATTCACGCGGCGGATCGTCCTCGCGCTTGATCCTGACACCGCAGGACAGAAAGCCGTGCTACGCGGACTCGACGCGGCGCGTTCAGCCATGGATAAAGAAGGGGAGTTGGGATTTGATGCGCGTGGATTACTAAAAAATGAGTCGCGTTTGCAAGCAGACTTGCGCGTGGCGACCATGCCTGATGACCTCGATCCTGATGAGATCGTCGCGCGCGATAAAGATGAATGGAAGAAGTTGATCGAAGGCGCGAAGCCCATCGTCACGCATGTGATGGAGACTCTCGCGGCGGGACAAAATATCAACGACCCGAAGGTGAAGAATGGTATCGCCGCGCAGGTGCTTCCTTTAATTGAAGACTTGCCCAACGCGTTGGAACGCGACACGTATCGTCAGGCGTTGGCGCGGATGCTGAGAGTGGATGAACGTTCACTACTGGCGACGCAGGCTCAAGGCGGCGTACTGAGCGGGTCGAAGTATCCGCGAGTGAGGCGACCGAGGCAGGTTGAGAAGATTGAAGTCCGCGAATCCGTATCGCCTGTCACAGTGTCGGTTTCGTCCAGTAAAGCGGTCGAGGAATATGTGATCGGCGTGTTGTTCAGAAAGCCCGAGTTGTTGTATCGGCTGGATCGGTCGTTGCAGGAGTTCGGCTTGATCGCGTTGACCGCCGAAGATTTTGACTATACCGACAATCAGTTGTTGTTCGGGTTGATCCGCGAGTCGGTGGAGCAGGATAAAACGGAGCATCACGATTTTGTGGTGGAGGCGTTGCCCGAGTCTCTGCAGGCGCGTTCGCGCGAGTTGGTGAAAGAGGCGGAGAGGCAAAAACAGTTGGATGAAAAATTGCTCGAGGAATTATTGCGCGGCGTGATCAAGTTGCGGCGGGTGGCGGCGGGGGAGAACATCAACCAGTTGCGGTTTTTGCAGGAAGAGGCGCACGAGAGCGGGGATGCGCGCGCATCGTCGTATCAGGACTTGGTGTTACAGCATACGCGGCTGTTGCGCGACCTGGATCAGGCGCACCGAAAAATGGCGGTCAAAAGGTTGGAATAATAAAAGGCTTTTTAACCACAAAGGACACGAAGTACACAAAGTTTTTAAAACTTTAGGGTTTAAACCTTCGTGACCTTTGTGTACTTCGTGGTAAAAACGATTTTTCGTACTCGTAACAATCCAAGTGAGATGGCGTCTGGTAAATGGGACTATGGCAGAACACAAACGGGCCGCATCGGACAATCACCAAAAAGATGAACGAACACCGCGCGACGCGGAATTTTCCGATTCGTCCCTGCCTGTGGACATGGACGCCATGCTGAACGAACTGCCTGAATTGACGCGCGACGATTCTCCAGACCCCGATGTCAACGCGCTTTCGCAACAAGAAGAGTTGCTTGAGGATGAACCGCTCGACCTGAAAGACCCCGCGTTCGCCGCCGAACTTGCCGACGATCCCGTGCGTTTGTACCTGCGCGAGATCGGTCAAGTCAAATTGCTCGACGCCACCAGCGAGTTCCATCTGGCGACGATGATCGAAGCGAATCGCCTGATCGTGTCGCTGAGTCGTCATCCGCTTCGCAAGGGGCTCACGACCGAATGCGCCATCTACCACGCGCTCATCGCCGAAATGCTCACCTCGTGGGAACGTCTGCTCGAAGACACGGCGCGGCTCAACAGTGTTGCGCCGAATCTTGTTTACCTTCTCAATGAAGCGAAAGCGTTATGCGCCTCCTCCGAATCGAAGGAACCTTCGTATCTGAGAAACTATCTGGATAATGGGATGTGGGGGATGGACGAACTGTGGAACAGCATCGCCCGACAAGCGTACTCGGTCTTTCTCAGCCTCTACCTGCTTCCGCCCGCGTATGCCGACTGGCTCCTCAAGCATCTTAACTCGCATCACGATTTTCCCAACCAGCGGACTCTGTTCAATCATCTGCCCACCGACGACATCCTCCGCAAAGAAATGGACTCGGCTCAAGCCCGCGCGGTGGAGGCGAACCAGACGTTGATCCGCGCGAACTTGCGGTTGGTGGTCAGCGTGGCGAAACGATATTTGAATCGCGGCATTAACATCCAAGATCTGATTCAAGAGGGTAGTTTGGGGTTGATGCGCGCGGTCAACAAGTTCGACCCGCGCCGCGGATTCAAATTCAGCACCTACGCCACCTGGTGGATTCGACAGTCCATCAACCGCTCCATCGCCGAGCAAGCGCGGACGATCCGCATCCCTGTGCATTTGTTCGAAGCCATCAGCCGCGTGATGCGCGTTCAACGCACCCTCACACAGCAACTTGGACGCGCGCCAACCACCGAAGAAGTAGCCATCGAAGTGGGCTATCTCCCCGCAGTGGATGTGGAAGCGATCTTGCGCGCGCATTCAGAGGAACAGCCGCTGGACTCCGCTCTGCAACACAGGCTGGACTCCGCCATGCAAAAAGTAGACCGCGTGCTTCGCTCCGCCGAGGAGCCTATCTCGATCGACGGTCCCATCGGCGATGAGGATTCCAGTTCGCTCGGTGACTTCATCGAAGACGAAGACGCGCCCTCGCCGTTGGATTCCGCCACGCGCGAGATGCTCCGCGCGCAGGTTCGTAGCGCGCTCAATCTGCTCTCCGACCGCGAGCGCGAAGTGCTGGAATTAAGATTCGGCTTGAAAGATGGTAAAGATCACACGCTCGAAGAGGTGAGCGCGTTTTACGATGTGACCCGCGAGCGCATCCGCCAGATCGAAGCGAAGGCGTTGCGGAAGTTGCGGCATCCCTCGCGGAGCAGGCAGTTGAGGGATTATTTGGGGTAACCCTTTGTAGGGCAGGTGACAAACCTGCCCTTATTTTTTGTCCCCGCCTTGTGAAAAGTGGCACTTTCAAAACTCTTATGTTATACTGTCGCGAACCTTACAAAGATCGTCCTTTTATGGGCGTTTTGAGGATACATAATGCTGGAATACGTAGCAATCGCATTGATGATCGTATTGGCGACTCTCGTCGCCTTGATCGCTATTGGCTTGGGGAATTTATTCGGACCGAAGAAACCGTCTGCGTCTAAATCCATGCCGTATGAATCGGGCATGACTCCCTACGGTGAAGGGACGCGCCGCATGCCCGTCCGTTTTTATTTGATCGCGGTCTTGTTCATCCTGTTCGATATCGAAGTCGTTTTCTTTTTGCCGTGGGCGATCGTGTTCCGTCAGTTGGGGCTATTCGGTTTGATCGAAATGATCATTTTTATCGTAATCTTGTTGGTGGGGTTTGTGTACGCGTGGAAGAAAGGAGCCCTTGAATGGGAGTAGAACAAAAACTCGGCGACATGGGGATCGTCACTACAAAATTGGAAGAACTCGTCAACTGGTCGCGCACGAACGCGATGTGGCCCATGCTGTTCGGTCTCGCATGCTGCGCGATCGAGATGATGGCGGCGCAGGCTTCTCATTACGACATGAGCCGTTTCGGCATGGAACTGATGCGCGCCAGCCCGCGTCAATCGGACCTGATGATCGTGGCGGGACGAGTCTCGCGCAAGATGGCGCCTGTGGTCCGCCGCTTGTACGACCAGATGCCCGAACCGAAGTGGGCAATCGCGATGGGGGACTGCGCTTCCTGTGGAGGCGTGTTCAACAATTACGCGATCCTGCAAGGCGTGGATGAGATCATCCCTGTGGATGTGTACGTGGCGGGCTGCCCTCCGCGCCCTGAGGCGTTGATCCATGGCATCGTGACGTTGTACGAAAAAGTGAAGGCTGATAAGTTTGTAACACCGGCTTAAGTCGGTGTTACGGAGTTCGGAATGGAAAAGAAACTCGAAAAAGTCGTTCAGGCGTTACAGGAGCAGTTCGGTTCTTCCGTCGAAGAGTTCCGGGGCGAAGCGCACGTCTTCGTCAAAGCGGAACAGATCGTGGATGCGCTGACCCTCCTGCGCGATACATATGAATTCGAACTGCTCTCCGCGCTTACTGCGACGGATTATTACCCGCAACAGACTCCCCGCTTTCATGTGATCTATCAACTATCATCGCTGGCGCAAAATATCACGTTGCAGTTAAGAGTCGCAGTCAACAGCGACCAGCTCAAAGTCCCGACAGCGACGCGCGTGTATGATGTCGCCAATTGGCGCGAGCGCGAAGTCTTCGATATGTTTGGCATCGTGTTCGAGGGGCATCCCGACCCGCGCAGAATTTTGACCCCCGAAGGGATGGAGGATCATCCGCTTCGCAAAGATTTCCCGCTGGGTTATGAAGAGCCGCAGTTCACGTTCAATTACGACGATATTGACTTGAAGAAGATTTACGCGAAAGAATAACGTAGTGCCGACTTAAGTCGGCAATTTGGCGATTTCAATCGCCACTACAAAAAAGGTCTACGATGGCACAGATCGAAGAAGTAGGTTACGAACAATACAAGCATCTCGTATCCGAGCGCGCGCTGACGGGCGAGACCATGTTGTTGAACATGGGACCGCAACACCCGTCTACGCACGGCGTGTTACGCTTGTTGCTCGAGCTCGACGGCGAGACGATCGTCAACGCGATTCCCGATATCGGTTATTTGCACACCGGTGTCGAGAAGAACATGGAATCCAAGACGTTCCTCAAAGCCGAAGTGATGACCGACCGCCTCGATTATATGAACACAACGGGCAACAACCTCGCTTATTGCATGGCGGTTGAAAAATTGGTTGGGCTCGACGTGCCCGAGCGCGCGCAGGTGATCCGCGTGATCATCACCGAGTTACAGCGCATCGCATCGCACCTCGTTTTTATGGGCGCGTTCGGTCTCGATCTCGCGGCGATGTCCATGTTCCTGTATTGCTTCCGCGAGCGCGAATATATCATGGACATTCTCGAACTGTGTTCGGGTCAACGCATGATGACCACGTACTTCCGCCCCGGCGGCGTGTGGCGCGATGTACCAGTGGAATTTGATTCTGCCGTTCGGAACTTCATCAAGATCTTCCCCGCGCGCGTGGATGAATACGAAGCGCTGTTGACGAAGAACCCGATTCTTCTCGACCGTTTGGTTGGTATCGGCATCCTCGACGGAAAGACCGCCCTTTCGCACGGCGTTACGGGTCCCACGCTCCGCGCCTCCGGCGTAAACTGGGATTTGCGCAAAGCCCGCCCATACATCGGATATGAACAATACGAGTTCAACGTCCCCGTCCGCACCGAGGGCGACACGTTCGCTCGTTATATCGTCCACATTGAAGAGTTCCGCGAATCGTTGAAGATCGTCGAGCAGGGACTGGAGAAGTTGAAGAAATTACCGGGTCAGCCTGTGCTCAGCGATAACCGTAAATTTGTTCCGCCGCCGCGCGCCGAGATCGGCGTGAGCATGGAAGCGCTGATCCATCACTTCAAATTTTGGACGGAGGGCTTCCCCGCGCCGAAGAATTCGATCTACAGCGCGGTCGAATCGCCGCGCGGCGAGTTGGGCGTCTATCTCGAAGGCAACGGCGGACCCAAACCGCATCGCGTGCACATGCGCACGCCTTCGTTCGATAACTTGTCTGTCATCAACAAAATTACGCAAGGACATCTTGTCGCCGACCTGGTGGCGATCCTTGCTTCGATCGACATCGTGCTAGGAGACATTGACCGATAATATTCTCACCGCGAAGAGCGCGAAGATAAAAATCTTTACGCTCTTCGCGGTTCAAAGACGAGTGTGAGACATTATGCTTTCAAAGAAATATCCAAAAGAAGTCAAGCAAATCCTTTCCAAGTACCCGCCGGAGGGCAAGCGCTCGGCGTTGATGCCCTTGCTCTTCCTTGCCCAGCGCGAGGAAGGCTACATCAACAAAGCCGCGATGCAGGATATTGCCGCGATGCTCGACATCACCGAGACGGAAGTTGCGGGAGTCGTCGGTTTTTACACCTTGTATCACGAGCAAAAAGAAGGCAAACACCGCATCCAAGTCTGCACCGACCTGCCCTGCGCCTTGCGCGGCGCGGACAAATTCATGGACGATCTGTGCGGCAATCTCGGCATCAAGGTCGGCGAGACCACGTCCGATGGCGCCGTCACGATCGAAGCAGTGACCTGTCTCGCCGCATGCGACAAAGCTCCCATGTTCCAAACGCAGGGACCGGAGGGCATCAAGTATCACGAGAATATGACCGTTGAGAAGACTCTTGAGTTGGTGGAAGGGTTGAGGAAGAGTACTGCGTAAAGTACCTTCGTCCAACACTAAACTACCAAACTATCCAACTACCTAATTATGACACACATTCTTTTACGTCACCGCGAAGTACCCGACATCAACCAACTTTCCGTCTACAAAAAGAACGGCGGACTTGCCGCGTTCAAGAACGCGGTCACAAAGATGAAGCCGAACGAAGTGACCGATGTGGTCAAGAACTCCGGTCTGCGCGGACGCGGCGGCGCGGGCTTCCCGACGGGTATGAAGTGGTCGTTCATTGATAGCAAGAACTGGCCTCATTACATCGTTGCCAACGCGGACGAGTCCGAGCCTGGCACATTCAAAGACCGCGAGATCATGGAAGGCAATCCGTTCCAGTTCTTGGAAGGGTTGATGATCGGCGCTTACGCGGTCGGCGCGAACGCGGCGTACATTTACCTGCGCGGCGAGTTTTGGGAGATCGCTGAGTCGCTCGACGCAAAGATCGCCGAATTGGAAGAAGATGGCTATCTGGGCGACAAACTCTTCGGCACCGAATATTCGCTGCGCATCTACACTCACCTCGGCGCGGGCGCGTACATCTGCGGCGAAGAGACCGCTCTGCTTGAATCGCTCGAAGGCAAACGCGGACAGCCGCGCGTACGTCCTCCGTTCCCGCCGGCGGTGGGTCTGTACAACAAGCCGACCATCATCAACAACGTCGAAACATTTACCAACGTGCCGATGATCATGACGAACGGCGCGGAGTGGTACAAGACCATGGGCACGGCAGACGCTCCGGGCGTAAAAATCTTTTCACTCTCGGGCCGCGTGCGCAAACCCGGCAATTATGAGTTGCCGCTTGGCACAACCTTCCGTGAATTGATCTACACACACGGCGGCGGCGTGCAAGACTCGCGCAAGGTCAGGGCGATCATGCCGGCCGGCGCCTCCTCGTCGTTGATCCTTGTGGATGACGATGCGCTTCTCGATACGCCCATGGATTACCTGGAAGTGCGTAAACTGAAATCGGAACTTGGGTC
Source organism: Candidatus Defluviilinea gracilis (assembly GCF_057138825.1). Classification (NCBI taxonomy): domain Bacteria; kingdom Bacillati; phylum Chloroflexota; class Anaerolineae; order Anaerolineales; family Candidatus Villigracilaceae; genus Candidatus Defluviilinea; species Candidatus Defluviilinea gracilis. Next base: position 283,229 of record NZ_DBNHEF010000074.1, read on the forward strand.
GGCTTCTGTCATCATCGTTGACGATACCGTCTCGATGGACTGGCTCGTCAACAAGACCGTCCACTTTTTCCAGCACGAATCGTGCGGCAAATGCACGCCCTGCCGCGAAGGCACCTATTGGATGTCTCATCTCACTGAACGCATCCACAGTGGCCAGGCGGTCAAAGCGGATGTGGACTTGCTCCTCAACGTGGCGAAACAGATGCAAGGCAAATGCCTGTGCGCGCTGGGTGAATTCTCCACGATGGCGGTGGTCTCCGGCATCGAACGATTTAGAAAAGATTTCGATAATGCGGTAAAAGCATAATGAGTAAACTAGTCACTCTTACCATAGATGGAACACAAGTCACGGTTCAAGAAGGAACCTCGGTTGTCGACGCGGCAAAACTTGCAGGCGTAGACATTCCCGTCTTTTGCCATCATCCCAAACTTGAACCCGCCGGCATGTGCCGCATGTGTCTCGTGGAACTCGGCCGCCCCATGCGCGACCGCGCCACAGGGCAATTTGTGATGGAAAACGGCGCGCCGAAGATCCAGTTCATGCCTAAGCTGGAAACGGCTTGCACGAACAAGGTCGAAGAGGGTTTGGTTGTGGTCACGCAGTCGGCAAAGGTTGCCGAAGCCAAGAACGGCATCCTTGAATTTTTGCTCACCTCGCATCCGCTCGATTGCCCGGTGTGCGACAAAGGCGGCGAGTGCGCCCTGCAAGACCTCACCCTGACGCACGGTCCCGGCAAAAGCCGCTTCATATACGATGAGAAGAGGCACCTTGCCAAGCAAAAACCGCTCGGCGAGTTGATCTTCTTGGACCAGGAGCGATGCATCCAATGCGCGCGTTGCATCCGTTTTCAAGACGAGATCGCCGGGGACGCGGTTCTCGAATTCGACAAGCGCGAGCGCTCGATGCAGATCGTTTCTCGTTCGGAGCCCGGGTTTGATTCGGTTTTCTCCGGCAACACTACGGATATTTGTCCTGTGGGAGCGTTGACCACTGTAGACTTCCGCTTCGGCGCCCGACCATGGGAACTGGCGGCTTCCCCTTCGATCTGCGCGCAATGCCCGGTGGGATGCAACACCACCTTGAACACCCGCCGCGAAGCCCGAACAGACGGCGAGATTGTCGTCAAGCGCGTGATGCCGCGGCAGAACGAAGAAGTGAACGAAATTTGGATCTGCGATAAGGGCCGCTTCGCCTATCACTACGCGGGCAGCAAGAATCGATTAACGAAGCCGCTCATCCGCAAAGAGAAGAAGTTGGCTCGCTCTTCATGGGATGCCGCGACGAAACTCGCCGCTGAGAAATTCAGCAAGGATAAGAAAGATTTTGTTATTCTCGCTTCGGGCAGACTCTCGAACGAAGACCTGTTCAACTTGAAAACGCTCGCCGATCACGCGGGCGGAAAAGCCTATCTCTATTCGCACATGGCGGGCGGCGAGTTGACGTCGCTGGTCGGCGTGGGCGCGGGCACGAATTTTGGAGCCATGGGCGCGGGGACGACCATCCTCGTCGTTGCCTCCGACTTGTATGAGGAAGCGCCGATCTGGTATCTCAGAGTCAAACAAGCCAAAGAGCGCGGCGCGACGTTGATCGTGATGAATCCGCGCGAGACGAAACTCGATAGATACGCTTCGCACAAAGTCCGTTACGAATACGGCGATGAAGCCAGAACGGTTCACGACCTGACGAAGAAAAGCAAAGAAGGCGACGCGTTGTTGAAATCCGAAAACTTGGTCATCTTATATGGAAGCGAAGGGGTTGGCGCGCTTGGTTCGCAAAGTTTGGCGACCGCCTGCGCCAAGTTGTTGAACGAGAACGGATTTACCGGCAAACCCAACAACGGACTCATCGGCGTGTGGGAACGCGCGAACGACCAAGGCGCGTGGGAGATGGGCTTCACCGTTGAAGAGGACCTTGCCAGGGCGTTGAAGGATAAGTCGGTGTATATCGTCGGCGCGGACCCGGTGAGCGACGACCCGAAATTGGCGAAGGCGCTCGAAGGCGCGGCGTTCGTGGCGGTGCAGGATGTGATGGAAACCGCGACGACCGAAATTGCGGATGTGGTTTTGCCCGCGCAAGCGTTCACCGAACGCGAGGGGACGTTCACTTCCGGCGAACGACGCGCGCAACGTTTTTATCCCGCCGTGCCGGTGACCGGCGAATCGAAACCCGATTTCGCCATCACTGCTCAGATCGCTCGGAACATGGGAGTCATCCTCGAAGGCACATCCGCTTCGGTGGTGTTCGATCTGCTGGCTGAAACGGTGAAATCGTTCGAGGGATTGAATTACGCCAAACTTGCCGAAGTGCATGAGCAGTTGCCCATCGTCGGGCGAGGCGACATGTATTACGGCGGCACGACGTATGCGAATAACCACGGCTTGGGCGCGCATCTGTCGGCGGCGGCGACGCGCGGGGAAAAGGTGAGCATCCCGAAGGTCCAGAAAGAAGCGGTTCCACATCCGAAAGATAAAGAATTGCTGGCGGTGCCCGTCAACAAGTTGTATCATCGCGGCACGACGGTCATGACGGCTGAGTTGTTGCATCAGCGGATCGGCGAAGCGAGCGTGTCGTTGCATCCCAGCGCGGCGGAAAAACTAGGCGTGCGCGCGGGGCAGACCGTGAATGTGAGTTTCAACGGAACGAGCGGACAGGCGGTTGTGAAGCTGGACGATTCGATTGACGAGGGTATCGCGCTGGTGCCGCGCTCAATGGGTCTTGCCATACAGGAGCCTGCAGCAGTGAAGGTGAAAGCATGATTAGCGATTGGACTTTGTGGCTCGAGTGGTTTATCAAATCGCTGGTGTGGGTCTTCGCGTTATTGGGCGGGTTCGCGTATCTTACCTATTATGAACGCCGCGCGCTGGCGCGTATACAAACTCGCGTGGGACCGAATCGCGCGGGACCGTTTGGTTTGCTTCAACCGATCGCCGACGCGATCAAGCTGGTCTTCAAAGAGGAGCTCTCGCCCGCAAGAGCGTATAAGTTCGTGTTCTTTCTCGCGCCGATCTTGACGCTGGTGCCTTCGATCGTGATTGCGGCGGTCATTCCGCTGGGGCGTTCGATCCATGTCTTCGGGCGCGAGGTCAATTTGTATCTCACCAATATCAACGTGGGCGTGTTGTATTTCATGTCCATTGCGGCGATCGCGGTGTATGGGATCGTGCTGGCGGGCTGGGCTTCGAACAGCAAGTATGCGATGCTCGGCGGCTTGCGCTCGACGGCGCAGATGATCTCGTATGAACTGGCGCTTGGTCTTTCCCTGATCCCCGTGATCTTGCTCGGCAACTCGATGAGCCTGGTTGAGATCGTGGAGAGGCAGAACGGATTGTGGTTTGTGTTCCTTCAGCCTGTGGGCGCGTTGATCTTTTGGATCGCGACCCTTGCCGAGGTGAACCGCGCGCCGTTCGACATGCCCGAGGCGGAGCAGGAATTGACCGCGGGCTATCATGCCGAGTATTCGGGCATGAAGTTCGCGTTGTTCTTTATGGCGGAATACCAGAAGATGATCGTGATCTGCGCGGTGATGGCGGTCTTTTTCTTCGGCGGGTATTTAGGCCCCGGTGTGGATCAATATCCCCTGCTTGGACCCGTGTATATGTTCGTCAAGATCTTTCTGCTGTTGTTTGCCATGATCTGGGTGCGAGCCACCTGGCCCCGCTTCCGCTATGACCGCTTGATGTCGTTCGGCTGGAAGGTATTGGTGCCGTTGTCGTTGGCAATCGTATTCATCACTGCCACAGGGATTTTGCTTGCGGACCAAACAGGCAACGCCCTGTGGATGTGGGCGATCCCGGTCGCGTCGGTCATTGCTGGTTTGGTTCCGGTGGTGACGATCTATTACACCTTGAGGAGATTACTGTATGAGCGCGCTTGAACCCGCCGTTGAGCTGGTGCGCGGGCTGTGGGTTACGTTCAAGTCCATGTTCGAGAAGCCCGTTACGATCCAGTATCCCGAAGAGAAGCGGGAAGTCCGCAAGCGCTTCCGCGGACGCCATGAACTGCATCGCTACGAGAACGGACTCGAAAAGTGTATCGGCTGTTCGCTCTGCGCCGCCGCCTGTCCCGCCGATGCGATCTTCGTGGAAGCCTCCGAAAATACGGATGAAAAACGCTTCTCGCCCGGAGAGCGGTATGCCTCCACCTACGAGATCAACATGCTCCGCTGTATCTACTGCGGTTATTGCGAAGATGCCTGCCCGACCGAGGCGATCACGCTGGGCGATAACTACGAACTCTCGTATTACGACCGCCGCTCGGCGATCTACACCAAGGATATGCTGCTCGACCCCGTCCCCGCGACCGCCATGTTGACTCCGCAGAAGACCGAAACCGGCGTGTTCACGCGTTCGGTGCCGGAGATGGAAAATCCAAAGGATTAGAGAATTAGAGGAGTAGAGAATTGGAAGAAAACAAATTCTCCAATTCCCCAATTCTCTTTTGCAGAGAACTATGACACTCGATTTAGCACTTTTCCTCGTCCTCTCCCTCGCCGCCATCGCCGCCGCGCTGGGGATGTTGTTCAGCCGCAACGCGGTGTATTCGGCGTTATATCTCGTGTTGAACTTCGTCACGGTGGCGGTGTTCTATCTGTTACTCGGCGCGCCGTTCATTGCCATGGCGCAGGTCACGGTCTATGCGGGCGCGATCATGGTGTTGTTTCTGTTCGTGATCATGTTGTTGGGCGCGGAAGGTCTGCCGAAGTCGCAAGTTCTTCCGTGGCAGAAACCGCTTGCCGTTGGGTTGACGATCCTCCTCTTTGCGGAAGCGGCGTACCTGCTCGTGACGAAAGCCCGCCCGGTCGGGAATGTCCTCCCGCCCGCCGACGCGGTCAACGCGACGGAGAATCTGCAACAACTTGGCATCGCGCTATTCAGAAATTATTTGCTTCCATTTGAAGTGGTCTCCATTCTATTGCTGGTCGCCATGGTCGGCGCGATCGTCCTTACGAAGAAAGAGAAAAAGGCGCGGCAATGATCCCTGTTGATTATTACATCATCCTTTCTGCCATTTTGTTCACTATCGGCGTGCTCGGCGTGTTGATCCGCCGCAACGCGCTGATCATCTTCATGTCCATTGAGTTGATGTTGAACGCGGCAAACCTCGCCATCGTGGCGTTCGGAAGCGCGTTCGAAAATTTCAGCGGACAGATCTTGGTCTTCTTCGTGATTGCGGTCGCCGCGGCGGAAGTGGCGGTGGGTCTCGCGCTGATCGTGGAAATTTTCAGAACAAAGAAAAGTATTGACGTGGATCAGGTGAGTTCATTAAAAGGATAGAGGTTAGATGATTAGAGAGTAGACGATTAGAGACTTGTTGCGCGCTTTCTATTCTCAATTCTCTACGATCTATTCTCCGAGGTTTTTATGCACTTAAGCGAAACAGCAAACACAGGATTTTTATTCCTCGCCCCGTGGCTGGTATTTTTCCCGGTCATCGGTCTGCTCATCAACACCATCCTCGGTCACAAGCTCAGCGAGCGGATGATCGGCGCGGTGGCGAGTTTCTTTTCAGGGTTGACGTTCGTCGTGTCGGTCCTGCTGTACGTCACTCTCTCAGGCGCGCACGGCGAAGCGCTGCGCTGGCATCTCGCGGAGTGGATCCGCATCGGAACCCTGTCCCTCGATTGGACGTTCCGCGTCGACTCGTTATCCACCACGATGATGCTGGTCGTTTCGGGCGTCGGGACCCTCATCCACATCTACGCCATCGGGTACATGCACGAAGACGTGCGCTTCAAAAACGACGTGGGACGCTTCCGCCGTTTCTTCGTTTTTCTCAACCTCTTCATCGCCGCCATGATGGTGTTGATCACCGGCGACTCGTACCTGATGTTGTTCGTCGGTTGGGAGGGGGTGGGGCTGTGTTCGTTCCTGCTGGTCGGCTTTTGGTACGAACTGGATCTGCTGGCGCGACCCTCGTGGTCGAATTCGTATGCGGCGGTTAAAGCGTTCGTCGCCAACCGCGTCGGTGACTTCGGTTTCCTCATCGCAACGTTCATCATCTTTTGGGCATTCGGCAGTCTTCAATTCGATAAAGTGTTCCAACAAGTTTCAACGGTTGCGCCGGGCGTCATTGTCGCGATCACGTTGTTCTTCTTATTGGGCGTGACGGGGAAATCGGCGCAAGTTCCTCTTTATGTTTGGTTGCCCGACGCGATGGCGGGTCCGACGCCCGTTTCGGCATTGATCCACGCCGCGACGATGGTGACGGCGGGCGTGTATCTCGTCGCGCGTTCGGCGCCGTTGTATTCATCGGTTCCCGAAGCCCAGCATATCGTCGCGCTGGTGGGAGCAGTCACCGCGCTCTTCGCCGCCACGATCGCCACCGGTCAATTCGACATCAAAAAAGTGTTGGCATATTCAACCATCTCGCAACTCGGCTTCATGGTTGCGGCGGTCGGGATGGGCGCGTACGTGGCTGGTGTGTTCCACCTCGTGACGCACGCGTTCTTCAAAGCGTTGTTGTTCCTTTCGGCGGGTTCGGTGATCCTCGGCATGGAGCGCGGACATCATCATGCGGAACATGCGCATCATGATAACCATGGCAAGGGGAAAAAGAAAATTGGAAAGTCGAAAGTGGAAAGTGGGCACGGTGACTCTCGCGCTGAGCGGAGCCGTAGCGATAGCGAAGGCGCAGACGAAGCGCATGGTGTCGAAACATTCGACCCCGGCGACATGCGCAATATGGGTGGGCTTCGCAAGACCATGCCCGTCACCTTCTGGGTATATATGGCTGGCATGGTGGCTTTGTCTGGCATCCCTCCGTTTGCGGGCTTTTGGTCGAAGGATGAAATTTTGCTCGATGCAAGCATGCACAATCAGGTCGCGTATTGGTTGTTGACCCTCGCCGCGTTCTTCACTGCCTTCTACATGGGACGTCAAATTTGGATGGTCTTCTTCGGCGAGCCGCGTCACGAAGCGGCGGCGCACGCGGAAGAAAGCCCAAAAGTGATGACCGTCCCGTTGATGATTTTGGCGGCGCTTTCGGTGCTAGGCGGCGCGCTCAACCTTCCGTTTGAAGGTTTCCACAATCTCGGTCATTGGCTCGAACACACGCTCGGCGAAGTGGAATCGCTCCCGTTGAATTTGCAAGTGGCGGGCGTTTCGACTGTTCTGGCTTTGCTCGCTATTTTGATCTCATGGCTGATCTATGCGAGAAAACCATTCGCAAAAGGTCAGACCGATCCGCTCGCGTCGCTTGGTCTCTTATTCAAAGGGATGAACAACAAATGGTGGGTGGATGAACTCTATCACCTCTTGTTCATCAACCCGTATATCAAGCTTTCCTATTTTGTCGCCGAAGTCATTGACTGGCGCTTCTGGCATGACTGGTTCCACGAGAAGGTCATCATGGGCGCGTATAACTGGATCAGTTTCATCGGCTTGAACAAATACGCCGATCAGCAAGGCATTGACGCTTTCGCGAACGGCTTGGGGACGTGGACCCAGTCCCTAGCGGCGACCCTCCGTAAGGTCCAGAACGGATTCGTGCGCTCGTACGCGCTGTCCATTTTATTGGGCGTTGTGCTTATTCTTGGATATTTGATCATGAAATAGTCAAAGGTCAAAAGTCGAAAGTCGCGTTGTTTGACCTTCGACTTTCAACCTGCGACTTTTGACCTAAAGGATTGAACATGGAATTTATTTTGCAACCGCTAACCCTTCTCACATTCTTCCCGCTGGTTGGAGTTTTGATTCTGCTTTTTATCCCCAGCGGAAACAAGAACGCGATGCGCTGGACGGCGCTGGTCGTCTCGATCGTGACGTTCGTCATCTCGTTGTGGGTGTTGGGACGCTTCAACGCCTCGAACACCGACTTGCAACTGGTCGCCCGGTACGACTGGATCACGGTGGCGGGTTGGAACATCCAATACTTCCTCGGCATTGACGGGCTCAGCATCCTGCTCGTTTTACTGACCACGCTTCTCACCCCGATCTCGATCCTCTCCACGTGGACGGCTGTCGAAGAGCGCGTCAAAGAATACATGATCTTCTTCCTCTTGCTCGAGATCGGTATGAACGGCGTGTTCCTCGTGCAAGACCTGTTCCTCTTTTATATCTTCTGGGAATTCACGCTCGTGCCGATGTATTTCATCATCGGCATCTGGGGCGGACCGCGCCGCATCTACGCCGCTCTGAAATTTTTCTTGTACACAATGGCGGGTTCCATTTTGATGCTGCTCGCCATTTTGTGGCTCGGCATTCACGGCAAGACGTTCTCCCTTCCCGACCTGATCGCGCAAGGAGGCATCCCTGCCAATATTCAAATGTGGTTGTTCATCGCTTTCGCCGCCGCGTTTGCCATCAAAGTGCCGATGTGGCCCCTGCACTCGTGGTTGCCCGACGCGCACGTCGAAGCGCCCACCGCTGGCTCGGTCATCTTGGCGGGCGTGCTGTTGAAGCTGGGAACCTACGGCTTCGTGCGCTTCAACATCCCCTTGTTCCCCGAAGCGACTCTCCAAGCCGCCCCGTGGATCGCCCTGCTCGGCGCCATCGGGATCATCTATGGCGCGGCGGTCTCGTACGCCCAGCCCGATATCAAGAAGTTGGTCGCGTATTCGTCCGTGAGTCACTTGGGCTTTGTGATGCTCGGCTTGTTCGCGTTGAACCCCGAAGGCATCGCAGGCGCGATCTTGCAGATGATCAATCACGGTATCAGCACGGGCGCGTTGTTCTTGCTCGTCGGCATGGTCTACGAACAGACTCACACGCGCGAGTTTCGAGTGTACGGCGGCTTGTGGAAGATCATGCCGGTCTTCGGCGCGATCTACCTCATCGTGTCGCTGTCCTCGATGGGCTTGCCCGGTCTCAACGGCTTCGTCGGCGAGTTCACTATTTTGCTCGGCGCATGGGGCGCGGGACAAAACGGAGTCTTCTATTGGGGCAACGTCTGGTTTGCGGCGATCTCCGCGCTTGGCGTCATCATGGCGGCGATCTATATTTTGTACATGTTCCAAAAAATGTTCATGGGTCCGCAAGGCGAAGTTGTCGAAGAGACAAAGAAGCATGGGCACGCCATCCGCGACCTCAACTGGCGCGAGATCGTCACCGTTGTTCCGCTGTTGATCCTCATCTTCTGGATCGGCTTATACCCCGCGCCGTTCTTCAACCTCATCGCGCCCGCCGTCAATCATCTCGTTGGGACGTTGCCGCTACCGTAACATCCATACATCGGTGGTCGAGTGCGCCGAAGGCGCGTATCGAGACCACCAGTAACAAGTAAAAATTTGATAACAAATGTGTGGTCTCGACTGCGTGCGTCTCGACCACCGTTTGAAACAGAAAGAAAAAATTCGTGCCAATCCGTGACATCGTACCCTTTGGGTAAATCTGTGGCTAAAACATGAATCAATCCGACCTCACCACCATCCTCCCCGTCACCATCCTCACCGTATGGGCGTGCGCGCTATTGCTCCTCGACCTCTTCATCCCGAAGACTCGCAAAGGCATCACCGCTCTGCTCTCCGCGCTGGGTCTTGCCGTCACACTTGGCTACACCATCGCGCAGATCGGCAACGAAGTGACAGGCTTCAACGGCATGGTCACGCTCGACGGCTTCTCGATCTTTGTCAACGCGTTGCTCCTCGTCAGCGGCTTGCTCGGCGTCGCGCTCGCCTACGGCTACGTCAAACGCATGGGCATCGAGCGCGGCGAATATTACACACTGCTCCTCTTCAGCGTCGTCGGCATGATGCTCATGGCGCAAGCCACCGACCTCATCATCGTCTTCCTCGCGCTCGAACTGCTATCGATCCCGCTCTACGTCCTCGCCGCATTCACGCGCGATAAAACCGAATCGGAAGAAGCGGGACTCAAATACTTTTTGCTCGGCGCGTTCTCTTCTGGATTCCTCGTCTACGGGATTGCTCTCATCTTTGGCGCGACTCACACCACCAACATTTTCGCCATCGTGACCGCCGCTTCCTCTTCGACGGGCAGTCTGCTTCTAACCATCGGCGCCGCCCTCCTCCTCATCGGATTCGGCTTCAAGGTTGCCGCCGTCCCCTTCCACATGTGGACCCCCGACGTGTATCAAGGCGCGCCCACCGCAGTGACCGCGTTCATGTCCTCTGGCGCGAAGATCGCGGGCTTTGCCGCATTGTTGCGCGTGTTCGCCACCGCCTTCCCCTCCATCGCCGCCGATATGACCGACGTGTTCTGGGTCATCTCCGCCGCGACGATGATCGTCGGCAACGTGGTTGCCATCGCGCAGACCGACATCAAACGTCTGCTCGCCTACTCCAGCATCGCACACGCGGGATACATCCTCATGGCGTTCGTCCCGTATGGCAATGATAAAGTAGTAGCGACTTCAGTCGCTGCTGGCTTGTTCTATCTCGTCGCGTATGTGTTCACCAACTTCGGCGCGTGGGGCGTGGTCATTGCCTTGGAGAAAAAAGAAGGCAAAGGCTTGGCATTGGACGATTACGCGGGTCTCGCAAAGAAACATCCCGCCCTCGCCGCCGCCATGGCGATCTTCATGCTCTCGCTGATCGGTCTGCCTCCCACTATCGGACTCATCGGCAAACTGTACCTCTTCCGCGCCGTGATAGATGCGGGCTTCGTCTGGCTCGCCATCATCGGCGTGCTTACCTCCCTCGTCTCGGCATTCTACTATCTGCGCGTGGTCGTCATCATGTACATGAAAGACGGCGAACCCGCTACCGAACGCGAACCCTTCCTCGACATGACCACTCTAGTCACCGCGTTAGTGACAGTTGTAGTAAGTTTCGTTCCGCAATTTCTGTTTGCATGGGCGAGTGATGCGGTGTTGAAGTTGTTCTAGTCAACGAGACCTCCGAGTTCTCAAAGAACTCAGGTCTTTTACATGGAATCAAAAACGGGACTGTGGCTGAATACAGTCCCGTTTTATTTTTCCAAACGGTCATACACAGGCGGTGGGACTTTCGCCACTTTCGACATTGCCTTTTGAAATTTCGTCATGTTTGCGCGTTTAGCGCGCTTTTCGAGATATTCTTCCGCGACAAACTTTCCGTATTTCTCGGAGAGATGTTTTCTGTAATCAGCAGCCGAAACATTCTTTGACAGAATGCCTCTGAGCCTTTGCAGGATGTTTTTCATAGGTCGGAAGAATAGTCTGAATTGACAGGGCTGTCAAGCAGGTAAAAAATCATGATTGATGTTACACCGTTCCGCAGGCTTGTCCTGAATTCAACGAAGGGTTTTCTCACAAAACATGACACTTCCAGCCAAACCTGCGGGACGTTCTGCGTAAGGTGAGATCATGAATCAAAAACGGGACTGTGATCAAACACAGTCCCGTTTCAGTTTAAGCCTCTTGCTTACTCAACTTGTCACTAGCAATACGATTCAAGCTAACGCCCGATTCCGCCGCTTCCAGCACAAGCCGCCGATGCAAATCAGGCGGGACGCGCACCATGAACTTGCCGCTGTATTTTCTAACGGCTATTGGCTCGGGCGCGAGTTCTCCGGTCTTTTTTAGATCAGCAACGACTTGGGCAACCGTTTGGCGAACACCTTTCAAGGCTTCTTCGGGTGTAGGTTCCAACCAACTCAGGCTTGGAAATTCCGCGCAAAGCCCAACGTATTCCTCGTCTTCCTCAGACCAGGTCACGCGGTAGGTATAGCGGTCATTTTTTAGTTTTTGAGCAAGTTTTTTCATGGTTTGCAAGAATAGTCCGAGTTGATAGCGCTGTCAAGCGGAGGCAAATTCGCCCATATCATGTCACTCTGAGGAAGCGATAGCAACCGAAGAGTCTCGGACTGCGACGACAGAGGTATTTTGTTCGCGCAAAACGACCCCGCTCCCCCAAGGGGGAGAAGCCCAGTCCACATCGAACAAATTTTATCTTTGGACAATAAACTTAACCATCAACCGATCAGCCCCCTTCCCCTTTGGGAAGCGCCGCGTTGAGCCTGCCGAAGCGGGCGGGGGGATAGGTCAAACCGACACACCGATCAATCACCATTATCTGGGTGAGGTCAGTCCCTCTACTCACTGTCCAGTTTTGATGAACAATAAGGATTATTAGGTTTTCTTAGACGTTATTCTTCAACTTCAGCGGTCTTGCGTTTTCGCTTTTTTGCCTTCAAGTAGTTGTAATTGTTGAGTAGTTTCGTGACCGTTATTACCGTTCCTTCTTTCGGTCATTCCAGTAGTTCGAGCTGCGGCAGTAACTTCACCCCAACTTACAAAATATTTATCATAATATTCAATTGGAAATTTTCCAAATTTAACAAGTTCATCTCGCGATGGAATATGACCAATTTCACCAGCTACCCGTTTTACCTCCAGCTGTAGGGTTTTTTTGGGAACTCTATAAACTTGTTTTTCTAATCGTGGAACAGGGCTGTTTTTGCTAGTTAGAACTCTTTCCATTTTTCGGAACGGATCTAATCCATCACGAATTTCTTGATGTCTTTCTTTTGATAATCGCCAATATTTATCTGATGCTTCGATGCCAATATACCTTCTTCCAAGTTGATGGGCTGTTAAAGTTGTTGTGCCTGAACCATTGAAACAGTCTAATACAATTTCATTAGGTTTTGTGAAAATTGAAATAACTCTGTACATCAAATGTGGTGGCAATTGTGTTGGATGATCAACCCGTCTACTATTATGCTTGAGGCGATGGATATCGCTCCATATATCAGTTAGTGTTGTTTTGTCATTAATTTTGGCTGCTATTCGAGTATCAACGCAGTTTTCACGAAGGCAAAAATCGCTAGCCAAGGGCTCAAACGCATTAAAGGTTTTAGGTGTGCTCGGCAATCGAATATGTGTGGACTCTCCTGTGTAGCATGGTAATTCCCTAGATTCGCCTTTGGTAAAACAGAGAATAGAATAATGTGCAGGCATTATCAGGCGAACTGGAAAAGCCAAAGCATCCCAAACGAGCCAATTTTGATATTTCAGGACAGTTTGCATGTATAGGAAATGTCTTATTGACCAAAGGGGAATATTCAATAGGGCTAGAGTTCGTCCTGGCTTTAGAACACGAGACAATTCATAAATCCAAGAGTCGCACCACTTGAAATACTCCTGAATGTCTAAGTCATCTGAGTAGCCAGAGTATTTCTTTTTTAGATTGTAAGGTGGGTCAACAAATGCGAAATCAATAGAGTTATCTGGAATCTGACTTAATCTCTTAAGGCAGTCATCATTTAAGACCTTGTTAGTCAATTCCTGCGGTAATGGATTATCGTGAAACTCAAAATGGAAGATTGGCTTAACTTGGCGACTTAGCCCTAGCGGTTTGGCGTCAATTACAGTTAATGTTTTGTAAGGCTCCAAGCCAAATAAGTCTGAAAATCGCTTAAACATTGGGCTTAAGTCGCCATTAAGCTCACAATCAATATCTCGCCAAACATCAGAAATAAGAGTTCCTGCTTCGTGATAAGTATGTTTCTTGCCACCGTAATCTTTTGTTGTTTTATCACAAACTGGGCAATAAGTGTATTCAAGTCGTGTTTTGATGTGCCGTAGAGAAGCCTTGTAACGAGTATAAACTAATGCTCCAAAATGCTGGCTTGGTAGCCTTCGTTTTTTACCATCATCAATTGCAGTTTCTCGTTTTATTGCTATCCAATGTTGATACATTATATTGTTTGGTAACTGAGATTGAACTTGGACAAGGTCAATAACTTCACCCACTACAACCAAAGTCGCTGTGTCTCCAAGATTCTTAGATGCCTTGGCTATTAACTCTCCAACCCCTTGTAATGGCTGGTCAAATTGACTAACGCTTTGGCAGGCTGGCAGAACGACAAAGCAAACATCACTTAAACCTTTGAAAGCCGAGATGAATTTATCTTGACTAGTCGCAAGGAAATGTATGATTTCTAAAGGCTTGCTATTTTCGGCGAAATGGGGCATTTCAGAATTGCTCTCTCAAAAATTCACACAATACTTCAAGTTCGCTTCGTGAAAATGCAACTGTGCAATGACTGTAAGAACATATAGTTCGCAGGGCAGTTTCTCGTTGAAAATTGCCTGCTCCATCTAAAACATAAGCAATTTTATGCCCTGCCTTCTTTGCTTGCTCATAGCGGGCTTGTGCTTGCCCTGCCTTGCGCTCAATTACACTATTTGTCGTTACTTGGAAACCTACTTCTATAGCGACATATTTTCTACCATCAGTAACAACAATATCGAACGATGTCATCCTTCCTGTTGCGCTATCAGTGTGAGTAACATTTGGCAATCTGCCTCCAGGCTGGACCTCGATATTTTCTAAACCTAAATGTTCAGAAATAAATTCAGCTACAAATCTTTGGGCAATTTGTCCAAGATTGTTGGAAGTTGCGCCTCCAGTAATACGACTTACCCAAATATATCGTTGTCTTATAAATGTAGCTAATTCTTTTCTCCTACCCAAGTACTCGCCAACTTCACATTTTGCTAAAGCGGAAGCCACTTCTTGATTTTCGTCGCTGTATGCGCTTCCAAATAGTAATAAAGCAATAGCGTCTTTCTGTAAGTCATCAAGGGGATGGTTATTGAATAATTCCTTGCCGTCAATTCTTAGTGTCTTGTTGTTGAAGTTTCGGTTCGGTACCGCAACAAACGTATAAGTTCTTTGTTCTCCAAGCCATAAATAATGTAATTCGCTCGATGGGAAAAGAGTTTCAAATTCAGCACTGACCCTTTGAAGCATTTCGCCACCAAAATCTGCAAGTATGACAAGATGCTTCAAGAATATATTTGCAGGCAAGGTTGCTGATTCAATAACTGTAAATAATTTTTCGAGACTTGGAGTTTTAATGCTAATGATGTTGATGAACTCGTCTTGAGTTTCTAACAAAAGTGGAATAATGCTTAACCTTGATTCGATTTCTGAAAGTTCAGGAGGCCAGAATTTTGACGCGACTGCCTCAAGTTGTTCAAATGTTTTTGCATAGTTTGTGGGCATAGAAGATATTCTCAAGTGGGAATAGTTTTCTACTCAAGTTTAGCACAAGTATTCGGTTTACGAAAAAAGAAATTGAGATGAGAGAAGCAATGACAAAACTCAATGTAAGAAACTGCTTTTTGAAACCGAACCTGCCTCCTCATGGGTCCAGTTTGTTTTCCATCTACTTCCAAATATTCCCATACCCAAACTCCCCTTCGATCAACTTCCCCTCCGCGAAGCGACTGAATCGGAAGGGCG
This sequence comes from Candidatus Defluviilinea gracilis, assembly GCF_057138825.1. Classification (NCBI taxonomy): domain Bacteria; kingdom Bacillati; phylum Chloroflexota; class Anaerolineae; order Anaerolineales; family Candidatus Villigracilaceae; genus Candidatus Defluviilinea; species Candidatus Defluviilinea gracilis. The sequence continues at coordinate 298,360 of NZ_DBNHEF010000074.1, forward strand.
TGATATCCACCGTCTTCGGCGCGCCATCGAGGATCAACTCAACCAAACTCGCGCCCGCCGCAGGTGACGTTTTGAATCCCGTGCCGCTCAACCCGCAGGCGAGATAAAAACCGTCAAGGTCCGTGCCGCTGTAGATCGCGCGCTGATCGGGCGTGATGCCGTCGCGCCCAACGTGGATCGAATGTAAGCCGCTCTGCTCGATCTTGGGAATGCGCTGAACCATGATGTCTATCAATTTTTCGACGAAGGTGGGCGTCGGCGTTTGGTCTTCCTCGTCGGGCGGATCGTTGCGCATGGATTCATCCACACCCGCGGCGAGGATGAGCGCGCTGCCCTCGGGGCGGAAGTAACACTCGAGTGCGAGATCAATTGCCGCAGGGATTCGTCCCAGCGACGGCGGACGATGCAGGAACGCGACATCGTGCGTCCACGTTTCGATCGGGACTTGGAGATCTGCCAGCCCCGCGACATGCTTTGCCCATGCCCCAGCCGCGTTGACGATGATCGGCGCGTCGAAGTCGCCTTGATTCGTGCTAACGCCGATCACTTTACCTCCCATTGTACGGATGGCAGTCACTTCGCAATTTTGAATCAGCGTCGCGCCGAGTCGCTTGGCGGCTTCGATGAACGAATTTGTGGTGAGCGTCGCGTCCGCGTAGCCCGAGTCGGGTTCGTAGGCGGCGTAATCAAAATGATCGGTGGCGAGATCGGGGAAGAGTTCCTTCACTTCTTTCGCGGTGATGACCGATGTGTTGATCCCGATTTTCTGCTGGTTGGCGACGTTGCCGCGCAGTTGAGCCTCCTCCTCGCGCGAATTGATCTGGATGAAGCCTGTTTGCTGAAAGCCGCATTCGCCGCCGACGCGTTCTTTCCAATTGTTGAAATAGATTTGATAACTTTGGAATGTCAATTTAGATTCAGCGGCGAGGTCGTAGTGCATACGGACGAGTCCGCTGGAGTGACCTGTCGCGCCCGAAGCGGTCACTTTGCGTTCGAGGATGGCGGGCTTGAGTCCGCGCTCGGCGAGGTGAAAGGCGATGCTGGCGCCCATCACGCCCGCGCCGATGACGATGGCGTTGGTTGTTTGAGTCATGGAGGATTCCTTTTTTGCCACGGATTACCCGGATTGACACTGATTATTCTTCTTTATTTCCGTGAAAATCAGTGAAACTTGTACTGAGCGTGTCGAAGTATCCGTGGCTGAGATTTTGATTGTCGAAATTGTAGCAGGATTCCGCCCGCTGGTAGGAAGAAAAAATTATGATACGATTCCCCGCATGAATATCTCTCAGATCACCGACAACCTGTTTGTCGGCAACATGCCATTCCAACGCGACTATGATCGACTGCGCGACCTCGGCGTTCGACTCATCATCAACATGCGCTTCACCCTCGGACCCTCGCTCGATGCTCATAGTCAACCGATCGACACTCTCTGGCTCCGTTCGATCGACAGCCCCTTCTTTCCAATTCCCATCCACAATTTGATGCGCGGCGCGCAAACCGCCCTCGAAACGATTCAAGCCGGCGGCAAAGTGTATGCTCACTGCGCCTACGGTCGTCACCGCGGGCCCGCGATGGGCGCGTGCATCCTCATCGCGCAAGGGTACGCGCCCCAAGAAGCGATGCAACTCATCAAAGACCGCCGTCCTGTAGCCGACCCCTTTGCCTGGTACATCCGCCCGCGTATTCTAAAATTCGCAAAAGAATGGAATCACCCCTAACCCCTCAACCAATTCTCTAATTCTCCTCAGCCTCCAATCTCCAATCTCTACGTTCTACTTTCCACTCTCTACTCTCTCTTCTCCAACTCCGCCCCTCGACTCGCCACCCCTAGACGAAATATCCGCGCCTCGACTCCCGCCGCCTCGTACGCGCGCTTCATCGCCTCGCCTATAGCATCCCCTTGTGGGACGCCTGCCTCACCCGTGGAAAACGCGATCACACTTGGACCCGCTCCCGACAGCGCGACCGCGCTCGCCCCAGCCTCTTTCGCCGCCTCCATCGCGGACGCCGCGCCAGGGATCAACTTCAACCGATACGGCTGATGCAATTTATCGGTCATCACGTTGCCGAGCAAATCCAAATCTCCATTTCTAAACGCCTCAACGATCAATGCCGTGCGGCTGATATTGTGAATCGCATTCCTCATCGAAACTTTCTTCGGCAATGCCGCGCGCGCTTGTTTGGTGGGGAGGTAGAAATTTGGCAATACGATTGTGACATGCACATTCATCCCAACGGAAATTTGCCGCGCAATAACTTTTCCATCCTCCACCGTGGACACGACCAAGCCTCCCATCATCGCAGGCGCGACGTTATCAGGATGCCCCTCCATTTCACACGCGAGATTCAAAATCTCCTCCCGCGAGAACGGATTCTCCAGCAACGCGTTCCCCGCCAACAACCCCGTCAATATCGCCGCGGACGACGACCCCATCCCCGACGACAACGGGATTCGATTCACGCACTCCGCATGAAACGGCGGCAGCGACTTCCCCACGCGTTCCGCCACCCTCTGCGCCGCGCGGACGAGGAGATTATTTTTTCCCGAAGCGAGTCTCCCCGCGCCCTCGCCTGTCACTTGCACCGAAAATTCTTTCTCCGATGTAATCGTCGTCTCATTCCACAAATCCAATGCCAGACCGAGGGTATCGAACCCTGGTCCCAAGTTGGCAGATGTAGCGGGAACTTTGATGGTGAATTTCATAAACTCTTTTACCACGAAGGACACAAAGTGCACAAAGGAAGATCAAAAGCAAACCAAAAGCAAATCTACGGAAAGGCTTTTCGACCGTCATTCGTTTAAACTTAGTGACCTTCGTGCCCTTTGTGTTTAAAAGGTTTTTCCCAAAATAACCTCTTCCAACGCCTCCAACCTCGGCGGTACGACCAACGGCTTCTGCATATCCCTCGTGATGATCTCGGAATCTTTCAACCCATGCCCCGTGCAAACTGCAACCACCCTCAGTCCCTCCACCTTCAACTTTCCACTTTCTATCTCCGCCGCCAACCCCGCCAACCCCGTCGCCGACGCAGGCTCGACCCAAATCCCCTCAAGTTTTGCCAGCAACTTTTGCATCTCCAAAATTTGCTCGTCGCTCACCGCGATGATTCGCCCCTGCGACTCTTCCGCCGCTTGCAGTGCTTGTTCTCCGCGCGCGGGCTTGCCGATGCGGATCGCCGTCGCGACCGTTTCAGGGTTTTCAACAGCATGTCCCAACACCAACGGAGCCGCGCCCGCCGCTTGAACACCCAACAACTTCGGCAGGGATAGGATTGCGGACTTCAGTCCGCTATTTTGTGGAGACCTCAATTCGCTATCTTGTGACTTCAGCCCGCAATACTGCTTGAACCCCGCCCAATACGATGTGATGTTTCCCGCATTCCCAACAGGCAAACACAACCAATCGGGCGCGGAGCCCAACTCGTCAACAATCTCGAACGCCGCAGTCTTTTGTCCCTCGATGCGATACGGATTGATCGAATTCACCAAACAGATTGGATGCTTGTTCGTGATCTCAACCACCATCGTCAACGCGTCGTCGAACGAGCCATCAATTTGAATCACTTGCGCGCCATAAGCAATTGCGCCCGCGAGTTTCCCCGCCGCCACCTTGCCCTGCGGAATCAACACGATGGATTTCATCCCAGCCCGCGCCGCGTACGCCGCCGCAGATGCGGCAGTGTTGCCTGTCGACGCGCAGATCACCGTCGTTGCGCCGCGCCCCAGCGCTTCGCTCACCGCCGCCGTCATGCCGCGATCTTTGAACGAGCCCGTCGGGTTGAGTCCCTCGTATTTGATGAACAATTCAAACCGCCGTTCTGAGCTTGTCGAAGGCCCGCCGCCGAGGTGCCGCGACAAATTGTCAGCCTTGATTAAAGGCGTCCGCCCCTCGAGCAGGCTGACGGCGCTTGCGGAAGCGTGAGGCGGGAGGTCAAGCAGATGTCCGTACTTGTGGATGAGTCCTTGGTAAGTCATGCCGAAAGTTTAACATAACTTTTGTATACTCTGACACAATGAAATGGATACTGCGGATTTCGTACTGCGTATTGTTGACGGCATGTGCGACCGCCACGCCTCTTTCTACTCCTCAAATTGATTCACCCACCTCAACCTTTCTCGCCCCTCCAGCGGCTCAAATTGCAACGCGCCCATCTCCAACCACAACACCACAATTACAAATTACTACTCCCCAATTACCAACTGAAAGTCTCCAATCTCCAGTCTCCAATTCTTTCACCTCCACACCTCAATTCTCTAATTCTCCAATTCTCGATTGGCAAGACATGCCCATCATCCCAACAAACATTGACCCAAGTTTGCGAAAGGTTTATGAACGCGGTCTGTCCCTCGGCAACGACCCTCACGCGTTTTCATTGTTCGGTGATTGCCAGGCGCGACCTGCTGAATTTTTCGGCGTCTTTGAAACGGACGAATCGTTGTACCAAAGTTTATCCCCCGACTTGCAAGAGACCGTAGACAATTTTCGCGGCTCGTTCAATCGTGAAAGCCCGACCGCGCAAGACGGCACAACCCCAGGCGCGTTGTTATGGATTCAATGGCATCAGGGAAAATTCGATTGCACGTTTGCCGAAACGCCCGTCGAATGCGAACTGCGGATTCACCGCCCGTCGTTCGTCATCATTCAGATCGGTACACATTTCGAATCGCGCAACACGGACTATTTGCGAAGAATTATCGAGCAGTTGCTTGACGAAGGTGTTATCCCCATTCTCGCCACAAAAGCCGACAACCGCGAAAAAGACGAACGCGTCAACCGCGACATGGCTCTGCTCGCCTCTGAATATGATCTGCCGTTATGGAATTTTTGGGCGGCAGTTTCAGACCTCCCCAATCGCGGACTCTACACGCGCGATGACCGCCCCCTGCAAGGCGACATCTACCTCACCGATGAAGCAAGAGGAATCCATCGCATGACCGCCCTCGAAACCTTGAATGTGGTTTGGAGAAGCGTGGCAGGAAAGTGAATCGTTAGCCCCAGCCTGATTTTGGTGATCCGTGTCCGCTCGCCGACACAAGCAGTAACAAACGAGGAACTTGAAATGAACAACCTATCGAACACCCCTTTTGCCACCGTCGCCGAAGCCTACAACCGCAACGCCGACAAATACGACGAATTCATCGAAAACAACCCCAACCTCCAACGGATGCGGCGCAAGGTTTACGCCCACGTCGCCTCGCTACTGCCGAAAAACTCGCATATCCTCGACCTTGCCTGCGGCACAGGCACCGATGCGTTCTGGTTCGCTCAGCATGGCTACACCGTCCACGGCGTGGATATTTCAGACGGCATGTTACAACGCGCCGCTGAAAAAGCAAAACAACTTGGCTTGCAAAACAAAGCCGTCTTCGAACATCTCTCCTACACCGCGCTCGGCAAACTCGGCAAAACCCAATTCGATTGCGCGTTCTCCAACTTCGGCGGCTTGAACTGTGTCGCCGACTTAAAACTTGTCGCCGATGAAGTCCGCCCGGCGCTCAAACCCAACGCCAAAATTATTTGGGCGCTCATGCCGCCCTTCTGCCTGTGGGAATCAGCCATGCTCCTGCGCGGACGATTCAAACTCGCCACGCGCCGCTTTCGCGGGAAGTCCACCGTGCACAAAGAAGGACTCCATTACCCTGTTTACTATTACACGCCCAAACAAGTTGCCCAAGCCTGGGGGGCTGGCTTCCAAATCGAATCGATCCGCGCGTTGTCGGTCGCCACGCCGCCCGCCACCAACAAAGACTTCGCCATCAAACGCCCGCGTATGTTCGACCTCCTCGGCAAACTAGACGACCTGGTCGAATCGAAATTCCCATTCAAATACTGGGGCGACTTCACCATCGTAACTCTTCGGCAAAGATAAAAGCTTGCGCCACGCAGGGCGTAAAGGATCAGAAGGTTTAATACCTACAAAACTTTCGCTTTTACTGTTCTAAGACGGTCTGTGACCGTCGCTTCGCGGATACATACGGCGGTCACAGCCCGCCTGTGAGCGAAAACCCTAACCTATAAACTTGGCGCGCTTCGTGTCTTTTGCTTTGAAATGATATCTCGCCTTCAACGCAACGCCCTCTACCTCCTCCTCGCCCGCATCGCGGCGCAAGCGCTTTCCATCCTGTTCATTGCCCTGCTTGCCCGCCGCCTCGGCGTCGTCCACTTTGGGCAATTCACCTTCATCGCCGCGATCATTTTGCTCGGCAATACCTTCACCAACTTCGGCACCGACACCACCCTCATTCGAGAACTCAACCGCGCGCCCACGCCGCAACTTATCGCGCAGGCGTTCGCGCTACAACTCACACTCTCCGCCTTGTGGGTCATCGCCACATTCATCCTCAAACCCACATCGCCGCTTCTTCTCTATTCTCTTGCTCTTTTCCCACTCGCCCTTTTTTCCATTGCCACCGCCGCCCTCCGCGCGCGCGAACGCATGGATCTGGTCCTTGCCCTCAGCCTCATCCATGGCATTCTTCAACTCCTCGCCGCGTTTTTTTCTTCGGATATCTCCACCCTCATCCTCTCTCTCCTCATCGGACATTTCCTCACCGCCGCCTTTTCCTACCTCCTCTGCCACGCCTCGCTTCCCGACTTCAACCTGGTTCCCTTCCCAAACATTTTTCCCCTCCTCAAACTGACTCTCCCCTTCGCCGCGTTAACGATGCTCCTCGTCCTCTCGCAACGCCTCGGTGTGCTCACCACCTCCATCCTCCTCGGCGACTCAGCCACTGGCATCTTCTCCGCCGCCGCCCGCATCGTAGACGGACTCAAACTTGGGCATTACGCCATCCTTGGCGCGTTGCTCCCCGTTATCTCGCGCCGCGCGCCTGAAGCGGCGCGCTCCTTTCGGATAGGATTTATCCTCCTCATGTTCGTCAGCCTCCTCATGGCGATCATGCTCAGCCTGTTCCCTAAACACATCATCGTCATCCTCTATAGCGACGGCTTCCTCCCCGCTGTCAATCTACTCGCCCTATTCGGCTGGAGCTTGATTCCCTACACAGTTTCCTCGTTCCTCTCCTACCACCTCATTGCTCAGAGACGCGAAACCGTTCTCGTCAAAGCGACAGCTATTTCACTAGCAATATCCATCGCGTTATATCTCTGGCTCATTCCCATGTTGCAAGTTCAAGGCGTCGTCTACGCCGCGCTGATCGGTGAGATAATTCAAGCGGTCATCTTCATCCTCGCAAGCCATCCTGCGACCTTTGACCTGCGACCATAAACGATTGTCTATCGTCGATTGTCCATCGTCCCTAGTCATTACTGCCAAACCATGCCCTCCACATCCCAACCCATCCTCACCCCCGCCACTCTTCTCGCTTATCGTCGCGCCAACGGGCAACTCCCCGAGTTTCCGCCTCCGCGCGCGGTCATCTTTGCCCCGCAACAAAGCCTTGCCAATTATGTCCTGCGAAGGTATTCGGTGAAGCAGGTCAAAGGTTTCCTTGGCGATTTCTATCTCCTCAAACGCGCGAACGGACGCATTGCCCTCTCCACAAACTTCGGCATCGGCTCCCCGGTCATCGGCGGGTTGACCGATGAGTTTGCCGCGCTCGGCGTTCAGCAATTCATATTGATTGGTATGGCTGGCGGATTACAACCCGGGCTTTCCACTGGCAGTCTCGTGATTGCGACGAGCGCGCTTCGCGGCGAGGGCGTCTCGCAACACTATCTTCCGCCGCAGCGGACTGTTGATTCTTCACAGGCGATGGCGCAACGCATCAGTCAAATTCTCGCAAAACAAAATCGATCTCATCAGCTCGGCGTCACGTGGACGACCGACGCTCCCTTTCGTGAATTGCGCAAGGATGTGCTTGAACACCAACAACAGGGAATCCTTACCGTGGAGATGGAAGCGGCGTCGATGCTGGCGGTGGCTAGGGCGAATGAACGCGCAGGCTTGGCGGTGTTCGCTATTGCCGACCAGTTGTATGGAGGCGAGTGGCGCATGGCGTCTGATCTGCGTCCCGCGCAACAAGGGTTATCCATCCTGTTCGATGCGGCGGTGGAAATGTTGACATGAGAAAAAGGTAAATCTTTTCGGGCTGAGGGCGTCTGGGCATATAATCCACAAGACCATGACCGAAGCAAATACTTCACGGTTGGCGAGGTTGCGAAGTCGGGCGCGGGCGGTGTTGCCGTTCGCTTCGGGGGTGTGCGCCGCGTTGTTGGCGATCGGTCTGTTTTATGTTCTTTTCCCATCCAATCAAATTACTCAAACTGAGGTGAACCAGTCGATCGCCGACGCGCTTGCCTCTGCCACGCCGCGCGCCGCATTTTCAGCGGATGTGTATCAGATCATCCTGCCTTCGTTGGTGGCGATAGAGTCGCAGGGACCGAACGCCAACGATAACGAAGATGATTCACTCGGGAGTGGGGTGATCTTTAACGACAGCGGGCAAATTCTCACCAGCCTGCATGTGGTCGAAGGCGCCGCCGAGATTCACATCCTGTTTATGGATGGCAGTGAGTCTGTGGCTGTGGTGGCGGATCAATACCCCGAAATGGATATCGCCGTGTTGCAACCGCAGAGTTTGCCGCCAGTGTGGGCGCCTGCCGTGTTGGGGAATCCCGGCGCAATGCGTATCGGCGATGAGGCGTATGCGGTGGGTCATCCGCTAGGTTTGTTCGCTTCGATGAGTGCCGGCGTGATCTCGGGGTTCGACCGCGAGTTTCACATCCCCGGCAGTAACCGGGAGATCGAAGGGTTGATCCAATTCGACGCGGCGGCTAACCCGGGCAATTCGGGAGGTCCGCTGTTGAATCGCAATGGGCATGTGATCGGTATCGTCACGGGGATCGTCAGCCCGGGAGAGAACGGTTATTTTATTGGGATCGGGTTTGCCGTGCCAATTGGAGCGGCGGCAGGTGGGGGAGGGTCGCCGCCGTATTGAGGTATTGGTAATTGGTAAATAGTAATTGGAGATTAGAGACTGGAGACTGTGGGGAGGTAGAGAATCGGGAGAATTAGAGAATTGTTCGATTCGGTGGTCGAGTAGGGCTGAGCGGACACTGAGCGAAGGCGAAGTGGAAGACGAAGCATTGTAGCCCGTACCGAGACCACAATCACTGGATAGATAGGAGAATTTCATGGCACAAAATTCATCTGAAAACCGAACGCCGATGGAGAAAGTTTTGTACGAGGTGAAGAAGGTCATCGTTGGGCAGGATCATTTGCTCGAACGGATGATCGTGGCGTTGCTGGCGCGCGGACATATTCTCGTTGAGGGTGTGCCGGGGCTGGCGAAGACGATGGCGATCAAGACTCTCGCGGAGGCAATTGGCGGCGAGTTCAAGCGCATCCAATTCACGCCCGATCTTGTCCCTGCCGATCTGGTCGGCACGCGAATCTACAATCAGAAGACGGGCAAATTCGAAACGTCGCTGGGTCCCGTGTTTACGAATCTATTGCTGGCAGATGAGATCAACCGCGCTCCAGCGAAAGTGCAGAGCGCGTTGCTCGAAGTGATGCAAGAGCGGCAAGTGACCATCGGGCGCGAGACGCACACGGTGCCGAATCCGTTTTTGGTGTTGGCGACTCAGAATCCCATTGAGACGGAGGGGACGTACGCGCTCCCCGAAGCGCAAGTGGACCGCTTCATGCTCAAGGTGTTGGTTGGGTACCCGACCTCGACGGAAGAATTCGTCATCGTCGAGCGGATGACTGCCGCATTGCAAGCCGTGCAAAAAGTGTTGACCACCGATCAACTCGTTGCCCTGCAAAAGGAAGTGGACAAAGTGTACGTTGACCCGGCGTTGATGGAATACGCCGTCCGCATGGTGACGGCGACTCGTAAACCATCTGAAGTTGGCTTGAAGGAATTGGAACGCTTCATCATGTTCGGGTCAAGCCCGCGCGCTTCAATCAATTTGATCCTCACCGGTCGCGCGCTCGCCTTCGTGCGCGGACGCAACTATGCCCTGCCTCAAGACGTGTTGGATATGGCGCTCGATGTGATGCGTCATCGCATTGTGTTGTCCTACGAAGCGCTCTCCGAAAATGTGACGGGTGATATTTTGTTGAACAAAATCCTCGACCGTATTCCGATCCCTGTGGTGCCTTTGCATGAACATGTCAACGTCAACAGCAACGCCTGAGCAAGTGTTGCTCCGACTCGATTGGAACGTCATCCGCCGCCTCGACGGGTTGTTGCAGGGCGACTATCGCACGCTGTTCTACGGCTTCGGCGTGGACTTTGCCGACCTGCGCGAATACCAGCCCGGTGACGATATCCGCTACATTGATTGGAACGTCACCGCGCGGATGGATACGCCGTACATTCGGCAATACAACGAAGACCGCGAGATCACCGCGTGGTTCTTGCTTGACCTGAGTCCCTCGGTGGATTTTGGCACGACGCAAACGATGCGCGAAAAACGCACGATGCTCACCGAATTTGTGACCGTCCTTGCAAGACTGCTGACCCGTCACGGGAATCGCGTGGGGGCGATGATGTTCGGGAGCGGAATCCAGCACACGGTCCCGGCGCGAGGCGGGAAAATCCAGGTGCTGCGTCTCATCAACGATATGATGAAACAGCCGCGTCTCTCTCGCGCGCCGTTTACGAGTCTCAAATCCTTTTTCGATAGCGTGTTGAATTCCATCAAACGGCGTTCGCTGGTGTTCGTCATCTCCGATTTCATCAGCGAGCCGGGTTGGGAACGTTCGTTGAGCTTGCTGGGTCAGCGGCATGAGGTGATCGCGGTGCGGCTGTATGATCCGCGCGAGGAGGAGTTGCCCGATGTGGGCATGGTGATGATGGAAGACGCCGAGACGGGCGCGCAGATGTTTGTAGATACGCACGACGCGAAATTTCGCAAACGGTTTTTCGCCGCGGCGCAACAACGCGAGAAAAATTTGAACGAGGCGTTCAGACGCGCGGGCGTGGATGTGTTGTCGCTTTCAACGGAAGACGATCTGGTTCGCTCGATCGTAAAGTTTGCGAAGCAGAGGCAACAGGTTAGGAAAAACTAAAAGTCATGTCACCCTGAGCGATAGCGAAGGGTCTCTCCCGCCCAAACAAGAGACTCTTCGGTCGCAAACCCCGCTCCCTCAGAGTGACATGATTTTTTGAAACTGAGACTGGTCGTCCAATCTCTAGTCTCCAATCTCCGAATTTTATGTCCTTCATCTGGTCATCCCTCCTCTATCTTTTATTACTCGTTCCGTTTTTGGTTTGGGCGTATCAACGAATCCAAAAACAGAAACGCGAAGCCGCCGCGCGCCTGGGGAGTTTCGGCGTGTTGCATGATGCGTCGGGCGGAACATCCAAGCGGCGACAACTCCCCGCGATACTTTTTCTCATTGGCATTACGATCCTCATCCTTTCTTTTGCGCGTCCGCAGGCGAAGATCAGTTTGCCGCGCGTCGAAGGGACGGTCATCCTCACGTTCGATGTGTCGGGTAGCATGTCGGCGGACGACCTCAAACCGACGCGCATGGAAGCCGCAAAAGCCGCCGCGCTCGAATTCGTGGATCAACAACCGACGAGCGTAAAGATCGGCGTAGTCGCGTTCAGCGATGGCGGCATCACCGTGCAAAACCCGACTGGCGAGCGAACTGAAATCATTGACACCATCGAGCGGCTTGTGCCGCGTCGAGGCACATCGGTCGGGAATGGAATTCTCGTTGCGCTCAACACCATCGTGGTGGACGCGGGCGATCCGCCGTTCTTGAGCGCGAATGCCGTCCCCGAAATATCCCAGCCGCAATCGGATACCGCGCCTCAGGCCGACGCGCTTCCTGAAGGCTGGTATCCATACTCGGCGATCGTCCTATTCACCGATGGCGAGAATAACCAGGATCCAGACCCGGTCGCCGCGGCAGACATTGCCGCAAACTTTGGCGTCCGTATTTACACGGTGGGCATCGGCACGCTGGAGGGAGCGACCATTACCGTGGATGGAATCACCGCCCACTCACAATTGAATGAACCGATCCTGCGCGCTCTTTCAGAGACCACCGGCGGAGCGTATTACAACGCGGGCAATGCACAGGATTTACAACGGATCTACCGCGATCTTCAGCCCAAGTTGGCGATCAAACAAGAAGAAATGGAAATCACCTCGATTCTCGCGGGACTGGGGATTCTGTTCTTTCTCCTCGGCGGCGCGTTCTCACTCCTCTGGTTTGGGCGGGTCGCATGAACATGTTGTGGACCTCCGCGTTGTATCTGCTGTTTCTCATCCCGCTCCTCATTCTTGCGTATGTGTGGCTCTTGCGCCGACGCAGGCGCTTCGTCATCCGTTACTCAAGCCTATCGCTGGTGCGGGAAGCGGCGGCGCATCAATCGCAGTGGCGAAGACACGCGCCGTTCATCCTGTTCCTGTTTGCCATTGCCAGTTTGATCCTTGCATTGACCAGACCGACAGCGGATATTGTTGTTCCCTCCAACCGCGCCACGATCATCCTCGCGCTCGATATTTCTCGCAGTATGTGTTCGACGGATATTCCTCCGAACCGCTTGATCGCCGCCCAGGAAGCCGCGACTGAATTTGTTCAGAGCCGAAACGAAGATGCCCAGATCGGCATCGTGGCTTTTGCTGGCTTTGCCGAACTTGTCCAACCGCCCACAAAAGACAGGGATTTGCTCGTCAACGCGATCGCGAATCTTCTTCCCGCGCGCCGCACGGCGATCGGGAGCGCCATCCTCCGCTCCATCGACGCCATTGCTGAAATTGACAGCCGCATCCCCTCGACACTATCGGACTCTGCCCCGCAACCCCTGCCCAAAGGGGAGTTCGCGCCGCATATCATCGTCCTGCTCACCGATGGCTCGAACAACGCGGGACCCACTCCGTTCAATGCCGCAAACCAGGCGGCGGCGCGCGGCATTCGCGTGTACACAATTGGTTTCGGAACAGTCAATAACACATCTCCAATGAACTGCGGCGACGCGTTTTCAGAAATCGATCCATTCGGGGGACCAGGCTTTGGGCTGGGTTTTGGCGGCGGCGGGGGCGGAGGCTTCCGCAGGGAACTGGATGAGGTCACATTGAAGCAGGTCGCCGATATGACGGGCGGCGCCTATTACGCGGCGACCAGCGCGCGCGAACTGCAAGATGTATTCCGCAACCTGCCCACCTATCTTGTCGTCACGCGCGAAACAACCGAGATCAGCGCCTTCTTCAACGCGCTTGGCTTGCTGTTATTCCTACTTGCGGGATTCCTTTCGTTGAGGTGGAATCCGGTCTTGTAATGGCGGGAAAATTCTCGGCTATACTTTCGGCTATGAATGAACAACAAAAATATTTTTGGGCGGGCGTTCGGTCCGAGATTCCCCTATTGGTCGGCGTCTTTCCCTTCGGCATGATCTACGGCGTGCTTGCCATGGATGCCGGGCTGTCCACCGCCGCGGCGCAGATGATGTCTCCGATGGTGTTTGCGGGTTCGGCGCAGTTCATCACCACCCAACTTGTGAGGGATTCCGCGCCGGGCTTCGTCATCGTATTAACGATCGCCGTGGTGAACTTGCGGCACATGCTCTATTCCGCTTCGCTCGCCCCTCATCTTGCTTCTCTTCCCACACGCTGGAAGGCGCTTTTGAGTTACCTGCTCACCGACGAGGCGTACGCTCCGAGCATCTTTCATTATGAAAATGAAGGCGTCCAACCGTTCAGTCATTGGTTTCTGTTCGGCGCGGGGGCGGCGCTGTGGACGATCTGGCAGATCAGCACCGCGTTGGGAATTTTTCTCGGCGCGGCGATCCCCGATTCGTGGTCGCTGGATTTTGCGCTCCCGCTCACGTTCATCGCGATGGTCGTGCCGGTCTTGAAAGATCGCCCGGCAGTGGCGGCGGCGTTATCGGCGGGATGCGCCGCGCTTGTCGCGTACTCGCTTCCGTATAAATTAGGTTTGATCGTCGCCGCGTTGGTCGGCATCGCCGTTGGAACTTATTTGGAGGAGAGAAGGTGACAGTCGCTTTTAAGTGACTGTCACCTTTGTGAGGTAAGCAATGAATATTTGGCTTGTGATGTTACTGGGCGGCCTGATCACGTTTGGGACACGCTTCAGCCTTATCTACGCGTTCGGCAAATTCCACATCCCGGAAGCGTTGCGGAAGGCGTTGCGCTACGTTCCCCCAGCAGTGCTGTCTGCCATTGTGTTTCCGGAGTTATTCATCCGCTCCAATCGTCTTGAGCTTTCGCTGGATAACCATCGCCTGCTGGCAGGGTTGTTTGCGACGATCGTTGCGTGGGCGAGCAGGAATACGCTGATCACCATCCTGGCAGGGATGGTTGCGTTGTTCGTCTTGCAGGTTGTTCTGCGATAGGATTACACGTAGATCGTGTAGATCTGGTTATCCCCGTCGCGTTTGGCAAGGGCAAGCGCTTCGCGCGTGGTACTCATCAACGCTTCGATCTCGGTGGAGGCGGTAATGCGCCCGGAGGAAACGATTCCCACACTCAAGTTGACCTTTAACTCGGTGTCGTCCAGCAAGGTTACTTTGGTGTTGGCAATGCCTTTGAGGATGCGCTCTGATACCTTTTCCGCTTCCGCGCCAACCACGCCCGGCAGGATGAGGATGAAGATATCGCCTTCGTAGCGACCCAGCCCGTCGTAGGGTCTGCTCTTATCGCGAATCCCTTGCGAGATGAGAGATAACACATCGTTCCCGATGCTTTTGCCATGCTGGTCGACGATGGCTTTGAAATTTTCAGCCTGAAAGGCGATCAGGCTGAGCGAAGCCTGGTTGCGGCGGGCGCGTTCCAACTCGCCGCGCGCCAGGTTGATGAAGGCCATCTGGTTCAAGGCGCCGGTCAGGTTGTCGAGCATGGCGGTGTGATCGAGCGTATCCTTCGCCTGCACAAGACGGTCGCCCAGGCTGAGGATGCGTTCGCCGATATTCACACGCGATTTTAATTCCACCGGCACGATCGGCTTGCGCAAATAATCATCCGCGCCGGTGCGCGGGGTGGTCACGTCCGATTCCTGCACTTTTTGCGTGATGAGCAGGATGTAAATGTAATAAGGGGGGCGCGCATCGCGCACGCGGCGGATAAAACCCCGTTCGTCGATGTCGGTGCCGATGCGGTCGGCGATGACAAAGCGGATCTCCTCGCTGTGCAGAAGTTTCCAGGCGGTGTCGCTATTTTCCGCGATCACAACCTCATGACCATTCACCTGTAACACCTGCTGAATGACCGTTCGTTCCATAAGATCGTTGTTGACGACGAGAATCTTCATTCGGCTCCTGATTTCGATTGATTATATCCCACTCCCCTCGTAGAATCCGCTCGTGTTGACAAACATATCCTCCCATAGTAATATTTGCGGCGCTCTCACCCCGCCGAGGTAGCTCAGTGGTAGAGCAGGGGACTCATAAGCCCTTGGTCGGGAGTCCGAATCTCCCCCTCGGCACTACAAAAATAAGTGGGACACTCTTCTTATGTATGGTGGTCTCTAGACAAAGGAGATCACCATGTATGCTTTAAAAACGCAAGACCAAGGGCTTATCACACTTTCCCAGCAGGATTATTTGCCCATTCTGGTTGATTCTTTTCTGATCGACCGCAGATCACAAAGGCTTTCTCCCGAAACCATTGAACTGTATACCAAGAAGCTGCAATACTTTCTAAAGTATTGTGAATGTCAGGCATTGACGCAAGTTTCTCAAATCACACCAGATTTTATCCGTCGGTATCTACTTGAACTCTCCGAGACGCACAATCCCGGCGGTGTACATGCTTGCTTCCGTCCACTGCGGACCATGCTGTATTGGATCGAAGAGGAAGAGATCATGCCTGAGGGTTGGAAGAACCCGATTCGTAAAATCAAAGCGCCGAAACTGCCGACTGATCCCATCGAGCCCATCCAGATCGAGGAAATCCATGAACTTCTGAAAACCTGCCAAAGCAATTACTCCGGAGTCCGCGACAAGGCGATGATGCTGGGATTGCTGGATACTGGCGCTCGCGCGAAAGAATTCCTGAACATCAACCTGGAAGATGTGGACATGGCAACCGGAGCGGTGATGATCCGTCAGAGCAAAGGGCGTAAGCCGCGCATGGTGTTCCTGGGACGAAAGACCATTAGGGCAATTCGTGGGTACCTTCGCTACCGGCATGACAACTTCCCTGCCATGTGGGTCTCCATTCACGGCGAGAGGATGACCTATGCCGCGTTACGCTGTCTGCTACGCCGGTGCGCGGAAAAGGTCGGACTGAAATCCATTCCCACTCCGCACGATTTCCGGCGGGCGTTTGCCTTGGTGATGTTGCGTAACGGCGTGGATATCTTTGCCCTGCAAAAACTGATGGGACATTCCGACCTGCAGATTTTGCGGCGTTATCTGGCACAGACCGATCAGGATATTCACACTGCCCACATGCGAGGTAGTCCGGTGGATAGCAATCTTTAGACAAGTCAAGAAGGAAGTTGTGATCTGTGCTTCGTAGGTAGCAGCCATGCATATTTTCTGGTATAGTAGGCTTGTTTCGTAAAACGGCACTATTTATGGAAAAGTGCCATTTTACGAAAGAGGTTACTATGAAAAATACTTATACTCAATTGCATCTCCCGGAATTGAAATCTACCTTTTCTGAGCATGTTTCCATTGCCAAAAATGAGTTGAGGAGCTTTTATCGGATGCGTACAGATGATTTCAATGAGCAATTTTTTAGGCGAGCTCTGTATGCTCTGGAGAAGGAACAGATCCTCGTTCCGCTGGGATCTGGGATGTATGCGTTTAAAGAACAAGAAGTTAAAAAGAGAAAGTTTCTTTATTCACCTTCTAAGGAGCTTTCTTCGATCCATCAAATCATTCAAAAGACGTTTCCATACCTGGACTACTTATGCTGGGAAACAATGATACTGCATGAGTTCATGACCCATCAACCCGGGCAAAACTTAATTCTTGTCGAAACTGACAAAGATGCGTGCGAGTCAGTTTTTAACCGATTGATGGAAAAACATACAGGCCGGGTTTTTCTGGATCCCAGTCGAAGCCTGATGGAGAATTATATCCTTCCACAAGCAAGTCCAATCATTGTGTTGCCTTTGACTTCAGAGGCGCCTCGCACGACACATAACAATATCCCTTTTCCAAAATTGGAGAAGACCCTTGTGGATATCCTGGTAGACAAAAACATATTCTTTGCCTTCCAAGGCGCGGAATTATCAAATATCTACGAAAACGCTTTTAATACTTATTGGTTGAATCAAAGGACTATGTTTCGATATGCCCGCCGCAGGAAGGCTGGGAAGACATTACAGGAATTTATACAAACTAAAACAGGAATACAACTCGAAATGCAACGGAAAAGCAAACAATGATCTCGAATCAATCCCGGACCAAAGAATGGATCATGCAGACTCGGAAGATTGCGGCCGGCAAGGATCCGATCTTGATCGAAAAGATGATCATGGCCTTGACCCTAGTCGAAAACCTGCGGTTGAGTGGACTAGATTTCATTTTTAAGGGCGGCACATGCCTGACACTATTGCTCGGAAAGCCGAGTCGATTCTCTATTGACATTGACATTGTCCTTCCCAAATCGCAAAACCTCCTTCTGTTTTTTGAATCGGTAATTGATCAGGGTGCTTTCTACCGTTATGAGGAGAATCGTCGCCCCGGCGAGTTACCCAAACAACACTACAAGTTCTTTTTTCACTCCATGATACAGAACAAAGAAAGTCGTGTGTTGCTGGATATCTTGTTTGATGAAAATCCATACCCACAATTACAGAAAGTAAACATAGACATACCCATTCTTTCGGTTGAAGGACAGATAACCGATGTAGTTTGTCCTGTGGTGGAGTGCTTAATAGGAGATAAGTTGACAGCTTTCGCTCCCAATACCACCGGAATTCAATATGGGTTGGGAAAAGACATTGAAATGGCGAAGCAGCTTTTCGATATTGGTGCATTGTTTGATGTTGTTTCTGATGTTGATCTCATATGCAAGACTTTTGAATGGACGGCCACAAAAGAGTTGTCTTATCGTGGAATGCCCGAGCTTACTCCCACAGATGTTCTCCTGGATTCGTTTCAGACAGCCTGTTTGATTGGTACACGTGGAGCAATTGCCGGTGGAGAGTATATCGAATTAGCAAGCGGAATCAAGAAACTGGTTGCTTTTGTTTACTCGGCGAACTTTACGATAGACACTGCTATTGTTTGCGCATCAAAGGTCGTGTATTTGGCTGGACTTATCTCGACACAAAGTACCAGTATTGAGAGATTCCAAAGAAATATTGACATTTCATCATGGGGTATTTCCAAGGCTGAATACGGCAGACTCAATAAACTGAAGAAAACAAGTCCGGAAGCTTTCTTCTACTTTTACCAAGGGATCAAACTGCTGGAACTATCTGAGAATAAGTAATCATTTATGGTGCCTCATAACAAAATAGAAAACAGTATGACCTCAATTATTCACCCGGCGTATTGGGTATAAAAAGATTTCAACAAAGGCAATCGTCCAGCAAGAACGCTTACTCATTTCTATAAAGGAAAACCATGACTACGCTACAAATCCGTCGCAAGGGAACTGCCGCTCTTCCTGCCAGTCTGCGTAAAAAATACAAACTGGAGGAAGGTCAAATATTGACACTCATTGATCTTGGCGAGGATACGATTTTGCTTACGACAAAAGTCTCGCAGGTGGACAAACTGGCTGATCAAATCGCTGAGGGATTTAACCATGAACATATTACTTTTGATGATTTGTTACAGGCACTGGATGAAGTACGCAAAACTTACACTTGAGACCCTCGTATAGAAATTCTGGACTGGGGACTATTCGCATTCATAAATCACGGAGCGTTACTTTAGTTAGAGATGATAAGCCGTAACATAATGGCCGAAAATTTCGGTTGTAAAACCGATTTTCTCGGTCATTACCTTTTCAATAGGATTGAAAAACCTTGGTGCCTCTCTTTGGATCAAAAGGTTTCGAAAAAGCTCTGATCTTCATTACGGACTGTGGTGAAGGTCATGCAAATGAACTCTCTCGATTCTTTGACATGAAGATTTCCCCTATACAAAATGAGTTTGATCAGTATGAAGTTGGTGGTGTTCTTGTAAGTGCCACCCGAGGCGAATGCCCCTGTACACGTTTAATCCAAGCCCCCTTTTCTGAAGGAATTGAAATTCCCGTACGACTGGTCCAATATGCCTCAGCAGATGACATTTTACAACTGTACTTATTTTGTACTTGAAATGAGTATGGTTGTAAAGGTGATTTGCCCTCACAAACCGATTGTATAAAACCTATACAGACGCAATTTGTAGTTGGCTGAATTATGTTTTATGTATACATTATTACGGAATTCGTATCTTTTTATACATGAGGCGCAATGAATTTGCATTCCAAAATCTTTGGCAGGAAAATTCTTGCCTGTTCATTGCCTGAACTAGCCGAGGACAAACCGAATTATCCAAAAACACTTTTAGGAAAAGGGCAATCATTTGCATCGCTGGTTTATCGAAAACCAACAAATACCAGCCTAACTACAATCGTGTTAGTTGGTTTTGCAATGCCGGCCTCCGCTTGTATTTTCCCCTAGTTTCTTCCAAATAGTCCTTCCATTCATCCGTTTTTCTAAGCAGTTTGTAAGCTTGTTTCACGCGTTTGAGCCAAGCCGTGGCAATTGGGTAATTCTTGCTTTTGGCCTCGGACATCAGGCGTTCCGCGTGCTTCAAACTGATCTTGGCAACCCATTCTGGACGATGCTGCATAACCCCATCAGCCACTGTTTCGACAACGGGATACCATACGTCGCGTCCCTCGGCTACTTGGATTGCCTCATCCCACTCTTCTTCCAGCAAATGTACTTCTGCCAAAACCTGCTTGTCATACGACTTGCGAAGTTTTGCCATCGCCTCCGGGCGCAAACTTCTCCAGCCTGAACCAGCCAATCGCTTGATCGTCTTATAAGTTTCCAGCGATGGATGCTCAACAAATGCAGCCAACCAGGCTGTCAGCGCTTGTTTTGTCCGTCCTTGCGCCTCTTCCACAGGTCCCAGCCATTCCCCTAGCCCTGCTTTTGATCCTTTCAGTTTTATGCCGTGTTCACCGACTTCAATAGCCTCAGCCACGAGGCGCAACTCTCGCAAGCGGCGGGCTACCTCCAGAGTCTCTTCGGCAGTGGTCAGATGCTTTTTGGCGTATTTCACCGCATCTACTGCTTGCTTGAGATCGCACAGTTTGAGGGCATAACGCAGATGACGTTCTTCTTTCTTGCACAGGGCAAGATATTCTTCGGTGCGTCCCTGCCGATCCAGCACGTTCAATTTGGCTTCAGTGAGATCATCGATGCCCGACATAATAGGAAGACCCCATTTACTGAACTCATCGTCGTCTTCCTCGTCCCAATCCTTGTCTTCATCCCAATCATCCGGTTCTTCGTCCTCATCAAATTTTGAGGCTATTCTTCGAACAGGTTCCATCTTTTTAGGGACATCTCCCCATCCATACTTCGCGGCTTGAACGGCAGTATCCAAGTTGCCTTCCATCCCATAATCGCCGGCGTAATCGATCAACTTCTCCAGCCTGCGGACCAGCCTGTCGCGTTCGACTTGGCTGAGTTCCATGCTCAAAATGGCTTCAGCCAACGACGGGCCCAGATCGCCCACAAAACCGCCCAATTCGCCGTCCGAGTCGTCAATATATTCAATACCTCGGCTGGACTCCTCAAGCAATACAAGCAGAATTTCATGCGCCGTCTCGGCGTCCCCAGCATCCAGGAATTTCATGGCGGATTCCTGCACTTCGCGCAATTGATTCGCCAGTCCGCCCACATGCCAGTACGCTTCCGACATTCTCATGCCATCCAAGCTGTGGGCGATGCTGAGAATACGGCGGCGATAGACTTCGATATCCACTTTTTTCCTGCGCTTCTTTTTGGATTTCGAAGGGACAGCTGTTATGGCTTCGATCCGATCATACAGGTCGGGCTGTTCTTGGATCATTTTGGTTAATATCGCGGTGAGATCGTCACGATCCAGATCGGCTAGAAGTTCCTCAGGCGCTTTGCGCATGGTGAATGATTTTGGATGATGCAAGTAGGCGAGCAACAGGGCAACGATGTGTTTGCAGTAGCCGCCATATTCGTAGAGGCACGTACAGGATGCATCGGCAATGCCCGCCTCATCCAGTTCCGCTTGCGCCCGATAATAGGGCGAATATGTGCCAGCGCATTCGCCGCTCAACACCGTGTCTTGAATGGCGGTATTCGAGATCGCGCCTTCCTCAAAATATTCCTTGCCGCGCCGAAAACTTTCCGGGCTGGCTCCCGCGCGAATTATGCTTTCCGTGATTTTAGGTACTTTCATCTTTGCCTTTATCAGCTATTAGTGAGGATTGTATCTTGCGCCTGTTGCGTCATTTAATCTATAAGACATGAAATAATTATGCCAGTGACGTTTTCATCTCCAGCGCTGACTTCAACACCTCCGGTAACTCGCCGGAATACGTCAACACCAATCGTTGACCTGCCCTTGTTGTTGCCATATAGAGTTTGCGGGTATTGTCGCGGATCAGCCCTTCCCGCTCTCCGTCTGAAAGCCGCAGGGATTGCTCCTGTTCAAATAACAAGCGTAAACCAACCAGAAAAACAATCGGGCTTTCCAATCCCGCGCCGGCATTGATGGTGGTCACCCGCACATAATCGCCGGGATAATTATCCTTCGGGTCCAACGCGGCGTTTTTCCCGAGTCGGTCATCAATTGCCTGAATAAGATTGTTCACGCCCCATCCATCGCCGTGCAGTAAAAGCATTTGTTTCTTTGGAAATCCCTGCTTCACGAGACTCTGTACTTCGTTAGCGACGCGCGCAATCTCATCTTGAGGGCTAGTGAGGCTGATGATTTGCGGGAACTTTCCATTGGGCATATTGAGCAAATCTGGAGCAAGAATATCATCGTCTTTTTCCTCCGCCAGGCGCAGGCGATACAGCAGGGTGGCAAACTGCAAGATCTCACGCGTCGTGCGATAACTGCGACGTAGATGATGAGTATGCCCGCGCGCTTCCAGTCCAAGCGATTTCCACGAAGCGCCGCGCCCTAAAAATCCCTGCGTCGGATCCGCCACGACGAAAAGATGTCCATTTTGTGGATTAAGCGATTTCTGGATCAAGCGCATCCACAATGGCGCAAAGAACTGGGCTTCATCAATGAGGACGATATCGTACTCTGGCAATTGCACCCGACCGCTTTCAGAGAATTGCCAAAGGAGTTGGGGGATGTCGCCCCAATCCAATGCGCCTCTTTTCTTCAGGGATGCCTGATACTCCTGCGCTGCATCGAACACCTGCTGACGCTGTTCCGCGTTCAATGGAAACCCGCGCCCGCGGCGGTCGGCGTTGAGATATTCCTCGCGGGAGAGTGGGACCTGGTCTTTCAGCCAATCCAATTCATTCTGGAACATGCTTGTTGAAATGGTCGAGTCTTGCAAATGGCTCCGCCAAATTTCCTCGATAATCCTCCTGCGGGCAGTGAGTTTGAGAGGCTCGATCCATTTTGGCTCATGGAGCCAATGATGATAACACCAGCCGTTGAACGTCCGCCATTCGATATTTTTTGGGGAGCGACCTTCAAGGCGGGCGAAGCGTCCTTCCATATCGCGGCTCAACGGGCGGTTATGTGTCAGAACCAGGAAACGCTTATTTGGATACAGATGGTACAACAGGCGTAGACGATACAACAGGATAAGCGTCTTGCCGCTGCCGGTGACGCCGTTAATGATGTTGAGCCGCAGATCGCCGGGAAGAGGCTGATCGTCGGCTGGCAGTTCGAGATCTGATTTGACCGCCGCTTCCTGATCGTAATCCAGCAGGTAATTGGTCAAGCCGGCTGCCATGCGCCGCTCAAAGGCCGGGCGGACGGTCATCTCAGCCGGAACAACCACCTCGGGGGTGAAGCGCTGGCGAAGTTTTTCCAGCCAGATCGAATCCAGAGGCGTGGATGGCAAATACTTGTCCAATACAGGGCTGGTATCTGATTGAAGCGGTTCTTTTCCAATCCAATGGGCTTCTCCAGATTTTCGATCCAGACGGCTTGCCAGCACTCGTTTCTGTGGAATGTTTGGGAAAATCACCAGCGTTTCAATCTTCTGGTCCGAAGGCAGTTTCAATTCACGGATGAATTTCTCCAGCAAGGCATTTTCATCCTGTCCCAAAGGTTTGCGTTCGTTTGCGAGGAGTAACATCTGTGCGGCGGTATCAGCCTGATCCGTTGCCGCAGAACTGACCTTGATTAACAACGCTTTGCCAAGTTCATCCAGCACAAGAAAATCAGGCGCGTCAATTTGCCACGGCGCAAGGTGATGCCAGATGAAGTAGGTATCGGGCAGGGATTTTAGCGCGCGAAAGACTTGCAGAACTTCCTTCGGTATGGTTTGAGGCGGGGTGTCGGGCAGGATGTGAGCCATGACGTTTTCAGTCTAATCTGCCATCGGGTACAGTGATGGCATGACAACCGTCAATCAAGTTCCGAACCATGACCATTGTTTCTTGATGGGTTCCGTCATATTGATCGGCATCAAGCATGTGATGACTGCCGACCAGGATCAACTTGGTGCGCGGGCGTGTCACGGCTACATTTAGACGCTGGGGTTGGAACAGGAAATCTGCAACCTGCGCGGCAAATTTAGCGCTGGCAGTGGCGAAAGAGACGATAATCACCTCGCGTTCCTGTCCCTGCATCCGCTCGACCGTATCTACTACGAGGCGGTTAGCAAGATCGTTCTCCAGCAGATTTCTGCGAATCAGGCTGCGTATCAAGCGGCTTTGAGCGCGATAGGGCACAACCACGCCAATGTCTTCCGGAGATACGTCCCGCATGAACAGGGACAGGATCAACTCCATGACAACATCCGCTTCGATACGGCTACGCACAGTCGTATTTTGGTGGCAGAGATCGAGAAAGACCGCAGGCGAAGCGGGATCCAAGGCAAAATCCCAGCGAGTCGTTTCTGGCGATAAATTCAAACGCCTTCCCGCTGCCTCTTCGCTTGACTTGAGTTCGTTGCGATAAAAGGTTCGGCTGGGCCATTCTGTCAGAGTATCATTCAAGCGGTAGGTCACATCCAGCATGGTTTCGTTTCCACGACCTGCGAGATAACCGAATATGGATGCCTGTGTGGCTTCCGTCGCCGAAAATACCGTGACCGGGGGCAGTTGCTTTTCGTCCCCGATGAAAACATATTTACTGCCCGCCAGCATTCCCATGATCGCCAGCGGCAAAGTGATTTGCGAGGCTTCGTCGAACAGCGCCACGTCGAATTCAACACCGGATAATCTTCTGGATTGCAGGGCAAATGGTGTGGCGCCGATCACATACCCGCCGCTGTTTTCTCCAAAGCGCGATTGATCGAATCTCTCAAAGTTCGGAACATTGAGATCGCTTGCATGCCGTCCTTCGCCGATCTTGCAGACGGGAATCGAATCGTCCACTTGCGAGATTTTATTCAGCGCATTGTGGATGGCGCGGTGGGTAAGGGCAGTGACGAAGACGCGGCGTCCATCTTTTACGAGAAGACGCGCAAGATGTGCAAGCATAAGAGTCTTGCCAGTGCCGGGCGGACCTTGAATCAAGTGTAGGAGGTCGGTTGCATACGAGAGCGCTACCGCCTCCATTTGGCTGTCATTGAGTCCGGCATTTTGTAATTCGCTCCGGGCGCGCTCGTAGCGGGCATAGTCTATTTTTGGAGAGAGGGAGCCTTGAAGCAATGGCAGGATCGTAGAGCGTCCCAACTGTGAATCAGCAACAGCGTTCAGCGCCTCCAGGTAAAACGGGCTGGCGTCGAACCAATCCTGATCCATGATCCAACTCTCAGGGTTGGAAGCAAGAAAAACTTCATTGCCGCGAATCAGGCTGACTTCGAGGTCGGTTTCCCCGTCGTACTGCAGTTCACAATGCAGGGCGTCCGGATCGTGGGGATCATCACGGTGCAGCAAGACCAGATCGCCTTCACGAAAGCGCGAGTCGTTGGTGATGCACGAGAGGCGGATAATCCCGTTCTTCACCTGTTCGACGCGCAGTCCTTCGATTGCCCAGCCTCTTGCAACCCGCTCCTGAAGCGGATGCGACCATTGTTTTTCCAGGGCGCGATATTGAGCGTCCGCTTCGGCTTGAACAAATTTTCGGAGCCTTTTCAGGAATTCTGGAGTCGAGTCGTCCATAGTGTGATAGCCTCCATTGTACCTGCAAGATGGTTTGGAGAAAACTACATCACGCTGTCCAGTATTCTTCCAAGACTATGCACGAAAACGAATGGTCGCATCAAATGATATTGAAAATCGCGCATTCGTTTCCAGGCGGGAATGTAAAAAGACGAAAGGCTATTCGCCTTGATTTGAAATGGTATTCATTACGTGAATAATCACGCAAGGATAAAATAGGATCCTTAAGGCTAAATTCAGCTTGTAACAATAACGAAAAATTACCGACACCAACTCCCCACCCCCATTTCCATTCGGATATTCTTGCGCCCACTGAATGGAAACAAACACCTTTCTCACCAAATCTCCCAACCTGGAAATCTACCAGACTGACGATCTGCGAAAGTGGATCGGCATTTACCTGCATGCCTGCCGTTCCCGCAATCTTGCCGGCGGCGCCATCGAGTTTTACAGCAAGAAACTCAATACCTTTGCCAGGTTCTGCTTGGAAAACAATGTAGCCAACGTAAGCCAGATTAGTGCCGACATGATCCGTCAATTCCTGATCTCACTCGATGAAAATGGGCATCGTCCCGCTGGAGTTCATGGCTATTATCGTTCCGTCAAAACCTTTTTGAAATGGTATGAACGCGAAATCGAGCCGGAGAACTGGCGCAACCCGATCAACAAGGTTGATGCGCCTTTCGTGCCTCTCGAACCGCTGGATCCGGTAAGTATCGAAACGATCAAGACCATGTTGGAAACCTGCAAGCGGGGAAAACTCTCCGATGCGCGCGATAAAGCATCGCTTCTAGTATTACTGGATACTGGCATGCGCCTAGCGGTATTATATTATCAATATATCTGCATTTCATGTGCAAGGGATTATCAAAATGATAATCATCCAAAAATACCGCCATATATAGGCAAGAGTGTTGACAAAAGCAGAGTTTTACATACATATGTGGGCAAAAATTATTGTCCATTGTGTGTCTAACTCATAAGCCCTTGGTCGGGAGTCCGAATCTCCCCCTCGGCACACGCCCGCCCACTGTGGCGGGTTTTCGTTTTGCGGATACAATCAGGTTGGATGTAATCCCGCTTCTCTCGCGACTTCGATATGGATACCCTCCTGAAACATTTCACCCTCATCGACGGGACCGGGCGCAAGCCGGTCGCGGATGCGGTCATTGCCATACGCGATGGAAAAATCTCCTATGCCGGACCAGCCTCCACTTGGGAGGGCGAAGCGGGCGGCGAATCCATCACGCTTGATTTGAATGGCGCGTACATCCTGCCGGGTCTCATCGACACGCATGTCCATCTCTCCGGCTCGGGTGAAGCGGACAGTCAGTTCTATGCGCCGACAGGGCAGATGGCGTTGAAGATTCTCTCGAACGCGCAAAAGAATCTCGCGGCGGGAATCACCACTGCGCGCGATCTTGGCGGCTGGAGCGAACTCGAATTCGATGTCCGTCGTTCCATCCAACGCGGTGATTTTGCGGGTCCGCGCCTGTGTTTGGCGGGGCGATTCATTTCCATCACCGAAGCGGGCGCGGAGTATTACGCGGGCATGTATCGCGTGGCAGATGGCGTGGACGAGGTGCGCAAGGCGGTGCGCGAACAGGTGAAGCATGGCGCGGATGTGATCAAGATGGGCGTGACGGGAGCGGTGTTGGTGGAAAGCGGCGCGCCCGGTGTGACGCATTTCAATGAGGATGAAATTCAAGCGCTGGTGGATGAGGCAAAAAAGTTTGGCAAGCCGGTGGCCATGCACGCGCACGGCATTGACGGGATTCGCAAAGCGGTGGAAGCGGGCGTGACCACGCTGGAGCATGGAACGTATTTGCATCGCGACCCTGGCGTGATCCGCCTGATGGCGCAACGCGGGGTCTTTTTGGTGCCGACCTTGAAAGCGGGGTGGGATATTATTTTGGCGGAGAAATCGAACATCCCCGACTGGATCATGCGGAAGAATGTCGATTCACAGGGCGATGCGGCAAAAAGTTTGAAGGCGGCGCACGAGACCGGCGCGCGGGTTGCGATGGGTTCGGATGTGGGCACGCCGTTGAATTATCACGGCGAGAACGCGCTCGAAATATATTGGATGGAGCAGGCGGGTCTTTCGAAGATGGAAGCGCTCGTTGCGGCGACAGGCAATGCGGCGAAAGCCCTGGGCTGGGATTCGTGGCTGGGCACGCTCGAAGCAGGCAAGGTCGCCGACCTAATCGCGCACGAGAAGAATCCGCTGGAGGATTTGCGCGCGCTGGCGGATAAAGAGAGTTTGCGACTGGTAATGAAAGATG
The DNA here is from genome assembly GCF_057138825.1 of Candidatus Defluviilinea gracilis. NCBI lineage: Bacteria > Bacillati > Chloroflexota > Anaerolineae > Anaerolineales > Candidatus Villigracilaceae > Candidatus Defluviilinea > Candidatus Defluviilinea gracilis. The sequence goes on from NZ_DBNHEF010000074.1 coordinate 325,785, forward strand.
GGGAAGTGGCGGCGAGCCATGCGGGGAGCGTTTTGCCGAATGAATTGTTGGCGAAACAGGTGTTGACGATTCGTTAGGCGTTAACTGATTTGTCTATTCGGGTTAGACAGGCAGAACTAGCTCCACGCGAATCACACGATCCCCCGAATCAAATGCGGACCCAACATCCGCACGGCGAAGGCAGGTAATCGCTTCCACAGCCAGATCGCAAACTGAAACTTCGGGCTTTTCTGATTCAACTCAGGGATCTCTCCGCCTTTCGGCAGATAATACCAATACGCCAGCGGAACTTTGCGCGGCTTCCACTTGAATTTGAAGGTCTCATTACCTGAACCATTCAAGCTGCGTCCCATGTCGCAGACTTTGATTCCTTTTTGGATGTAATGCTCAAGGATGTTCCAGTACAAACACTCGCCCGCATACTCCGCGCGATATTTGTGCAGGATGTTCGCGTGTAAATTTGTCGCGGTATCTTCGTGATAGGCAAGCACCGCACTCCCGACGAGTGAATCGTCCGCGGTTTTGATGACAATAAATTCGAGTTTATCTCCAAGCAGGGATGCCATCGTCTGCAAGTATTTCATTGAATGATAAGGCGAGCCAAGTTCGTGCATACTCTGCGCTAATGCCTCGTAAGTTTCATCCAGCAATTCGAGTTGACCAAACGTAACTTTGAATCCCTTGCGCAGTGACTGGCGCGTGTGTTTGCGGTGTTGGTGACCGAATGTTTGCATCAGATCTTCGGGATTGGATGGGAGGTCAAGCAAATAGGTGGAGTAGATCGGGTTTTGAATCCACGACGGGGGAGGCGCGTTGTTATCTTCCATAAATCGAACGACGACGTATTCAACCTTCAACTCATCGGCAAGTTTCTGAGCTTCTTCTAAAAGTCCATCGCGCGCTTCGGCGGAGGAAAATGCAAATCCGCCGAACGAGCCGAACGGGGACGTTGCCAGATAATTTCCAAAGATGGGATGTCGAACATGCGTGAGGGCGAGGATGCCTGTGACTTCATTATTTTTCACGGCTTCAAAGCGATAGGTTTCATAGCCGTAAATTTCTTTTACGAGACCAGTCCACGAATCGAGGGCGGTGAACGTCGCGGCGAACGAAAGAGACTCTGGCACGCGCAGAGGTGAGTTGAAGGAGAGTTTTTTGACTTCAAGGTTGGTCACTTAATTTCTCATCAATCGCGTGTTAGAGAACGCGATCCTACACAAATATTTGTTAGACCTTTTGCATAAGGTAATTGTAGGTCAGGCTTTAAGCCTGACGCTCTTCTGCCATTTGACACATGGCGGGTTGAAAACCCGCCCTACGAATACTTCGCCCCGTCATTGCGAGCCACGAAGTGGCGAAGCAATCCCCGTCATGGAATCGGAGATCACCTCATCAAGATACGATTTCAACGATGAAGTTGGGAAACTCCTCAACAAGTTTCGCAAGAACGGAGACTTGTCCCAGAGAAAAGGGACGAGGTGGGGATTCCGAATCAGGTCGCGTGTGAGGCGTGAAGAGGAGGGAGGCTTCACCAGCTCGTAGGGGTGCATGATGATGACGGGGGAATGTCCGCGCTTGAGTTCTTCTTCGATGATGGAAAGAATGCGGCGAGGCGTGAAACCGATGCTGAAGCTTGAGCCGTAGGGAAATTCTCCACCGAGCAAAAGTTTGAACGAGAAATCGCGCGGCGCGACAAAATTTTCATGAGCATCGCGCGTCCGCCATGTGCTGACGGGAATCTCCCACATCTTTCCTTTTTGCAACAGCGTGCCAGCGGGCGCATAGATGGACGAACTATATTGGAAGCCGAACGATTCGAGCAGCGGATACGCCGCCTCGCTGATGCCGACCATTGGGGCGCGATAGCCTTGCACATTATATTGTTTGCACCACGCGGACGAGTCACGCAAATCATTTGCGAGTTGATCCACGTTTACCAACGGACGATGGAACTGGCAATGCAGACCGAGTTCGTGACCCGCGTCCACAATTTTTTGCGGCACGTCGGGATACCACTCCGCGATCTCGCCAACGAGATAGATGCTGGCTTTGGAATCGCCGAGTTGGTCGAGGATCGAATCGATCGCGCGGGAGGTGAATCTGCCATCCATGTCGCGGCGAATCGTTTTGTCGCGGATATGATCGTAGTGACGGAACAACGCGAAGACGGGTTCGTAATCAATGCTCAATAAGACGCGGGGAGAAATGGACATCAGTTCAGTAGTTTCGTAGTTTGATCGTTATGTAGTTACTTGCTCGGCGGTGATGATTTCCTCAACTATCCGATCATGCCGTTGATGAGCCGTTTCGATTCGGTCGCGAGAGAATATGCGGCGTTGAGGTTTTCATCGGTGATGTATTTACGGTCAAGAGCAAGATACAACTCGGATTGTACTTCACTCGCAGACCGTCTCGACATTTCCAGAAATCGGATGAAGTTCGGGTTGGTTCCAGAATCAAATCCTTCAGCGATATTGTGCATGACGGAGCCCGCCGCGCCTTGAATCTGATCGCGCAACCGAAAATCCTTTGAGACCTTTGGCTGTTCGGTTAAATCATAAATGTAGTTAGCCAATTGGCGAGCCTTCTGCCAACTCTGCAGATCCTCAAAACGATTTATCTTTGCCATGTGTTCCTCCTTTACATAATAAAGGGCGGTCATTCGGCGCAAAGCCGCACAACCACCCAACTACAAAACTATTCAACTACCAAACTAACAAACTATCTAACGATCCACGTTCCCGTTTCACCCTTCAGCGCGCGCCCGATATTTTCGGGGTTGGTGATGATCGCCGCGCCGCCGCCGTTTTCCAAATAACGGATCGCGGCTTGCACTTTCGGCGCCATCGAACCTTTGGCGAAATGTTTGCCTTCCTCGAGATACGCCTGCGCTTCGGCGCGAGTCATTTTGTCGAGCCATTGCTGGTCGGGCTTGCCGAAGTTGATCGCCACTTTTTCAACCGCCGTTGCGACGATAAAAATTTCGGCGTTGATCGAACTCGCGAGCAGTGACGATGCGAAATCCTTGTCAATGACTGCGGCAGTGCCGACGAGTTCACCGTCGCCGCGATCAATCACGGGGATGCCCCCGCCGCCCACGGTGATGACAACCTGCCCTGCGGAAAGAAGCGTCTTCACCGCATCCAGCTCGACGATCTCTTTCGGCAGCGGGGACGCGACGACTCTCCTCCAGCCTCTGCCTGCATCTTCCACCACCGACCAGCCCATCTCTTTTTCGCGTCGCTTCGCCTCGGCTTCATCCATGAAACTTCCAATCGGCTTGGTCGGCTTTTTGAACGCGGCGTCTTCTTTATCCACCAACACTTGCGTGACAATCGTGCAGACTTTCTTGTCCATGCCGCGTTTAAAAAATTCGTTGCGCAACGCTTGTTGCAATTCATATCCGATCGCGCCCTGCGAGTCCGCGCCACACACATCAAGCGGGACTTCATGCATCCCCTCCACTTTCGCGGCGATCTCTGAGCGGCGCAGGATGAACCCCACTTGCGGCCCGTTGCCGTGACCGATGGCGAGGTCCCAGCCCGCCTCGATCATATCCGCGAGGTGGACGGCTGTTTCGCGCAACGCAACTTCCTGATCTTCGACGGTGACGCGCTTATCGTCTTTGATGAGGGCATTGCCGCCGATGGCGACGACTGCTAGTTTAGTCATGTAGTCTCCTGGTCTTATAGTCCGGTAGTTTCGTGGTCATATGATAGTCACACAGCCTCCAGAGTCATTAGACTTTATCGGTAATAAGCCGAACAAACCATTTTGGACGCTGACCGCGTAACGCGCAGAAAACGCAGATTTTGTTCTTTGAATCAGCGTTGGTCAGCGTTTTTCTGCGTCCCCATTTTTATTTTCGATAGAGTCTATTGGCTATCCGACTATGTGACTATCAAACTATTCGACTAACTAACTCATCGTCAACGCCATCACGGCTTTCTGCGCGTGGAGGCGGTTCTCGGCTTCATCGTAGACAACCGAATGTTTGCCGTCTATCACGCCGTCGGTGACTTCGAGTCCGCGGTCGGCGGGGAGGCAGTGCATGTAGATCGAGTCTTCCTTGGTGAGTCCCATGCGGCGCTCGTCGGTGATCCATGATTTGTATTTGTCAATCAGGGCTTTGCCTTCTTCTTTGCCTGTCGTTGTGAGAAGCGGACCCCAACTCTTGGGATACACCACATCCGCATCTTTGAAGGCTTCGTCCATGTTGTCGGTCACATCGAAACCGACGCCGTATTTCTTCGCGTTGTCCTTTGCCTGTTGCATGATGTCGGGCATGAGTTTGAACTCAGGCGGGTGAGCCAGCACCACGTCGCAACCGAAGCGGGTCATTTGCAGGATCAACGATTGCGGCACCGAGATCGGTTTGCTGTACGACGCGGCATACGCCCACGAGACGACGACTTTCTTTTTCTTCAAGTCGCGTCCCTTCTTTTCGATGACGGTCATAATATCCGCCAGACATTGGAAGGGATGATACACATCGCATTGCATGTTGAGGATCGGCGCGCGGCTGGCTTTGGCAACCTCGTTGATATATTGATTGCCATATTGCCAGTCGCATTGACGGATGGCAATGCCGTCGAAGTAGCGACCGAAAATTTCGCCGATCTCTTTCGCGGTATCGCCGTGCGAAATTTGAGTCGTTTCGCTGTCAATGAACGCGGCATGTCCGCCGAGTTGTGCCATGCCCGCCTCGAACGATCCGCGTGTGCGCGTGGACGTGAAGAAGAACAGCATGGCAAGGACTTTGTCGCGCAACAACGCGTGCGGTTCACCGAGCGCGCGCTTGCGTTTCAAATCCCACGCCACGTCTAAAACGGTTTCGACTTCCTCTTTGGTGAAGTCGAGGTCGCCGATGAAATCGCGGCCTCTGAAGTTGGTTTGCATAAGTTAGTCTCCTGGTTTTTTAGTCTTATAGTCGCAGAGCGACTAGTGAGATTTTTACTTGATCAAACTCGGCAAGATCGCGTAGAACTCCGTCGCTTTGACCATATCTTCGAGCGAGACGGAATCGTTGACAGTGTGCGCGGTCTCTTCGTCGCCTGGACCGAATCCGATTGACGGGATGCCTGCTTTGCCCGCCCAGTAGATTCCGTTCGTGGAGAAGTTCCACTTGCCGCTGGGGGCGGGAGTCAAGCCGATTTGTTCACGCGCCAGCTGTCCCGCGCGGACGAGCGGATGGTCTTCCTCCAATGCCCACGCGGGGAAATATTTATCCACAGGGAAAACGAATCCCGTATACGAAGGCTCATCGTAAAAAAGTTCTTCAAGTTTGACGCTGTCTTTGAACTCCTTGGGAATCAACGCCTCGACCTGCGCCCGCACCTGCTCCTTCGTTTCGCCGAACGTCATGCGCCGATCAATGAAGATGACCGCCTCATCAGGCACCGCGTTGATGGACGGCGTTTTGACGTGCATGTCGCTGACGGTGATCTTGCCATGCCCGAGAAATTCATGGTCGCCGAGTTGCGGTTCGAGATCGCGGATGCCCGCGATGATGGGAAGTAATTTGTAGATGGCGTTGTCGCCGAGATGATTCGACGCGGCGTGCGCGCTGCGTCCCTTCGACGTGATCTTCATCTCGAGCCGCCCCTTGTGTCCGCGATACGTGAGCATCTTCGTCGGCTCACCGATGACGACAAAATCGGGTTTGATGCCAGGGTCAACTTCAACGAACGTGTTGGGCGCGATGCCGTCACACCATTCTTCCATGTTGCCGAAGTAATACGCCGTCCAGCCGTCGAGCAGACCGAGATCGCGCGCCATCGCCAAGCCGTAGATCATCCCAGGTGTGGAGCCTTTTTCATCGCACGCGCCGCGCGCATAAAGCACACCATTTTCAATTTTGCCTTTGAACGGATCCCATCCCCACATGGACGGATCGCCCACCCCAACCGTATCAATGTGCGAATCATAGACGATGACTCGCTCCCCATTTCCGATGCGCCCGATGGTGTTGCCCATCTTGTCGAAGCGGGCTTCGTCGAAACCCAACTTCTTCATTTCTGCCTGAACACGCTCGCCGACGGGGCCGATCTTGGAATCCATACTCGGAATCTCGCAAATTTCGAGCATGAACTGGATCATCTCTTCGCGTGAGTTGTTGACTCGCTTTTGTATTTCTTGTAGTTTGTTTGTCATAGTTTTTCCTTTTTTACCACGAAGGACACAACGGACACAAAGGAATAAGTCAATGGTTTTCCTTTGTGAACTTCGTGTCCTTCGTGTTTAATTTGTATTTCCTACCCGCCGATTGACGTGGAAATGGAAATAGCCTGGAATAAAATAACTCACCGAAAAATCCACCACGTTGTTCTTGAGATCGAATAACTGCGACTCGAACTTCAGCAGAACATCATCGCGTTGGATTTCGAGCGGCTTGGCAACGTCGGCATGGGCGTTAGTCGCGCCGACGACTGCGCGGGAGATTCCGAGTTTGTCGCCGCGGGCGAGCAGAAAGTCGAGGACAGAGCCGCTGAAGTTGGAGGGCAGATCGGACGGCTTGAGAATCGACTCGGGCAGGATGTCCACCAAATAGGCGGCGGGACGGCGGTCGGCGCGGATCACGCGTTGGATGCGCGTGAGGCGCGTCTTTTCGGCGACGCCGAGTCCCTTTGCAGAGTCGGCATCCGCATCGAATTGCTCGATCTGCAGATCGCTGACGGTGATTTCCAAGTTCATGCGCCGCGCCATCGTCTCGATACTTTCGAGTTTTTCAAGACCCGCGTCAATTGCTCGAATCTTGCCGACCACATACGTGCCAGAACCTTGACGACGCCGAATCACGCCTTGCGTTTCGAACGTGCGCATCGCTTCGCGCAACGTGGCGCGCGACACGCCGAGTTGTTTCGCAAGTTCAGGCTCCGAGATCAAGCGCTGACCTGCGGGCGTCTTCGCGATCAATTTTGCGAGATCGGCTTGCAATCGTTGAAAGGGAAAATTTGCCATCACGACTCCAATACGGGAATAAATTCAAACTTCGTCACATCCACCAAGCCTTTGTCCGAGATCCGCAATTCGGGGATGACCACGAGCGCCAGCAAACTCAATTGCATGTTCGGGTTATTCAACTCGCACCCACACATCTTAAATCCCTCCAAAATGGATTCGGCTTTGCGCGCCACGATGTCCGCTTTCTCGGTGGACATCAACCCCGCGATTTTTAACTCGACTTGACCGATCACCTCGCCATTGCGGACGACGACCTGCCCGCCTCCGCTTCGCGCCAAGGTGTTGCCTGCCACCGCCATCGACGCGTCATCGGTGCCGACGACGATCATGTGATGCGAGTCATGCGCGACGGTAGACGCAATGGCGCATTTCGCGGTGAATCCAAACCCGCTGACAAGCCCCAGCGTGATGCCGCCCGTGGCTTTGTGACGTTCGACGAGGGCAATCTTGGCGAGGTCGCGGGTGATGTCGGCTTTGATCTCGCCGTATTCGGGTTGAAGGTCGAAGGTCAAATGTCGCGTGCCTGCATGGTTTTCAATGATGCCAATTACATTGGCTTTGACCTGTGACCTTGGACTTGTGACTTGTAATTTAAAGTCTTCGGCTTTCAACCGCCTCTTCAACTTCACCGAATTCTTCACCCACGCGGGATAGGTGAATTTCGACAAATTCACTTTCCACGTTCCACTTTCTGCAATCACTCTTCCTTTTGCAATCACCACATCCGCCTTGAAGTTTTTCAAATCTTCCACCAACACCACATCCGCCCAGCGGCCGGGGGCGATCATACCCATATCTTTGCTCACGCCGAAATGTTCGGCGGTATTGATGGTCATCATTTGAATCGCGGTCATCGGCGGAAGTCCCTGCTCGATGGCGTGACGCAGGACGCGATCCATGTGACCTTCGCCTGTCAACGTCCCCGCGTGCGAGTCGTCGGTGCAGAGGATGAAGCGGCGCGAATCAAGTTTCTTTTCGGTAATGGCCTTCACCTGCGCGGCCACATCGTGCCACGCCGACCCGTAACGGAGCATGGATTTCATGCCCTGTCGCACGCGCGCCACCGCGTCTTCGAGGCGCGTGCCTTCGTGGTCGTCCTCCGCGCCGCCTGCCACGTAGCCATGAAATGGAATTCCCAGATCGGGCGAGGCGTAATGTCCGCCGATGGTTTTGCCCGCCGCGTGGGTGAGCGACATTTCAGCGAGCATGTTTTTATCGCCCATGAACACGCCGGGAAAGTTCATCATCTCGCCCAAGCCGATGATGCCCTTCCATTTCATCGCCGCCGCCACCTCTTTCGGTCCGATGGATGCGCCGGGCGTTTCGAGCCCGGGCGCGGAGGGGACGCACGACGGCATCTGCACCCACACGTGGATGGGTTGCTTTTGCGCTTCGTCCACCATCAACTTGACGCCGCGCAAGCCGAACACGTTGGCGATCTCGTGCGGGTCAATGAACATGCCGGTCGTGCCGCGCGCCGCGACCGCGCGCACGAACTCAGTGACGGTGACCATGCCCGACTCGACGTGCATGTGTCCATCCAGCAACCCCGGCACGAGGAAACGTCCCTTCGCTTCGATGACCTTCGTCTTTTTGCCGATGGCGTGTTGCGCATCGCGTCCAACATAAGCAATGTGACCGTCCACGATGGCAATATCCGTGTCGGGGATGATCTCGCCGGATTGCACGCTGACCCACCTGCCGCCGCGAATCACAAGGTCGGCGGGCGCGCGCCCCATGGCGATATCAACAAGGGAACAAGTTAGTTTTGTGGAGGATGGCATTGATACTCCGTAGTTCGTATTGCGTATCGTTCTCACGCAGTTGAACTGCGTGAGAAACAAAAGATGGGTCTAAACGTTTGAACGTTCCAACGTGCTAACCTGCCAACAAGCGTTTTGCGGCTTGGTTGTGTTTCTCCGCAAGTTGACGTTCATCCAGAGTGGAGAGTTGACCTTCTTTGACGATGAACTTTCCGCCGACGACGGTGTAATCGGCATTGACGGGTTGACCGAAGACAATCGCCGAAACGGGATCGTGCATCCCTGCGAAGCCGAGTTTGTTCAAGTTGACGGCGAAGAAGTCGGCGCATTTGCCACTTTCCAAACTTCCGATATCTTTTCTGCCTAACACCGCCGCCCCACCGCGCGTTCCTAGATATAACGCTTCGCGGGCGGTCATGAGTTTTCTATTTGGATCATCGGATAATGAGTAGCCTGTAATTCCCTCTTTCACGCGAGACAACAACATCGCGTTGCGGACTTCGGCGAGAAGATGTGAACCGTCATTGGATGCGGAGCCGTCCACGCCCAAGCCAACATTCACACCTGCTTTGCGATATTCTTTGATCGGCGCGACGCCAGAGGCGAGTCGCATGTTCGAGGTGGGACAGTGCGCCACTCCGCAGTTGTGCTTGGCGAAGACTTTGATCTCTTCGTCATTCACCCACACGGCGTGCGCGAACCAGACATCGTCGCCAACCCAATCCACTTCTTGCATGTACCCGCCTGGGCGATGACCGAATTTCTCCAAGCAAAATTGTTCCTCGTCTTCGGTCTCGGCGAGATGCGTGTGCAGATGCACGCCATATTCACGCGCGAGCTTGGCAGATTGTTTCATCAGTTCGCCTGTCACGCTGAACGGTGAACACGGAGCCAAAACAATTTGCACCATCGAGCCTGGTTTCGCGTCGTGATATTTTTGGATGAGACGTAGCGAGTCTTTGAGGATAGACTCTTCATCGTCCACCACGCTGTCGGGCGGGAGACCGCCATCCGCTTCGCCCAGCGACATGGAGCCGCGCGAGGCGTGGAGGCGGAGTCCCACTTCCGCGGCCGCGGCAATCTCATCGTCGAGTTTTGAACCGTTTGGGTAGAGGTAGAGATGGTCAGAAGCCGTTGTGCATCCAGACAAGGCAAGTTCCGCGAGGGCGGTTTGAGTCGAGGTGAAAATATCGTGGGGCGTGAGGCGAGCCCAGATCGGGTAGAGCGTTTTGAGCCAGTTGAAGAGGTTGGCATCTTGCGCGGCAGGGACGGCGCGCGTGAGGGTCTGGTAGAAGTGGTGATGCGTGTTGACGAGGCCCGGGAGGAGGACGTGACCTTTGAGGTCGAGGGTTTCATCGGCCTCGCTGGACAAACTGGAAGTTTGTCCTACTTGTTCAATGAAACCGTCGCGGATAAAAAGACCGCCATCGGGGATTTCGGTGTGGTGGTCGTCCATGGTGAGGAGGTGGGCGTTTTTGATGAGGAGGGTGGGCATGGGGGGAGGAGTAAGTGGTAATTAGTAATTGGTGATTGGTAATTGGTGAATGAGAGAATTGGAGAATTGGAGATTAGGGACTGGAGACTGGAGATTGTTTGGTGGCAAGTGGACTAGACGAAAGTTGTCTGACAACTTGAAGTGTAGCGGAAAGTAGGGAGGATGTCAATTAGGGGATATGTGACTTCGCTAAACTTCAAAAGACCGTATCCGCAATGTATATCATGTGTTTGATTAATCGAAGGAAGATAACATGTACAAATCAATTGCAATCTTATTGACACTAGCAATTTTAGTAAGTGGCTGTGGGGGGCAATCTCCATTGGATCAAGCCGGCACGATGGTTGCACAAACCGTTGCCGCCGAGCCGCCTACCGGTACACATCAGCCGTCTTCGACACTTTCACCAACTGGCACCCCAACCTTTATTTCAACTGCCACGGCAAATATCGCCCTGACCGCGACACTTGAGGCTTACCATGTTGTCTCTGATTTGGATGTATTTATAGGACCAAACTCGGGCATCTCTTATAAGGATGGATACCTTGCATGGAAACAGAATCAGCCTGTGACGATAAAAATGACGGGGCCGCAAAAGGACGCGGGACTATTTGAGCAAATTGATGAGAAAATACAAGCAACAGATTTTATTTTTAAATCAGATGTAACATGGAATGCTTCGGGAGTTCTAATCTGCGGCTTGATCTTTCGCTCAGAAATAGATCTTGCAAAAGGAGAACAATACCAGTTTTACTTTTATCGCCTGTCCGGTTTACCAGCATACTTTATTGACGCCTATGAATTCGGTAGGCGCAAATATTCTGTGTCTACCACAAAATTCTCTGACACATTGAATGTTGAGAACGATGGAAGCAATCAGTTCCTATTGGTTGCCCAGGGAAACGCATTTGACGTATTCATTAACGGGATACACCAAGGCCGCTTTCATGACGAAAGTCAACAACGACGTTCGAGTGGGATTTTTGGCTTCTTGGGCTGGCAGGAATCCGGTGAAGGGAGTTGCTCCTTCGAAAACAGTTGGATTTGGTTGCTACCGGACCAATAGGTAAAGAGATGCCCGATGTGAATAGTTGTTGGGTATCTTTCTTATTTCAGATATTGTAGTAGCCAGCCTGCTAGATCTGCAATATCAGGCCTGGCGCCAAAGAAATATGGATTGTTCATGTGATCAATAAGTGAATTTGGGTCGATTGGTGGCGGTTCTCCTCCGTCAATCGTCGTCACTTTATATTCCTTTCCAGTGCTTATCTCTCGCAATGAGACAGTCCAGAAGAATTGTACACGATTGAAATACAGATGAAATGAAACCGGTGGTAAGTTGGAATACAACGGAACGTTTTTAAGCAGGTGCGGTTCTCGCCCAATAATCTTAGTGTCTTCAGTGATGCATGCTACATAATGCATTGCGCCCGGAGTTTTTGCTGCAAGGTCCTCAGGGAGATCTGTTTCAACCCCGTAAACAAGGGCACGTTTTGTAGCCTCATCCAATCCAAAAATCGGCAAACTGGGATTTGCATGATGCTCGCAAACGATTCTCGCGGCATCCTTCATCGCTTTCTGAGCCTGTTCGCCATCTGATTGTGAGAACGCAAGATATGTGTCGCTCCTTACCTCATCTACAGATTTCTTCGCAGAATCCGTCGCAGCATTTTCTTGTGCAAAATCAAGCAACACTAGAGCGCCAATAAAATCCTTTTCGGCGACCAGTCCACCAGCCCACTGAACGTATCCATTTGCAATAACATCTTTAGCCGCAGACGGATCACGTTCCTCAACCAGTTTTGATGCTATTCCATATTGTTCCATTGCCTTGTCAAAATCATTTTGGTCGATCAAGAAGCCTCCCCATTCGGTATGAAGTTTTTCCTTATTTGCCCGTACCTGCTCGGCAACAGTTGACTCGACTGATTCTGCGGAATCAAGTTTGCTTTCAGCCTCTTCGAACTTTTTTTGCGATTGCAACTGCAAGCCCCAATCCAAATAAGTCTGCGCTAGTTCGCGTTGTGCAGTTTGAGCATGCTCAGGCTCTTGATTGCTTTCTGCCCAATTCTTGAAATCGCTAAACACTTGTTGTGCATCTTCGAATTCCCCTGCGGTTCGTAGCCCAACACCCCAAGAGATGTACATCTCAGGGTAAAGATCGATTGCACTTGCCGCTGCGTCAGTGCCTGCATATTTCGTCAGAACGTTATTAAGATTCGATACTGCTTGCGAAAAGTTTTTTGCGTCCGCTTGTTCTTTCGCCAGATTGACCAGCATCAGAGCGCTATGCTCATGAGCTTTTGCTACAAAGATACCATTGGGGTAGGATGCAGAATACACTTCATAAGAATTCAGCGCTTCCTGCCAGTCAGAGTCCCCTTCCTGACGGTTCGCAAGGGAATACACCGCACATTCCATGGCGGGTTGTGTCAGTGTCTTGTCCTCAATGAAAGCAGGGTAAATAGTGGTGTAGAAATTATCAAGACTGAGGACAGTATTACAGTTTCCACCTTTGTAACTAGATAGAATCGCAATCGGTAGAATGAAGATCCCACTTCCATACACAAGCAACAGAAGCAGTATGACTATGATTGGAACAAGAAGACGGATAAATCGTTTCTTGTCGGGCTTAGCGGATTCGGAAAGTTCAGACATAGTTCCTCCTTGAAAAATCATCTCGAGACCAAAATATATACACTCAACGCGCCTGAGGTGACAATCTTTACCATTTAAAACCCTACTATCAGAAGCAGGATACGATTTCAAGTGTTGAGCAGGTGGTGGGATTTGATTGAGACCTGTCCTTCGACTTTCCCAAATGGGCAGTGGTCAAGGCTTATAATACCTCCATGACCTCAATCACCCGCTCTGTCCAAATCCTCATCAACACAAACCTCCAACCCGCTTTTGATTACGTTTCTGATCTGACGAAACACCCCGAATGGAGCGGCGGGGAATTGAAGATCGAAGCGGTTTCATCCGAGCCGATTCAAGTGGGGAAGGAATATGTCTCCAAAGGCGAGTTTGCGATACAAAAGGAGAGACCGAACAGACTAAAGGTCACTGAATTCGAACCTCCGCACAAATTTGGTTTTGTGGCGAACGATCCGACGATTGGGGATGTGTTCCACACTTTTACATTTTCAGAAAAAGAAAATCACGTGTTGATCACGCGCGCGATACGGTTGAATCTCAATCCGTTCATGGCGTTTGGGTTTGCCTTGTTTGTTTATCCGTTGACTGGTAACCCGTCCATGAAGAGGGCGTTTCGTAATCTCAAGGCAAGATTGGAGAACGCAGATTAACTACCTGCCTGATAGTTTTAAAACAGGACGCAGACACTTGTGCTGAGCGCCAGCGCGGCGTGAACGCTGAAAACGCTGATACAGATGGATTGTTCAGAGTAGCCTTCCCAAGAAATCTGCGTCCGTCTGCGTTTTCACCTGCCCTTGCAGGCATGGCGCGTAACATCAGTGAATAAGAAGACCCAGATGGCGTTCTGTAGCGGAGCATGTGGATGCAAAGCCTTGCTATCACTACTGAGTCACCCCGGAGCGCCCATGGCGCTTCCCGCAATCCAACCGGTCGTCCACGAGGATTGGAAATTAAACCCGCCGGTGACGCCGTCGATATCCAGGACTTCGCCTGCAAAAAACAACCCTTTCACGATGCGGCTTTGCATTGTTTTAAAATCCACTTCTTTCAAATTCACCCCGCCGCAGGTGACGAACTCCTCCTTAAAAACCCCTTTGCTTTGAATCGTAAATGTTCCAGCCGTTAATTCTTTGGCGAGTTTTCGCACTTCCTCTTTGGACACATCTGCCCAGTTTTTATCGCCGATAAAGTCAACCAATCGCTTCCAAAGCCGCGCGGGGATTTGCGAGAACGCGGCATGCGAGGAAAGTTTTTTGCGGGCGTTCTCTTTCCATGCTTTGTTGCGTTGCAACACATCGAGAGCCTTGTCGAATGAATAGTTGTCCAGCCAGTTAATGGTCAGTTCGGCGCGGTAATTCATTCCATAGAATTCGCGGGCGCCCCATGCTGAAAGTCTCAACACGGCTGGACCGCTCAACCCCCAGTGTGTGATCAGTAAAGCGCCTTGGGTGGAGAGTGAATCCATTTTCAATGAGACGGACGCCACAGACACGCCTTCCAAGCCTTTGATGCGCTCGTCCCGGACGTTGAAGGTGAATAAAGATGGCACGGGATCGACGACAGTGTGTCCGAGCAATTTGACTATGGCGAGCGTTTTTCGGTCACTGCCCGTTGCGAGAAGAAGTTTCCCGGCGCGCAGGCGCGTGAACACATCCCGAAGCGTTTGCGTAGTGAGTTGGAAACTCTCATCTTGATTTCGATCCACACGACCGAGGCGGGAGTGTCCCCAGACCTCCACACCGGCCGACTTCGCCGCGCTGCGCAGGCAATCTGCAATTGTGTTCGAATCGTCGGTCACAGGGAAGATACGCCCGTCGGCTTCAGTCTTCAACTTCACCCCGCGCGTTTCGAACCACGCTATCGTGTCTCGCGGTTGGAAGCGCGCGAACGCTCCCCGTAGCTCATTGCCCCCGCGCGGATAGAACGCAACCAACCGCGCCGGGTCAAAACAGGCATGGGTCACATTACACCGTCCGCCACCGGAGACGATTACCTTGCCCAAGGTTTGCGTTGCTTTTTCGAGGATCAGCACGTTGAGACTCGGGTTTAACTCGGCGCATCGTATCGCGGCGAAAAAGCCTGCGGGTCCGCCGCCGACAACGATAACATCCCAATCCGTTTTCATCACGCGGTATTGCCTTGTTTATCGATCAAATATAACAACCGCAGAATCTTCAACTCATCGTAATTCAACGCGCCGTTCAATGCATCGAAGACAGGCTTGAGATACATCGTGCTATGTTCATTGAACACGGCGAAGGCGATCTGTTGCTGTTCGGGCGTGGCAGATGTCGCCTCCTGCAAATCGCCGCCGTTGCGAAGTTTGTTGCCAGCCAGCGCATATTTCGTCAGGTGATCGAGGATCGTTCCCTTCGTCACGCCTTGGCGTTCCATCAACGTTTGAATCGTTGCGCCTTCGTTGAATGATTCTCCAACAATGCGTGTCCGTTCGCCAAGCGATTCCCCTCTCCCTGAGGGGGAGGGGCTGGGGGTGAGGGTGATCTCTTTCAACTCATGGTTTTTACAAAACGATTGTATGACTTCCAAAAACGCCTCGCCATATTGACTTAACTTCACCTGCCCCACGCCTGAAATTTTCAACAAACTCTCGCGCGATTGCGGATAATACGCCGCCATCTCCGTCAGCGTTCTATCGGAGAAAATCACATACGGCGGGACTCCATCCGCGTCTGCCATCTCTTTTCGTTTTTGACGAAGAATGGCAAACAGCGCGTGATTGTATTCGATGCCCACTTTCCTCTTTCCATCTTTCTTCGCCCTCTCCGCTTCTTGCACGACGCCGAAAACTGGTTCTCTTTTCTTCAGCGACTCCAACGCCTTGACCGTGAGACTCAGCGTGTGATACTCGCCCTCCTGTTTGAGGTAGCCCATACTCAAGAGTTGACGGGCGATGTGCATCCATTGTTTCTTTGTCAATTCTTCGCCGATTCCGTATGTGGATAATTTGTCGTGTCCCCAGCGGATCACCTTTTCGTTTTTCGAGCCGAGCAAAATATCCACGATGTGACCCGCGCCGAATTTCTCGTCCGCGCGTTTGACGCAGGAAAGGAACTTCTGCGCGTACACAGTGATGTCGGCGAGCGGAGTCGGGGCGGAGGTGCAGTTGTCGCAGTTGGAGCAGTTGTCGGCTTCGTAGGATTCGCCGAAGTAGTTGAGGAGCGGCTTGCGTCGGCACGTGCGTTCATCCTCCGCAAAACTCACGATGGCGTTCAAGTGTTGAATGGCGACGCGTTTTTCGTCGCCTTCTTTTTGGTCAATGAAATAGTTGATCTTGACGACATCCGAATAATTGTAGAGCAATGTGCAAAACGCGGGCAAGCCGTCGCGTCCCGCGCGCCCGATCTCTTGATAATAACTTTCAACGCTCTTGGGCAGATCGAAGTGAATGACGAAGCGCACATTGGGCTTGTTGATGCCCATGCCGAACGCGACGGTGGCAACAATGATTTGCACGTCGTCGCGGATGAACGCTTCTTGATTCTTTTTTCGGTCGGCATCTTCCAGCCCCGCATGATACGGACGCGCGGAATATTTTTTCGAGGCGAGATACGCGGCGAGTTCATCCACTTGTTTACGCGAGAAACAATAGATGATGCCCGATTGGTCTTTGTAGCGGTCGAGCAGTTCGATCACCTGACCGACTGGCTCGCGCTTGGGAATGACCTCGATGTACAAATTCTCGCGGTTGAAACTGGCGACAAATTCATTCGTTGTCGAAAACTTAAGCGTGTTGCGAATATCCTGCCGAACTCTCGACGTTGCGGTTGCCGTTAATGCCAAACAAACCGCTTTCGGAAATCTTTTTCTCACCTCAACGAGTTGACGATATTCAGGGCGGAAGTCGTGTCCCCACTCGGAGATGCAGTGCGCCTCGTCAATGGTGATGCAATCCACTTGGACCGAATCGAGAAGCGAGAGGATGCGTTGCGTGAGAAGCGTTTCAGGCGCGACGTAAAGTAACTTCACTTCACCATTGCGCACATGATCCATGCTCTCTTGATATGCCTGCGGCGACAATGTACTGTTGATGAACAGCGACGGCACGCCGAACGCGCGTAGTTGCTCCACTTGATCTTTCATCAACGAGATCAGCGGCGAGACGACGACGGTGAGTCCGTCAAACATCAACGATGGGATTTGATAACACAACGATTTCCCTCCGCCCGTCGGCATGACGGCGAGCGTGTCTTTGCGCGACAATACATTTTCGATCACGTCTTGCTGAAGCGGGCGGAATGTATCGTAGCCGAAGGTCTGTTTGAGGATGGAGGCGGGGGAGGGCATGAGCAAAGTATACCCGCGATAGGGGTTCCATAAAACCAAACTGGCTCGATGTTTCCTTGTGGAACCGAGTTAACTATTTTGAAGGGTGAGACGTTATTTTTTTTACAACCAGATAATACTTTAGTTACAAGCGTCGTGGAAAATAGGGGAAAGCATGGTTGGTTTTTTTGCCAAGACGCCATGCCGAATCACAAGGAGATCAACCTCATGCGCACGCTCAAACGAACTTCCCTTTTCTTTGCCGTTCTACTGTTCGCGTCGTTGGCTTGCGGACTACCCGCCGCGTCAGCGACTCCCCCCTCGGCGGAGACTCCGCCCGCCGAAGCGGCGACCAGCCTGCCCGTCGAAAATGAAGCGGGCTCCGCCATCCTGCTCTTCGATATCGGAATGCACATCGAACCGATGGGCGAAACGGCGCAAGGATTTCCGAGCGGCAAATCGGATTATCACAAGCCGCAATTTTTCGAGAGACACGTGGAGGATATGCTGACCCTAGCCCAGATCGTCGAAGCGCACGGCGGGCGCATGACGATTCAAGCGCAGAGTCCGTTCACGACGGTGGCGATTGAATCGGGCAATACCATTCTTGCCGACCTCGCCGCGCGCGGACATGAACTCGCCCTGCACTTCCACGAAGACGCGCATCTCGGGAAAAATCCCGAGCCGCTTTCCGTTCAGCAATGGTGCGATGTGATGAAGGAAGAGATCAGTTACATTATGCAGGCGGGCGGCGTGAGCGACATCCGTTATTGGAGCGGCGGCAATTTGTATCCGAATTTGTACGAAGCCGCCGAATGCGCGGGCTTGGATGTGAACAGCGATTGGAAGAGTCCCGCTACGCAGTCCACCGACATGTCGCTGATCGGCGTGAACCCCTGGCGACCCGCAGGCGGAACCGACGGCGCGGACTTCACGCTCTTCACGCAACACGATCCAAACGGCGCAATCGTCTTTTTGCCCGAAGGTCAATACGATAAAGAAAATTTCGCGTCCATGCGCCGAAGCGATGACGCGGGCGGAGACGAAGCCTATTTTGAATATCTCAAAGAGAGTCTCTACGCCTCGCTTTCAGCCGCGCAAGCGGGCAAGGTCAACGTCTTTCATTTCACCGTTCATCCTGGCGAATTTCTTGGCGACCCGCAAGATCCCTTCGGCGTGATCGAACGCTTCCTCACCGAAGTCGTTGATCCCCTCGTCGCCAGCGGACAGGTCCAATGGGCAACCTATTCCCAAATGGCGGATGCGTACGCGGCAAAGTAACGCAAAATTTATTTTGCGCCTTGCAATGGCAAATTGAAATTTGCCGTACGAAGGAATTCCACATGAAAAAGATTTTCCTCGCCCTGACCTTGCTCTCCCTTCTTGCTTTTGCCTGCGCCCCAACGACGCCTCTTTCTCCGCCTCAACCTGATTCAGTTTCCCCAACCGATTCCCCACTTGACACCTCGCACCTGAAACTTGAAACCCCCGCCTACATCTCCTTCATCATCAACGT
This sequence comes from Candidatus Defluviilinea gracilis, assembly GCF_057138825.1. Lineage (NCBI taxonomy): Bacteria > Bacillati > Chloroflexota > Anaerolineae > Anaerolineales > Candidatus Villigracilaceae > Candidatus Defluviilinea > Candidatus Defluviilinea gracilis. The sequence goes on from NZ_DBNHEF010000074.1 coordinate 344,464, forward strand.
CCATGATTGGGTTCACGCCGACGAAAGCGCCGACACCCTCTTACAACTCGTTGACCTCTTCGAGAAATACAACGCGCGCGGAGATTTCTACTTCACCGCCGAAGTCACCCGCGCGCTGGCGGAGAATCATCCCGAAGTGATCGAGCGCCTCAAAAACTCGAACATGACCATCAGTTACCACGTCCGCCCGCCGCACCCGCTGTACACAGGATTCGACTCGCGTTTGGATGGATTGAGCGACGATGCGTTGTATCAAACCCTGCTCGATTACGAAACCTATGCCTTGAATCTCGAAACAGGCGAACTCGATAGATCACAGCCTGGCGGGTATGCCTACGTGGCGCAAGTCTTTGGGCGCAATCCCATCGTCGCACCCGCGCCCAACAGCGGCAAACTCAAAGACGCGGCGCAGAAAGTCTATGCCTCGCTCGGCGCGCAGATGACCTTGCTGTATCACGAGGAAGGCACAACACTCGAACAGCCGTTTGAATTCGTCAACGGACTGCTCGTGCGCCCCAGCGACTTCAGCGTGACGCGCGTCACCTCGGTGGACGATAGCGACAGATTCTGGTGGAACTTCGTGACGAGTCCCGACGCGGCGAAATACAACCCGACAAAGATGTTGCATGATCGACTCGCCGAATGGGTACGACAAACTTCCAATTTGTCCCCAAGCCGCGCGCCATTCATCACCGCATTGATTCACGAAAACAACTTCTATCGCAGTGGACCCGAAGGCTGGAAATCGTTTTACTACGACATGAACGGCGTGAAGAAAGGCGATCCGCTCTCGCCGCCGTATAACCTGTCCGAGTCCGACCCATCCACGCTGCGGACAGAGGCAGACCAAGCCGCCATCTTCGCCGCATATGAAGAGCTGGTTGCCTACGCCGCCGCGCATCTGACGGTGGTCACGTCGGAGGATATTTTGAAGATGGCGAAGTAATGTGCCGCAAAGTTCACTTTGCGCATGAAGTGCAAAATAAATTTTGCGGTACAAAAAGTTCGCTTTGCGCATGAGGCGCAAAATAAATTTTGCGGTACAAAAGGAAAAAATGAAACGATTAACTTTATTCATCACACTATTGGTTGTCGTCTCGTTGGCGTGCAGTGCGAGTCAGAGTCAGCCGTCGGCGGCGACTCAGCCTGCCGAAACAGCGACCAGCCTCCCCGCTGAAAACGAAGCGGGAACTTCATCCAGTACATTTGACTCATCCAAACTTGGCACAGTCGAAAGCGACGTCACGTATTGCACGGTGGATGGAGTCGCGTTGAAGATGGATGTGTATTATCCGTTTGAAGAGCATGGGCGCTTTGCCGTTGCGATGTATGTGCATGGCGGCGGGTGGAGTTCGGGCGATAAGGCAAAAGGCGCAGGCGCGGCGGATATTCCCGCGTTACAGCAGGCTGGCTTTCTGGTCGTGTCGGTGAATTATCGTCTTGCGCCTGAATATGAATTCCCCGCGATGATCGAAGATGTGAAGTGCGCCGTGCGTTCGTTGCGCGCCCATGCCGACGAGTACAACCTCGACCCGAATCGCATCGGCGTGTATGGCGGAAGCGCGGGCGGGCATTTGGTTGCCATGCTCGGCACAACCGATGAAAGCGCGGGCTTCGATGTGGGCGAGTATTTGGAATATTCCAGCCGCGTGCAGGCGGTGGTGGATATGTTCGGTCCTGCCGATTTGACGGTTGATTTTGAAGGCGGCGGCGAAACCGTCCGACGCGCGTTCGGCGATTTTGACCTCGCCCTCGCCAGCCCAGTGACGTATGTGAGCGCCGACGACCCTCCGTTTTTGATTTTGCATGGCGAAGAGGATGCGCTCGTGCCGATCGCGCAATCGGAGGACCTGCTCGCCAAGTTGCAAGCGGCGGGCGTGCAAGCGGAACTTGTGCCGGTTGCCAATGCGGGACATGGCTTCAAGCCTGTGAGCGGAGAGATCAGCCCTTCGCGCGAGGAGATTTCACAGATGATTGTGGCATTTTTTGAGGACGCGTTGAGGGAATAGATGCCGCAGGCACGACGGTGCGAGACGACAGAGCGCGCAGAGAACCTTGAGATTTTTTCTCAACGAACTCTGCGTTCTCTGTGGCGAAGAATGGTTTTTTATTTTCTCGATCGGGCGCTCCCTATTAGGGTAATCGCATTTGGATTTTTTGTCCGCTAATCCTCACGAATTCACGCTAACCTTTCTCGGAAAAATTCGCGCAGATTAGCGGATTCGAAGGCAAAACACCGTGTTTTGAGTCTCGAGATTTTCAAATGCGATTACCCTACGCTCCCTATGGGATCGCCTCATCCGGCAAAATGTTATAATCGCATCATCCTATGCTAAAACGCCTGCATGTTCAACTTGTTATTCTGTTCGTTGCGCTTGTTCTGCTCGTGCTCGCCTCTGTCGGTATTGCCGCGCGAGAAGCGATGATTGTAGCCTCGCAACAAGAGTTTGATGACGCGACGCAAGCGGTGAATTATCTTCGCGTGATTCAAATCGTCTTGTTGTTGTGCGCGTTGACGCTTCTGTCGGTGCTGGCATGGATGACGCGCCATTCGTTGATGAAGCCGCTTGAAGCATTGGGCGCGGCGGCAAAAAGAATCGGGGAGAATCGGCTGGATGAGCCGATACAGGTTGAAGGTCCGGAAGAGATGCGGGAGTTATCTCAAGCAATCGATGAGATGCGCTCGCGCCTTCGCGTTGCGCAAGGGGAACTTGCCCGATGGACTGACACCTTGGAACAGCGCGTGATGCAGCGCACCCAGGAATTGGAAACGCTCAACGAGGTCAGTCGTGAAATTTCATCGCGGCTCGATATTCAACAAGTCCTGGATTCTGTCACAGAAAAAGCGCGTTCAATGCTCGGCGGCGACATTGCCTCGCTTTGCCTCGTGGATACCAACCAGCATTGGTTAAAACTCCAGGCGATCAGCGGTCCGCGGCGCGCGATTATTGGCGATACGATGCCCGCCCACGCAGACTTTGCCAATGCCGTGCTCGAAGGCGACCAGGCAATGATGTGCGGTGTAGGCGGCTGTCGTGGCGGGTGTCAAATGCTCTCGGATGAATTTCGCGCGAGTCATTTAGCCGCTCCGCTTCGTATCGGCGACCGCGTGATCGGCGCGTTGTGCGTGGGAAGTCCCGCGCAGAATCAATTCGCCGCCGAGTCTGCGAACATGCTAACCAAACTGGCGAACGTGGCCGCCATTGCGCTGGAAAATGCGCGCCTGTTCGCGCAAGCCGAACGCGCGGCAACGATGGAAGAGCGCCGCCGCGTTGCCGCGGAGATGCACGATGGCTTGGGGCAAACGCTCAGTTATCTTGGGGTAATGACCGACCAGGTTGTGGAGTTTCTTTCGGATGGGAAGGAAGGCGTGGCTTTGGAACGCCTGCGTAAAACCCGCGAGACGATCGGCAAAGCCACGAGCGATGTCCGCCGCGCCATCAACACACTGATGGATGACTCGCCCGCTCAAAAGGATTTGTGGACTCGCCTGCGCGATTCGGCGAGCGAGAACGCTTCACAACATGACCTGAAACTGGTCTGGCTTGCGGATGGCGACTCTACGCCCGAGCCTTCTCCACAGATCGCCGAGCAGGTATACAACATCACACGCGAGGCGTTGGTCAATGCGGCGCGACATGCGAACGCAAAACAAGTCCGCGTGCAGGTGGGTCGCCACGATGAAAATTATTTTGTGACCATTGAAGACGACGGCAAAGGATTCGACGCCTCCCAGCCTGCCCCAGGCGGGCACTTCGGCTTGCAGATCATGCAGGCGCGCGCCAAACACATCGGCGGACGAATCAAACTCCAGTCCGAGGTAGGACGCGGGACGCGCGTCACCTTGACCTGGTCGTAAATTTGTTCGCGCATAGGTTCTCACGGAGTAACAATAAACAATCCGTGTCCATCCGAGTAATTCGTTTAGAGATGAAACAGAAGATAAAAGATGAAACAGACTCGAGTGTTGCTGGCTGACGATCATGCCCTCTTCCGCGAGGGATTGGCTGGAATCATCAATTCGCAACCGGACTTGAAAGTGGTGGGCGAAGCAAACGACGGACTCGAAGCCCTCGTTAAGGCGCGGGAACTCAAGCCCGATCTTATCCTGATGGATGTGCAAATGCCCGGCATGGACGGCGTGGAAGCCGCGCAGCAAATAAAACTCGCCCTGCCGGAAACGATCATCGTAATGCTCACCGTGCGCGGCGACGATGAGATTCTCTTCGAAGCCCTCAAGCGCGGCGCGCAGGGTTATTTGTTGAAAGAAATCCGTTCGCAGGATTTATTGGAAATGGTGCGCGGAGCGAGGCGGGGCGAGGCGGCTCTTTCTCCGACGCTGGCTGGTCATGTGTTGGCGGAATTCCGACGGATGAGCAAATATGGCGCGGTGTATGAAAGCGACGATGGCTTGACCGAACGCGAACTTCAGGTGTTGATCAAAGTGTCTCAGGGCGCGACCGATAAAGAGATTGCCGAGGCGTTGACGATCAGCCTGAATACGGTCAAGACCCACATCCGAAATATCTTGTCGAAGTTGCATGTGTCCACGCGGCGCGAGGCGGCAAGGGTGGCGAAGACCAAGGGGTTGATGTAGGGTTTGCAGGAGGGGATGACGTTTGGAGAAGTTATTCCATTAGCCAAAGTAGTAACACGAACAGGTCGCGGGGTCGAAATAATAACCGGGTCCTTGTTGGGCGCAAATGGCATCGTTGAGTTGACAGCCCGGTTCAGCCGGGTCTGCTGGTCCAGCCGGCACGCGCGTTTGGCATAAGCCCGGCTCGTTGCCTGTTGGCTTGAAGCCCACCGCCATACGGCAGGTGTTGTCCAGTTCAAAAACGGCTTGGATCGGATAGAAGAATGGGAATTCCGGGTCAGCCGCGCCAGCCTGTTCATGGGTATAGTGGTCGCTGAAATCGAAGAGAGCCGGGTTCAGGCAACTACGCCCCGTCCACATGTTGACCATATATTCGGGCGTATTTTCCATCAGCGACCGCTTCATGGCTAACTCGACAATATTTGCATTCAGCGGCGATACGCGCGCCCAGGCTGAATCCGGGTCGTTGCCAATTCCCTGGTCGAAGACCAGGGCTTCAAATCCGTTTCCATCTGCCGCATTGTTATCGGTCATCACCGGGGTTGCATTACCCACATCGCCGTTGGTGTCGAAGTACACCTGCACGCCTTCTGTAGTCCACTCTGTGGAGGAAGGGTTGTCGGCGATCATTAGCCAATCGCCTTTGCCGTCCAAGGTGATATCCACCTGCATGGCGAAGCGGAACGGCGACTCATTTGCCGCGGAGCGATTCACCACCTGAATGGTGCCGTACACCCAGGTGTCGTCTTGATAGACGAAGGTGTCGGTGATATCCAACTCGGGAAAATAGGTCTCCATCGTCATGCCGTTGAACGGGCGTTCAAATCGCTCGAAAGTGAAGCGGTCTCCGCCGTTCGCCATTTTCTGGCTCGCAGTGGCGGAGGAATCTTGATCTCCCGCGTGACTACTGCGGTCTGGAGGCAGGGAGACGGGAATGTTCTGATGCTGGATCGGGGTTTCCGTCGGCGGGGGAGCGGGCGCCGTATCAACAATCGCAGTCAATTCTGTCGCAGGCGGTTGGGTTGAAGGAGGGGGAGTCGTTTGTGGTTCCCCTAGATTGCACGCAAGCATGGTCGCCAGGAGGAACATCAAAACCAAACCTTTATGCGTTTTTAGTTTGTGCATAAATCGCTTCTCCCAAGTGGCAGAACTTGCGGGGTTCTTACACTGTCGGTAGATCAAGAACGTAGGAGTTACGCAGTTGAACCTGTTGCGCCGTAGTTGCACTGCGGCGGCGGCAGTACAACTGCCCGCCAACCGCGTAAGTCCTGGAACATAGGTTCTTGACGCAGTTATACTGCGCAACGTCGCTTGAACTTTCGTGAGGTATCGACTGTAGATTGCACAACACGAAAATATAAGTATCGTTACTGAGCCTGCCGGAGCGGAAATTTCGTAGAGTGATCAGGAATTAGCGAGTATGAAGGCATCGGAGGTTGCGATATCGTTCTTTTTTTTCATTTCTCCGTTTTGCCGTTCTTGTTTCCCAGAGATTTGGCGGGTTGGTGTAGATACGGAGCGAGGAACTAATCCTTTTATAAAAAAGAGTGATTCTTAATCACTCTTTTTTCATTCCAAAGGCGGGGCGGGGGAGGATGGGATTACTTCGTAAATTCAGGTACTCTTGAGGCAGGCTTTGTCCGATATGCCATCCACAACGACCTCAAAACCGCGCGTCCTGTTACTCTGTTCTCAATATCTCTTCGGCGAAAGCATGGAGGCGATTCTGCGCGCGGAGGCAGAAGTGGAGCTAATTGGTCCGTGGACTCTGGACGACCAGAACATTTTCGAGCGGCTGGTTGAAGCGCGCCCGTCTGTCGTTGTCATTGCCGATGAGCGCCTTCAGAACGAGAAAGCGGCTGAATTGATGGCGACCATCATCGAAAAACATCCGAAAATATCCATGATCCGCGCCGCGTTGAGCGAGAATGTTTTCCGAATTGTTTCCACGAACACCCTGCCCGCCCGCGGCGATAACCTACTTGAGACGATCCACAGTTGTATCGCCCGAACCCAGGCGGCAGACAAGTCTGTGGATCGAGAAAAATAGTCAGGAGTGAGTGAACCCATGAATAGCAGAAGCGATAAATTTGTGAACCCAATATCCCTCGCGGTCATTTCGATCTTTGTAGCGTTACTTTTCGGGTGCGTTCCCCTATCTCAACCTGAGCCCCCGCAACCAGCGTCGGTGCAAGCCATTGCGGAAGGGGATATCGAAAACGGGCAGAAGTTGTTCATGGGCTACGCTCATTTTGAGAACGAGGGACCTCCCTGCATGGGGTGTCATAACTTGGGCGAATATGGGCTCCTCGGCGGCGGGGCTTTGGGACCCGACCTGACCAATGTATCCAGCGAACGAAGCGATATTGAACTTGCTTCGGTACTCTCCAATAATCGCTGGACCAAATCACCCGTGATGGAACCCATCTACACCCAACATCCCCTCACCGAAAACGAGCAGGCGGATCTGATCGCTTTTATGAAATCATCCGCTGGCGAACCGCAGGAAGATAAAGAGTTATTGGTGCTGGGAATCAGCATTCTCGCAACCATCGGCGCGGCAATCGTAATCGGATTTGTATATCGCAATCGCCTGCGGAGAATCCGCGCGGCGATGGTGAAGGAAGCGGAAAAGGAGTTGTTATGAACTGGATCAAAGAAATATCGAACCCGCAAGCGCGGCAGTGGGAGGAGTTTTATCGCAACCGCTGGCAGCATGATCGTGTGGTACGAAGCACGCACGGCGTGAACTGCACGGGCAGTTGCTCGTGGATGATCTATGTGAAAGACGGCATCGTCACATGGGAGATGCAAGCGTTGGATTATCCCATCTTGAAAGCGGATATCCCGCCGTACGAGCCGCGCGGATGTCAGCGTGGGATTTCGTTCTCGTGGTATCAGTACAGCCCGATCCGACTCAAGTATCCGTACATGCGCGGCGTGTTGCTGGACTTGTGGGAAAAAGCTAAAGCGGAGCACAAAGATCCCGTCGAAGCGTGGACAGCCGTCGTTGAGAATGAAGCGGGACGCAAGTCCTTTCATCAGGCGCGCGGCAAAGGTGGATTCCGCCGCGTCAAGTGGGAAGAAGCGTTGGAAGTCATCGCCGCTTCAACGATTTACACGATCAAAAAATATGGACCCGACCGCATCATCGGATTTTCGCCGATCCCCGCGATGTCCATGTTGAGTTATGCGGGCGGGAGCCGCTTCATGCAAATGCTCGGCGGCGTGAGCATGAGTTTTTACGATTGGTACAGCGACCTGCCGCCAGCCAGCCCCGAAGTGTGGGGCGAACAAACGGACGTGGCAGAAAGCGCCGATTGGTATAACTCGAAGTTCATCGCGTCGGTGGGATCGAACATGAGCATGACGCGCACGCCCGATGTGCATTTTGCGGCGGAGGCGCGACATAATGGGACGAAGCTGGTTGTGTTTGCGCCCGACTTCAGCCAGGTGGCGAAGTATGCCGATTGGTGGGTTCCGATCCATGCGGGGCAGGACGGCGCGTTTTGGATGGCGGTCAATCACGTCATCATGAACGAGTTCCACTATAAAAACCCGACTCCCTACTTTTTAAATTATCTGCGACAGTATTCCGATGCGCCGTTCCTTGTTGAACTCAACGAAGTGGACGGCAAGTATGTGCCTGGGCAAATGATCCGCGCCGCGCATGTGGAACGCACCCGCGCTGTGGAAAACGGCGAGTGGAAATTTTTGGTGTGGGATGAGATCAGCGACGCGCCGCGTATGCCGCAAGGAAGTTTGGGATTCCGTTGGCAACAACAAAAGGGACAATGGAATCTGGAACCGAAAGACGGCTTGGATGGAAGCGAGATTCGTCCGCAACTTACGTTCTTCAGCGAAGCGAGCGAGCAACTCTCTGTTTCGTTTGCGGAGTTTGGCGAAGGCAAAACGTTTCAACGCAACATGCCCGTGCGCTACATCGAAACCACCAGCGGCAAAAAGGCGGTCGTCACGATCTACGATCTGTTGATGGCGCAATACGGCGTGGGTCGCGGACTCGAAGGCGATTATCCCGCCGACTACGACGATGAAAATTTATCGTACACGCCCGCATGGCAGGAACGCTACACAGGCATTGATCGCCAAACCGTCATTCAATTTGCGCGCGAGTGGGCGACGACCGCCCTCAAGACCGAAGGCAAATGCACGGTCATCATCGGCGCGGGCGTCAATCATTGGTATCACAACAATTTAATTTATCGCGCGTGCATCGGCGCGTTGATGCTCACGGGTTGCGTGGGTCGCAACGGCGGCGGATTGAATCACTACGTCGGTCAGGAAAAACTCGCGCCCATGGCGCCGTGGGCTTCGATCGCTTTCGCATTGGATTGGCAGAAGCCGCCGCGACAAATGAACTCGCCGTCATTCCATTATGTGAACAGCGATCAATGGAGATACGAACGCCTCTTTACGGACCCTCAACCTGTTTCTCGACCCGAGTCCGAATCTCACCGCGGCATGACTCAAGAGCACACGCTCGATGCGCAAGTCCGCGCGGTGCGCATGGGATGGCTTCCGTCGTATCCGCAGTTCAACGTCAGTTCGCTGGAAATTGTCAGAAAAGCGGAGCAGGCTGGGGCGAAGTCGGATGCGGAAATTCGTCAATGGGTGGTGGAGCAATTGAAGTCGGGCGAACTTAAGTTCGCCGTACAGGATCCTGATGCTCCTGAAAATTGGCCCCGCTTGTGGTTCATCTGGCGCGGCAATGCGTTGAACGCCAGCGCGAAGGGACAGGAATATTTCTTCAAGCATTATCTCGGCACGCACAACCAACTCATTTCGGAGGAAGTGGATAAAAGTGCTTTCAAAGAAGTGACGTACCGCGAGGACGCGCCCGAAGGAAAATTTGATCTCGTCGTAGACATCAACTTCCGCATGGACACATCGGCGTTGTATTCGGATATTGTTCTGCCGACAGCGAGTTGGTATGAAAAAGATGACTTGAACACGACCGACATGCACTCGTTCATTCATCCGTTGTCTGCCGCGGTGCCGCCCTCATGGGAATCGAAAACGGATTGGGACATCTTCAAAATTCTGGCGGGCAAGGTCAGCGAGTTGGCGCAGACTCATTTGCCCGAACCCGTGCGTGACTTGGTTGCGATGCCGCTTCAACACGACACGCCCGCTGAGATGGCGCAGCCGCACATCCGTGACTGGGGCAAAGGCGAGTGCGAACCCATCCCTGGCGTGACCATGCCGAACTTCGTCGTGACCGAGCGTGATTACGTCAACTTGGGCAAGCGCTTCATTTCACTCGGACCCAAACTGCAAAAAGAAGGACTCGCCATTCACGGCATCCATTGGGCGGCGGATGACTTGTATCAAGAATTGTTGGATAACAAGCCGACGACAACTTGGAACGGTCAGAAGTATCCGTCATTGGAAGCGGCGCGCGATGCGGCGAATATCATTTTGCATCTCGCACCCGAAACGAACGGCGAAGTGGCGTATCGAGCCTTCCAAGCCGAAGAAGAACGCATGGGACTCAAACTCACCGACCTCGCCGAACCGACGCGCGCATCGCGTGTCTCGTTCAATGACTTGACTCAACAGCCGCGACGATTACTCAACAGTCCCATCTGGTCGGGCATCGTCAGCGACGGACGACCGTATTCGGCATACACTCTCAACGTGGACCGACTCGTCCCGTGGCGCACGCTCACGGGTCGCCAGCATTTTTATCTCGATCACGAAGGATATCTGGCGCACGGCGAACACCTGCCCACCTACAAGCCGCGACCCGATTATTTGGCGTTTGGCGATTTGGATAAGAGTCATAAAGAAGGCAAGACCGTGCAGTTGAACTACCTCACGCCTCATGCCAAGTGGCATATCCACTCGAACTATTTCGACAACGACCGCATGTTGACCCTCTCACGCGGACTCGAACCGCTGTGGATCAGCGAAAAGGATGCGAAAGAGATCGGCATCGTGGATAACGACTGGGTGGAGGCATACAACGATCACGGCACGACCGTCACACGCGCCATCGTCAGCGCGCGCATCCCTTCGGGAATCTGCATCATCTACCACGCGCCCGAACGGACCGTGAGCGTCCCCAAGTCTCCGATGCGCGGCAACAAACGCGCGGGCGGACACAACAGTCCCACGCGCATCCGCCTCAAATCCATGTTGATGGTCGGCGGCTATGGTCAATTCACCTACGGATTCAATTACTGGGGTCCGACGGGTGTCAACCGCGACACGTTTATCCTGGTGCGCAAGTTGCCTGGCGAGCCAGAGTTCTAATAGATATAAACCTGACAGGTTTTAGCAGGTATTCACCCTGTCAAAACGATTGCGCTGACAAGGTACACAATTTGTCAATCTATCGTGGAAACCTGTCAGGTTTTTTAGAAAAGGATGTGAAATTATGAAAGTACGATCACAAGTTTCAATGGTCTTCCATCTCGATAAATGTATCGGCTGTCACACGTGCAGTATCGCCTGCAAAAATATTTGGACAGACCGCCCAGGCGCGGAGTACATGTGGTGGAACAACGTCGAGACCAAACCTGGCGTTGGCTTCCCGACCCAATGGGAAGATCAGGAAAAATATCACGGCGGCTGGGAACTCGATCAAAAGCCCAAGAACCCCGAGTTGAAGTTAAAACTCCAGAACCGTTTGCAGACGTTTGCGAATTTATTCTCGAACCCCGCCATGCCCACCATGGACGATTACTACGAACCGTGGACGTACAACTACAACGACCTGTTCAACTCGCCGCTCGGTCCCGACCAGCCGACTGCGCGTCCCATCTCGCGTGTAGACGGCAACCCGATTGACATCAAGGCAGGTCCCAACTGGGATGACGACCTCGGCGGCTCGAACATCTACGCGGTGAAAGACCCGTTGCTGGCAGATATGAATCCCGAAGATCGCCAACGTCTATTTTCCATCGAACAACTTTTTTACTTCTACATGCCGCGCATCTGCAACCATTGTTTGAATGCGGCTTGCGTCGGCGCATGTCCATCGGGCGCAATTTACAAACGCGCCGAAGACGGCGTGGTGCTGATCAATCAGGATAAATGCCGCGGCTGGCGTATGTGCGTCTCTGCCTGCCCGTACAAGAAAACATACTACAACTGGTCAACGGGCAAATCGGAAAAATGTATCCTGTGCTACCCGCGCCTCGAAACGGGACAAGCCCCCGCCTGCTTCCATTCATGCGTTGGACGCATCCGCTATTTGGGCGTGCTTCTATATGATGCGGATCAAATCCCCGACGCGCTCAAAGTGCCAGACGACCAGCTCGTTCAGCGTCAGCGGGAGATGATCCTCGATCCGTTCGACCCGAAAGTTGTCGCGGCGGCGAAAGAAAGCGGCGTCCCCGACGGCGTGATCGCAGCGGCGCAAAATTCCCCCGTCTATCGCTACGTCAAAGAATGGGAGTTGGCTCTGCCCCTGCATCCCGAATATCGCACACTGCCGATGTTGTTCTATGTCCCGCCGCTTCTGCCCGTCCTCAATGCGACTCAGGAAAATGGAACGCAACGCGTCGAAACGGACTTGTTCTCCTCGCTGGAGAAAGCCCGCGTGCCAGTGCGTTACATGTCGCGCACGCTTTCGGCTGGCAACGATGAACTCGTCATCAAAGCCTATCGCAAGATGATCGCTGTCCGCATTTACAAGCGGCATGAGACCGTCGGCGATGTGACCGAAGAGGAAGCAAATGCGGCGCTGGAAAAAGCAGGCATGGGCGCGGAAGAAGCGGAGGCGATCTATCGCCTGACGTCCATCCCCACGTATCAAGATCGGTTCGTCATCCCGCCGTACAGCCGCGAAGGCGACATCGAAGAAGTGTACGATCCGCAACAACGCAAAGCAGAGACGGGCTTCGGCAGGCGGCAGGCTCCGCAGAGAGGGCTGTAGTATGTACAAAGATACAACCGCCTCGTTGTTCGACTCGTTCGCCGCGCTGTTGGAATATCCCGCTTCGGATTTTGGGCATGAGGCTGGACGATGTTTGGACTTGATGAGGACGATCAATCCCGAAGCCGCAGAGAGCTTGCAGAGGTTTGCCAACTTCATCGAGGAAAATTCTTTGCAACGGATGCAGGAGTTATTCACAACGACTTTCGATATGCAACCTGTTTGTTATCCGTATGTTGGGTTTCACTTGTACGGCGAGAGTTACAAACGCGGCGCGTTCATGGCGCAATTGAACGAAGCCTATCACGGCATTGGTTATTCGGCTGAACAGGAATTACCCGACAATCTTGCGGTGATCCTGCGCTTCATCGGTTTCGATTCGGAGAATCGTTACAGCGAGTTCTCGCAAGCCTTGCTCAGCGACGGCGTACTGCCCTCGTTGGAAAAAATGCTCAAGGTCTTTGGCGAGGGGTCGGAGAATCCATACTTCGGATTGCTCACTGCGCTGAATTTGTTTGTTGTCGAAAGCAAGTTCTCGACGCAGTTGCACTGCGTCGAGACAGGCGACACGATTTGCCAAGCAAATCGAACTGTCGCCTGAACTTTCGTGAAGTACTAATTGTTTGCTGTCAACAAGTTAGAAAAGGAATTGAGCCATGACTGATATTCTGCTCTTCGTCGTTTTCCCCTATGTGGCGCTCGCCATCGGAATCGTCGGCACGATCTATCGTTACCTGACGAATCAATATTCGTTCACCAGTTTGTCGTCGCAGTTCCTCGAAAACGAGTTGCAGTTCTGGGGCTCCACGCTCTGGCATTATGGCATTCTGCCGACCACGCTCATTCACATTGCGGGGTTTACCATCCCCAAAGTGATGGCGATGGCGCATGGCACGCCTGAATTGTTGTACCTCTCCGAGTTAGCTGGGAAAATTCTCGGCATCATGGCATTGGTCGGCGCGGGCATCCTGCTCTATCGGCGGCTGACCTCATCGAAGATCCGCGCCATCACCACGCCTGTGGATTGGGTCATTTTAAGTTTGTTGTTTGCGCAGGTGTTCTTCGGATTGATCCTTGCCTTTGTCTATCGCTGGGGCGCCGCCTGGTTTATTTTTACCGCCACACCCTGGATGGACTCGCTGGCGTTATTCCAGCCCGCGCCGCAATTCGTCACGGCGTTACCTTTGGCGCACAAAGTTCACTTCCTCACGGGCTTCCTGTTGTTCGCGCTTATGCCCTTCAGCCGATTGGTGCACATCGTAACCTTCCCGCTCTCGTATGCATGGCGGAATTTCCAACTGGTGATTTGGACGCGAAGAAAAGTTGTCTAGGGTCGCCACGAACGGCGCGTTGCAGTCAAAAGAGATTCACGAACAGGTCGTCAAGTTCTTGAAGAGTTAATCAGCAAGAAGGACTCGCCAGCGAGTCCTTCTTGCTTTGTTATACTTGCTTGCAGAATGGACCTTTCGCAAAATATTCATCTGTTGGGAGATTTGCTCGGTAAGGTGATCTCCGAGCTTGAGTCGCCCGCGATCTTCGAGACCGAAGAGCGCATCCGCGCGCTGGCGAAGGCGCGGCGAGGCGGAGATGCCGTTGCGGCGGAGGGGCTGTCGAAAGAGGTCTCTGCCCTGCCGAGCGAAGGCGCGCGCGTGATCGCCTCCGCGTTTGCCGCGTATTTCGACCTTGTGAATCTCGCCGAGGAGAATCAGCGCGTGCGGGCGCTTCGTCAGCGTGAAGAGGCTTCCTATCCCGAACCAGTTCCGGAGTCGGTGGGTGAAGCGGTGGGCATCCTGAAAGAAAGTGGAGTGACGCGCGAGCAGATGTCCGCTTTGCTTGAGGAGTTATCCATCGAGTTGGTGTTGACGGCGCACCCGACCGAGGCGCGTCGCCGCACGGTGCTCTCGAAGACGGAGCGGATCGCGCAACTCCTTCATTTGCTCGATGATGATTCGATCTCCGCGCGCGAGCGGGACGAATCTGTGAAATCGCTTCACGCCGAGATTGCGACGTTGTGGCTCACCGATCGCGCCCGCGCCGATACGTTGACCGTGACCGACGAGGCGCGCACGGGCTTGTATTATGTGGACGCGTATTTATGGAATTCGATTCCAAAATTGTACGACGATCTCGACCATGCGATTGAGAAATATTATGCGGGTTTGAAGGTTCCGCGCGCGTGGCTGAGGCTGGCTTCGTGGATCGGCGGCGACCGGGATGGGAATCCGTTTGTCACTTCCGAAGTGACGGCAGAGACGTTGCGCTTGCATCGCGGGTTGGCGGTGGAAAATCATCGCCGCATGTTTCAGGATTTGGGACGCCGCTTGAGCGTGAGTTCGAATCGTATTCCGCCGCCGCCCGCATTATTGGAATGGATCGAACGGCAGAGACCGTTCCCTCCGCATGTGGCGTATATCGAACAGCGTTATGCTACCGAGCCGTATCGTCTTATTCTCGCGTTGTTGGCGGACGATCTCGCGGAAGCCTCGCATGAAGATATGAAGGCGCATCTGCTCGGGCAGTATTCGCATCGCGCGCGCATGGATGCGGGTCGCCTGCTCGAGCCGCTGGAATTGATCGCCTCCGCGCTCCCTTCCCATATTGCTCGCGATGAATTGAAAACGGCGCTGCAAAAAATAAAGGTCTTTGGTTTGCATACCGCGCGGCTCGACATCCGCGAAGACTCGAGTCGTTTGAACGCCGCGCTGAGCGAAATTTTGCGCGCATTGAATCTCGAAAGCGATTTCGAGCGTCTTCCGTCGAAGGAGCGCGAGATTCTGCTCATTCGACTCTTGAACGACCCGATCCCGAATCTTTCGAATCGACCGGGCGTCACTGCCGCCACTGCGGAGACCTGGTCGTTCTTTCAGCTGATCGGGCGGACGGGCGAGGTGTACGGGGACGCGTTGCTCGGTCCCATCGTCATTTCGATGACGCATTCGGCGGCGGACGTGTTCACCGCGCTTCTGCTTGCAAAATGGGCGGGATGTAAAACGATCCCGCAGATCGTCCCGCTGTTCGAATCGATTCAAGACCTTCAAGACGCTGCGAGTATTCTGGAACTTCTTTTTACTTCGAAGGTCTATCGAGCGCATTTGAAATCTCGTGGCGACGAACAGATGGTGATGATCGGTTATTCCGACAGCAACAAAGACGGCGGCTACCTGATGGCGAATTGGTCGTTGTATCGAGCGCAGGAGGAAATCACGCGCGCCGCGAAGAAACACGGAGTAAAACTCACCATCTTTCACGGTCGCGGCGGGACGATTGCGCGCGGCGGCGGACCCGCGAACCATGCCATCCGCGCCCAGCCTGCGGGGAGCATCAACGGGCGTTTTCGAGTCACGGAACAGGGCGAGATCATCGCCTCGCGTTACGCCAACCCCGATCTGGCGCATCGTCATCTTGAGCAGATCGCGAACGCGGTCCTCCTTGCTTCAGCGCCGCAAAAAGAAGAAGCGATCCCAGCGCAATGGCGGAACGCGCTCGATGACATGTCGAAGACCGCGAAGCGCGCGTATCGCGCCCTGGTGTATGAAACGGGTGGCTTCATTGAATTTTGGGAATCGGCAACGCCGCTCGACGAGATCAAACGATTGCAGATCGGTTCGCGTCCCGCATCGCGGGCGAAGTTGGGCGCGGTCAATCAGATCCGCGCGATTCCGTGGGTGTTCTCGTGGATGCAGAGCCGCTTTAACTTGCCGAGCTGGTACAGCCTCGGCGCGGGACTTGCTTCCATCAAGGAGATGGGCTTGCTCAAAGAAATGTACGATGGCTGGGCGTTTTTCCGCACCCTGCTCAATAATTCAGAGATGTCTCTGCTCAAAGCCGATATGGATATTTCCGCTTTGTATGTGAGTCTTGTGCCTGATAAGAAATTGGCGCATGAAGTCTTCGATTCTATTCGCGCGGAGTATGAGCGGACGCGCGAGACGGTCCTTGCCGTCAGCGGGCATGGCGCTCTGCTCGAGGCGGAACCCGTCACTCAGCAAGCCATTCAACTCCGCAACCCTTATGTGGATCCGTTGAACTACATCCAAGTGGAAACTCTGCGCCGCTTGCGGGCTTTGTCCGATCAGGATGGCGAAGAGGCAAAGTCACTGCGAGAGGTGATGGCGTTGACCATCAACGGGATTGCGGCGGGGTTGAGGAATACGGGGTAAAGAATTCCCCCGCCCGTTTCAACACTCTAGGACTTACGCAGTTGAACCTGTTGCGCCGTAGTTGCACTGCGGCGGCGGCAGTACAACTGCCCGCCAACTGCATAAGTCCTGACTCAGAGACTGTTTCTTAACTTCTTTTTTCGACACGGACGCCACGGATTTCACTGATTTTCACGGAAAGAATCTTTAAAAGAGCCGCCTTTTTTCCGTGTATTCCGTGAAATCCGTGTACAAAAGATCAAGGTTTAAGACTTAAGAAACACTCTCTTAGTACGCAGTGTACAATCGAGAGACTCCTGCTTCGCAAAGGACCTCCCCATGCAAACTTTCATCATCCTCTTTTTTGCCATTCTCTCCGAGGTGATCGGCACAGTTGCCCTAAAACTCTCGAACGGATTCACCAAACCCATCCCCAGCGTTGTGGTTGTGATCGGTTATGGCGCGTCTTTCTATCTGCTGTCGCTGGCATTGAAAGCGATGCCCATCGGGGTGGCGTATGCGATCTGGTCTGGCGTGGGGCTGATTCTCACCGTCATTGCAGGGATGGTCATCTGGCGCGAAACTCTGGATTGGGCGCGAGTGGTCGGGATCGTCCTGATCATTGCAGGTATCGTTTTCATCAACGCGATTTCCAAATCTCCCGCGCATTGATCCTCATCCATACTTTGGCGTATCTCCGATAATTTCCCACCCTCGTTGCAAAGCGACTTGTTTCAAATTTTTATCGGGGTACACCGCCACAGGATGATCGGCATGTTCGAGCAGGGGAATATCCTGTTCGGTGTCGCCGTAGGCAAAGTCCACGCGCTGTATGTCGAGACGGGACAACACTTGTTGAATCTTATTCTGGCTGGCGACCAATTCTCCCGCTAACATCACCCGTCCATTGACAATTTTTACAGGCGTGCCGATCACATTTGCGCCGATCCGTTTTGCGAATGGAGCGATGAACGGCTCCACAGAACTGCTGGCGATGTACACTTGCGCGCCATCTTCACGATGCTTGACCAATCGCGCCACCACATCTTCGCGGCGTTTCTTCCATAAGTTGTGTTCCACAGTCCATTCCGAGGCGCGCGCGAGTGTTGCTTCATCGGCATTTTTGATGTACGCGAGACTCTCGATCATCAATTTTTGTCCCCACTCCTGCCAATCGATCAACCCATTTTTTGCAAGCACGTAGGCTGGCATCACTCGCGCCATGTAAAACCGCGCGCGCCATTTGCTTTGGTTATGTTTCACCCAATCCACCAGACCCAAAAACGGCGAGCCTGTGGTCAATGTTCCCATCATGTCTGAAATGACGATCATCGTTGCTCCTCTTTGCGAATATTATAGCACTCGCGAAATGATACAATCATCGCATGGGCACGCTCTATCTCGTCGCCACACCCATCGGTAACCTTGAGGATATGTCGCCGCGCGCGATTCGCATTTTGCATGAGGCGAGTCTCATCGCGGCGGAGGACACGCGCCACACGGGGAACTTGCTCAAGCATTTCGAGATTCAAACGCCGCTCACGAGTTATTTCGAACACAACAAACTCAGTAAACTGGATTTTATCCTCGCCAAACTTTCAAGCGGGGATGTCGCCCTCGTGTCGGATGCGGGGACTCCCGCGATCAACGACCCTGGCTACGAACTCGTCCGCGCCGCGCTCGCTTCAGGCTTCGACGTTCGACCTGTCCCTGGTCCCTCAGCCCCTGTCGCCGCGTTGAGCGTTTCTGGCTTGCCCACAGACTCGTTCCTCTATCTCGGTTA
Organism: Candidatus Defluviilinea gracilis; assembly: GCF_057138825.1. Lineage (NCBI taxonomy): Bacteria > Bacillati > Chloroflexota > Anaerolineae > Anaerolineales > Candidatus Villigracilaceae > Candidatus Defluviilinea > Candidatus Defluviilinea gracilis. The sequence continues at coordinate 362,886 of NZ_DBNHEF010000074.1, forward strand.
TCTACCCCACAAGAAAACAGAACGCCGTAAATTCATAGGACAAATTGCCAACCTGTCCTACACACTGATCTTCCTCGAATCTCCGCATCGGATCATTGAAGCGCTCGAAGATTTGCTCGCATCCCTCGGCGACCGCCGCATCTGCGTGGCGCGCGAGATGACCAAGATGTTCGAGGAATATTGGCGCGGGACTCTCAGCGGGGCGGTGGAGTATTTCAAATCAAAAGAAGCGAGGGGAGAGTTTACGTTGGTGATCGAAGGAGAGAAGAAAGAAGAAAGAGGAAAGTGGAAAGTGGAGGACTTGCAAGCGGCGATTGAAAAAGAATCAAGGGGCGGGAAATCTGCGAAGGCGCTATCAGCCGAACTGTCGGAGAGAAGCGGTTGGAGTAAAAAGGATGTGTACCGTCTCGTGAGTCAAAAAGGAATCAGCGATGAGTCTTGAATCCCCGAATATCCAAAATGAGATGAGCGAGTCGTCAAGCCCGACAGATTTCCCCGCGCGCGGCTGGTGGAAGATTTTTTATGCGGCGTTTCTGCTGATCGTGCCAGCGTTTTCGTTTTGGGCGGTGGAGGCGATCAAACCCGAATGGCAATCGGGGGATCGCGACGCGTATGTTCCGTTGCTTATGCTTCCCGAAGCGTCAATCTTTTTTCTCTTTCTGATCGCGTATTCGATCGTTTGTTATTTTCTTATCCTTTTTGCGGGAGATCGTTTTGCAAAGTTCTTCGTTGTGAGGCTGGGAATTTACACAGGAGTTTTTCTCGCTTTGCAATACACGATTTTGCTTGGCGTGTATTTGTTTGTCTCTGCCAATTCACTTGCGATCCTGCTGGTATGGTTCCTTCCGCTTTATTTCCCATGGATTTATCGTTCGCGTCTTGCAACATGGATCTCGCGCTACATCCGCCCATGGATGATCGCTGTCCTTCTGATCGCATACGCGATCCTTGCCACTTTTATCAAGGATGAGGCTTTTGTCCCGTTGTTTCTCGTGTTTCTTGGGCTCATCGCATCGGGACCGTTCTGGTCGTTTCTGATGGCAACGCAGGCTTCGATCTGGTTGTTGAAATATCACGAGTCGAATTTCACCCTCGTGCGCGGACTCGGCATCACGGCTTGGATCGCCGCCTATATCGCCGCGTGGAGGTATGACATTCTCAAAATGTACGAGTTGTATGCCCAGTTGCCACCTGTCCCGCCGCCTGATTGCTACATCGCCACCGCCGCCGCGCAGGGACATGCAAATTTCGTCGGCTCAAAACTTGTGCAACTTGCAAATGGAAATTCGATGCAGGTGAATCATCAATTGCAAATTTTCAAATGCGCTGAACTCGCCTTGCTGGCGGTCGCGCCGAAGATTCATACTCCTTTGCGGAAAATGTATGATGTGCTTGGAAAACCGCTGGCGCGTAAAATTCGAAATCCGTTTTTGGCAGATATTGCTTATCTGTCGTTGAAGCCATTCGAGCGGATTGCCGAATCTGCTTTGCGGCTTATAATCGGTAACATTCCATTTGAGTCCATCCATATTTACTCGAAATAATCAGAAGGGAATCCTCACATGGCAGAAGAAAAGAAACCCGAAGAGAAAAAAGAAGTCAAAGCCGTAGACAATCTTGTCACCTCGAAACATTCGATCAAGATCGGCGGCAAGACCATCAAGTACACCGTCACAACGGGGACGATGGTGATGAAAGAGGAAACAGCCGACCGCGAGAAAGAAGCGGAGGGCGAGAAGCCGCGCGCGCAGGTCTTCTTCGTCGCGTACACCAAAGACGGAGTCGGCGACACGGCGAAGCGTCCGCTCACGTTTTCGTTCAACGGCGGACCCGGGTCGTCGTCCGTGTGGCTTCATCTCGGCGTGTTGGGTCCACGCCGCGTGTTGTTGAAGGACGATGGCGATCTGCCGAAGCCGCCGTATCAATTGAAGGATAATGAATATTCGATCCTCGATGAGACCGATCTCGTTTTCATTGACCCGATGAACACAGGCTACACGCGCCCTGTGGAAGGCGTTGCGCCGAAGCAATGGCATGGCTTCAAAAAAGATATTGAACTGGTCGGTGATTTTATCCGCTTGTACACCACGCGCTACAACCGCTGGCTCTCGCCAAAGTTTTTGATCGGCGAATCGTACGGCACGACTCGCGCATCGGGTCTATCAGGATATTTGCAAGAACGGCATGGCATGTACTTGAACGGGCTCATGCTCGTCTCTGTCGTGTTGGATTTCACTACGATTGATTTCAACTTGAACAATGACCTGCCGTTCATCATGTTCCTGCCTGGCTACACCGCCACTGCGTGGTATCACGACGCGCTCAAACCGCATCGCCCGTTACAGGACTGGTTGAAAGAAGCCGAAGAGTTCGCGCTCGGCGATTATGCACAAGCATTGCTTAAAGGCGATTCGCTCATCAAAGAAGAACGCGCCGAGATCGTGAAGCGTCTTTCCTATTTCACGGGCATCTCGGAGCAATTCATCGAACGTTCGAATCTGCGTATCAACGATCAGCATTATTTCAAAGAACTCCTGCGCGAACGCGGTCTCACCGTCGGTCGGCTCGACTCGCGTTTGATCGGGCGCGACAGGCTCGGCGTCACCGAACATGCCGAGTACGATCCGTTGCTCACGAACATCATGGGTCCGTACACTGCCGCGTTCTACGATTACATCCGCCGCGAGTTGAAATTTGAATCCGATCTGCCGTACGAAATTTTGAGCGGCTTCGTGCATCCGTGGTCGTATAAAGAATTTGAGAACGCCTATGTCAACGTCGGCGAAACGTTGCGCGCCGCGATGACGTACAACCCGTATCTCAAAGTCTACGTGGCGAATGGGTATTACGATCTCGGCACGCCTTACTTCGCAACCGAATACACGTTCAATCATCTCGGTCTCGACGAGTCGCTGCGCGGCAATGTGACGATGGGTTACTACGAAGCGGGTCACATGATGTACATTCACATCCCCTCGCTCAAGCAGATGAAAAAAGATCTGGCGGCATTCATCAAGGATTCTGCATAAATGAATCTCGACGACCTCGAACGCTTCAAACAACTCGACACCCTCAACATGCTCGGCGAGATTGACAACCTCCCCGATCAACTCGCCTTTGCGTATCAACTCGGCATGAAGCACGATCTGCCCGACTGGAAAAATTTTCGACAGGTCGTCATCGCAGGCATGGGCGGATCCGCCATCGGCGCGGACTTGCTCGCCGCGTACTGCGCTTCTCTCGCCCCTCTGCCTGTCTCAGTCCATCGAGATTACTCACTCCCCGTCCACGCGCGCGGCGAGGAGTCCCTCGTGATATGCTCGTCGCACTCAGGCAACACCGAAGAGACGCTTGACGCCTTCGAGTCAGCCCGAAAAGCGGAATGTCGAATCGTTGTGGTTTGCACAGGCGGTGAATTAGCGAAACGCGCGAAAGAAAATAACATCCCGATCTGGACGTTCGATCACGCAGGTCAGCCGCGTGCCGCGGTAGGATTCTCGTTTGGTTTGTTGCTCGCCATGTTCCAGCGACTCGGCTTCCTCTCCGATCAATCGAAGGAGATGCAAGACGCGGTCGCGTCCATGAAGCGGACTCAACAGCATCTCAAAGCCGATGTCCCTGCGGTGAAGAATCCCGCCAAGCGCTATGCGGGTCAATTGATGGGGAGGTGGGTGACGTTCATGGGCTCGGGTTTGCTCAGCGTGGTTGCGCGTCGTTGGAAGGGACAGATCAACGAAGTGGCGAAAGCGGGCGCGAACTTCGAGTTCATCCCTGAAGCCGATCACAACACGCTGGCTGGGACGATGAATCCGCAAGAGACACTCAACGCGCACACGATGACCCTCTTCTTGCGCGCGCCCTCCGACCATCCGCGTAATCGTCTGCGCTCAGACCTCACCCGCAAAGCCTTCATGCTCGAAGGCATGAACACCGATTACATCGACGCGCGCGGCGAAACTCCCCTCGCCCACATGTGGACGTCCATTTTGTTCGGCGATTACATGGCATATTATTTAGCGATGGGCTACGGCGTTGACCCCACTCCGATTCAGGCGTTGGTTGAGTTCAAAGAAGCGATGAAAGAAGCGAAGTAAAAAAGCGACCCGATGAGGGTCACTTTTCATTTCTTCTCGATATATTTGACGCCGTCTAAATCCTTGAAGTGTTCGTCCTGCGTCCAAAGGATTGCGTCGTTTGCGCGGGCAGTTGCAAGGATGATGCTGTCAGCCATCGCGAGCTTGGTGTCATTGGCGAGATTGGCCGCGTTCAATGCGGTTTGGCGGTCTAGTTCGACTATTTTTCCAAATGACATTACACCGACTGCCTGCAAGGCATCTTCTTTTCCTCGAAGCACAAGCATTCTTCTAAAGACTTCATAGATGCAAACGGTCGGAACAATTAATTCCTCGACGCTCTGGATGGCGCGCGAGAAAAAAATCGCATTTTTCCCCTCGGCAAAATATTCCAGCCAGCCCGATGAATCAACAACATTCATTATCTTTCCTCATCGGTTTCTTCCCGCATCACATCTGTGTCAATGCCCTTGAACATCCCTCGCGCTTGTTTGATGGAAGGAACGATAACAACATGAAGGATTTTGTTATAGGGGATAAACATGATTTTCTGCCCAGGTTTTAAACCAAATTGATTCCGCACTTCTCGAGGAATGACGACTTGGTATTTTGAGGAAATCGTTACTGCTTCCATGTTTTACTTCTCCTTATCGAACATAAATCGTAAAGCGATTATAGCACATCTTGTGTGGTTTAATATCCCTATGCGTTTGAAATCATTTGCTCGTTCCATTATCTATCAATCTGAAAAGTTAGTTCAGCGAATTCGGTTTTCAGCTCAACCAACCAACCTGCCCATCCTCCTCGGCATCTCCTTCCCCAAAAGCGGAACGCACTTGCTCGATCAAATTTTGCTCGGCTTCTCGAATGTCGCGCCGTATGCGAAGCGATTGCATTCGTTCTATGCCGAATACGAAGGCGAAAGCGGAGTCAAGCGCGCGCCTGAGCAGTCGCTTCGTTGGCTTGATTCACTCAGTCCGCGTGATGTGGCGTCGGCGCATCTCTTTGCGCGACCCGAAGCGATTGCGCGCGTGAGTTCGCCGAAATTTATTCCCTACTTCATCTTTCGCGATCCGCGCGATGTGGTGGTCTCGCATGTGTTTTACGTCACCGAGATGGAAAAGAATCACGTCCATCACGCATACTATCAGTCGCTTCCCGATTTTGATTCGCGCCTCAAGGTCAGCATTTTGGGCAGACCAGACGCGGGCATTGAATTCCCGAACATCGCCGAACGCTTCGCTCCTTACATGGATTGGTTGAATCACCCCGAAGTCCTTTCCATCCACTTTGAGGATTTGATTAACGACCGCGCCGCGACTCTGACTCGCATTCTGGATCATTTCCTCACCCGCATCCCGCTTCAGACGCCCCGCAAGTTGATCCTCGACTCTTTGGAATCCTCCATCAACCCCAGCCGTTCTCCCACCTTCCGTTCGGGGAAAACAGGCGAATGGAAAAAATATTTTACCGATGAGCACAAGAAGATTTTCGATGATGTGGCAGGCGATTTGCTGATGAAATTAGGATATGAAATCTAGGGGCGACAGGCCTGTCGCCCCTACCCAATGAATTATGAACTGCTCCATCGTCATCCGCGCGTATAACGAAGAGAAACACATCGGGCGTTTGCTGGAGGGGATCAAACAGCAGACTTTGAACGATGTGGAGATCATCCTCGTCGATTCAGGTTCGACGGATGCGACTGTTTCCATTGCCGAGTCGTTCGGCGCGTGGATCGTGCGAATCGCTGCGGGGGAGTTCACGTTTGGGAGGTCGCTCAACTTCGGGGTCCGCGAAGCGACGCGTGAATTTGTCGTCATCGCCAGCGCGCATGTGTATCCCGTGTATCCCGATTGGCTGGAGTCGTTGTTGCGTCCGTTCGAGGATGAGAAGGTCGCGCTCACGTACGGCAAACAGCGCGGACCCGACTCGGCAAAATATTCGGAACAGCAGATCTTTCATCGGTGGTATCCCGATGCGAGCGACTCGAATCAACCAACTGCTTTTTGTAACAATGCCAATGCCGCGATTCGGAAAAGTTTGTGGGAGACGCATCCCTATGATGAAACATTGACGGGACTCGAAGATTTAGCTTGGGCGAAGTGGACTAAGGAACAGGGATATAAGATTGCCTACACTGCCGAAGCGGAGATCGTTCACATCCACGATGAAACGCCGCGCGGTGTGTTCAACCGTTACCGCCGCGAAGCGATGGCGTTCAAACGGATTTACCCCGAAGCGCATTTCAACGCGTATGATTTTGTTCGTTTGACGCTCACAAACATTTTCAGCGACCTGTGGCACGCGGCGCGTGAACGAGTGTTATGGAAGAATTTCGCTTCGATATTTTGGTTCCGCTTGATGCAATTTCACGGCACGCGCATGGGTCACCGCGAGACGAGTCTGGTCACGCCGCAGTTGCGCGAGACGTTTTATTATGCGAGGGAACGAAAGAGGAAAGAGGAAAGCGAGAGGGGAGTAGAACCGATTCGGTATGGTTAGCGCAGTGATTGGAACCCCCATCGACCATTAAGCGGATTTTGATTTGACTAACTCTAAATTCGTGTGATAAACTCTCGATTAAGGAAAAACTTAATCGAGGTGGCGGACATCGTCCTGCGGATTGTTCATGCGCCAGGACGAGTGAGACAAAGACCTGCGGGACGGTTTCCGTAAATCGTAATGCGAAAAGTTGGCTCGCTCCATTCATTCGACAAACTCAAACTCCTTGCGGATTCCCGCCGCATGGATATTTTGCGGTTGCTCATGGCTTCGCCCGCCACGCTCACGCATCTCGCGCGGACGATGAAGCAGTCTCCCGCCTGGATTCGGCATCACATCCTCGCGCTCGAATCGGCGGAACTTGTCGAAGTTGGCGAGATCCGCAAAACGGGCAAAGTGACCGAGAAGTTCTATCGCGCCAAAGCGGATGCCTTGTTCTTGCGGGAGATCGTTCTCCCGAAAACTCAAAAGCCCGCAATCGTTTTTTCGGGGAGTCATGACCTTGCGCTCGAAGGGATTGCCGATCATCTTGAAAAGCATGTTTCGATCTTGAGTTTGCCTGTCGGGTCGCTGGATGGATTGGTGAATCTGCGGCAAGGACTGTGTCAGATCAGCGGCTCGCATCTCCTCGATGAAAGCGGCGAATACAACACCCCGTTCGTTCGCCATGTATTCCCCGACCGCGAGGTGGAAATCGTCACACTGGCGTACCGCACACAGGGTCTCATGCTTGCGGACGGAAACCCAAAACGGATCAAGAAGCTTGTCGATATTGCCAACCCTTCGATCCATTTTGTCAATCGGAATTCCGGTTCGGGAACTCGTCTGTGGTTCGACGCCGAGTTGAAGAGGCTCAAAATTCCCGTTGAAAAAATCGGCGGATACAACAATGAAGTAAAGACGCATACCGAAGCCGCCGCATTGATTGCCAATGGCAAAGCGGATGTGTCGCTTGGCTTGCAAGCCGCCGCGCATCAAGCCAGCCTTGATTTTATTCCGCTGTTCGAAGAACGCTATGATCTTGTTTTGCCGCGCCAGAATGAAAAATTGCTGGCGCCCCTGCTCGATCATTTGCAAACCGTCTCATTTCGCAATGATTTAAACGCGCTCACTGGCTACAACTCCGCGCATAGCGGGGAGCAAGTTCTATAGCATCGCCGTCGTTCCCTCACGTCGGACACCTCTATTTTTAGGAGTCTCCCATGAAACGAATTCTCCCAATTCTCTTAATTCTCTTTCTGTTGGCAACTGCCTGCTCGCCGAAGTCCGCCGCGCCAGCCAACCCGAACTTGATCCTGGCAACCACCACCTCCACGCAGGATTCGGGTCTGCTCGACGTGTTGATCCCGATGTTCGAAGCCGAATCAGGTTACACCGTCCAGACTGTGGCGGTGGGGTCGGGTCAGGCGATGAAGATGGGTGAGGAAGGCAACGCGGATGTCCTGCTCGTCCACGCGCCGAAATCTGAAGTGGAATTCATGACAAACGGATTCGGCAAGGACCGCGCGCTCGTCATGCATAACGATTTCATCATCGTCGGTCCCGCGGCGGACCCGGCGGGCATCAAAGGCAAGCCTGTGGTGGACGCGTTGAAAGCGATTAGCGCGGGGAGCGCGGAGTTTGTTTCGCGCGGCGACGATTCTGGCACGCACAAAGCCGAATTGAATTTGTGGAAGAAAGCCGAATACGATCCCAAAGCCGCCGCGCCCGCGTGGTATCTTGAATCGGGACAGGGCATGGGCGCCACGTTGACGATCGCCTCTGAAAAAGGCGCGTACACCATGACCGATCGCGCGACCTATCTCGCCAACAAGGACAATCTGGATTTGGAGATTCTCGTCGAGGGCGACAACGCGTTGTTGAATGTGTATCACGTGATCACAATCAACCCCGAACAATGGGATAAGGTAAATTACGACGGCGCGCTGGCGTTTCTGAATTTTATGATCGCATCGTCCACACAAGAGGTCATTGGGAAATTTGGCGTTGACACATACGGCCAGCCGTTGTTCTATCCCGATGCCGATAAGACCGACGCGGATCTGGGTCTGTAAACTACTCCGGGTAACACGGAGTTAATGAATTCCTCTGATTACCTTACAGAATGCGTTTGGACGCAGACCCTTGCACCGCCCGCAAGGGCAGGTGAAAACGCTGATTTCGCTGATTCCAAAGGGAGAAAATCTGCGTTTTCAGCGTGAATCAGCGTCCTGATTTTGAAAGAGTTGCAATGAAAAGAACGATGCCTGTTTTGATCTTGATCGCCATCCTGCTGGTTGGCTGCGCCAACTCAAATGAATCGAAGCCGCGCGCGTTGACCGTTTTCGCCGCCGCATCCCTGACCGACGCCTTCACTGAAATCGGAAAGAATTTCGAGTCGCAAAACCCAAACGTGACCGTCACCTTTAACTTCGCTGGCTCGCAAGCCCTGCGGACTCAGATCGAGGAAGGCGCGCCCGCCGATGTGTTCGCCTCTGCCAGCGCCAAAGAAATGGACGCATTGATCGCAGGCTCGTTCGCCGCAAAAGAATCTTCTCAAATTTTTCTCAGTAATAAACTGGCGGTCATCGTCCCTGCCGACAACCCCGCAGGCATCGACTCGCTCGATGACCTGGCGAATTCTGGAGTCAAAATCGTCCTCGCCGCCGAAGAGGTTCCCGTCGGAAACTATTCGCGCCAAGCGTTCGAGTTGATGAACGCATCGTTTGGCGCGGATTTCAAAAACAACGTTCTGGCGAATGTCGTATCGAATGAAGATAACGTCAAGCAAGTGGTTGCTAAAGTCCAACTCGGTGAAGCGGACGCGGGTATAGTTTATATGTCCGATGCCGTCGTCGCGCCCGAATTGGAAACAATCCAAATTCCAGACGAAATGAATGTTATTGCCAAATATCCCATCGCGCCGCTGGTTGAATCCGCTAATATCGAGTTGGCGCGGGCGTTCGTCGCTTATGTTCTGTCGGATGAGGGTCAGGCAATTTTGCGGAAGTGGGGATTTGCTCCGCCAAAATAAAAACCCTGCCACAGAGAGCAACAAGAAAATCAATTAAAATCTCTGTGAACTCTGTGTTCTCAGTGGCTAAAGGGCTAAATTGAAAAAACTCCTCGACTCGAAATGGATCTTTATCGTCCCAAGCATTTTCATGCTGGGATTATTTTTCCTGCCGCTGTTGGCTGTTTTCGCGCGCTCGATCAACGCGGAGTTTTTTGATTATGCCTTTTCACAGCAAGCCCTGAACGCCTTGAAGTTAAGCCTGGCGACCAGCACGATCACAACTTTCTGCGCGATTCTGTTCGGCACGCCGCTGGCTTATATTCTTGCGAACTGGAAGATTAAATTGAAATCGTGGCTCGAACTGCTGATCGACCTGCCCATCGTTCTCCCGCCGTCGGTTGCGGGGCTGGCGTTGTTGATCGCATTCGGTCGGCGGGGGGTGTTCGGCTCGACCTTGGACATGTTCGGGATCTCGCTTCCATTCACGACGGCGGCGGTGGTGATGGCTCAAATGTTTGTCGCCGCGCCGTTATACATCCGCTCGGCGCGGGTGGGCTTCACGGGCATTGACAAGCAACTCGAGGAAGCCGCCAACGTGGAGGGCGCGAATCGCTGGCAGATGTTCCGCGAGGTGATGCTTCCGCTCACGGGGAAAACATTGCTGAGCGGCGCGATCCTCACGTGGACGCGCGCCCTCGGCGAATTCGGCGCGACGATTTTATTTGCGGGCAACTTGGAGGGCGTCACTCAAACCATGCCCATGGCGATCTATCTGGGATTTGAACGCGATCTTGGCGTTGCCCTCGCGCTGGCTGTCGTTCTTGTGTTTGTTTCGATCGTATTGCTTGCGCTTACCCGCCGGCTTGAAAAACAGGAACGCGATTGATCGGTCGTGATTGAGAACATGCCCTTCGATTCCGAAATCTTCCGCGTCACTGCGCTGTCCCTGCAAATCTCCATCTTTGCCACGTTGTTGAGCCTGCTGATCGGCTTGCCCTTTGGCACGTGGCTGGCGCTGGGAAGTTTTCGCGGGCGCAATCTGATTCTCAGCATCATCAACACGGGCATGGCTCTCCCGCCTGTGGTGGTGGGGCTTGTTGTCGCGATGATGTTGTGGCGAAGCGGTCCGCTCGGGGATTGGAAATTGATTTACACGCCATGGGCGATCGTCATCGCGCAAGTGGTGATCGCCGCGCCCGTGGTCACCGGGTTAACTGCCGCCGCGTTGGCGGCGTTGGATCCGCGCCTGAGTCAACAACTGCTGGGACTCGGCGCCTCGCGCCCCCAAATGATCTGGTTCCTCTGGTGGGAGGCGCGACTCCCGCTTTTCGCCGCGCTGATGGCGGGCTTCGGTTCCGTGATCTCGGAGGTTGGCGCTTCGATGATGGTGGGCGGGAATATCAAGGGTCAAACGCGCGTGTTGACGACGGCGATCGTGTTGGAAACGTCGAAGGGCGAGTTTGAGAGCGCGTTGGCGTTATCTGCCTTGTTGCTCATCATTACCTACCTGATCAATCTTGCGCTGACGTGGATTCAACAGAGGGGAGCAAAGAAAGGATGAATGTTGAAGGATGAAGGCTTGTCCTGAGTTTGATCGAAGGGATGAAAAGAGGAGAGAGAAAGAATTGATCGAGATTCGTAATTTGCTTGTGCAACGGAATGGGCGAGAGGTGTTGAATATTGACTCGCTCGATATTCGACGCGGCGAGACGCTGGGGGTTGTGGGCCCGAACGGGGCGGGGAAAAGCACGTTGTTGCTGACTCTGGCTCAATTGCTCAAACCTGCGAGCGGCGAGATTCGATTCGATGGACAATCGTTGCGCGAGTGGAATGAACTCGAATATCGCCGCAGGGTTTCGTTTGTATTCCAATCGCCGTTGTTATTGGATATGACGGTAGCGGAGAATGTTGCGTTGGGGTTGAGGTTCCGCGGCGCGTCGAAAGACGAGGCAAAGGCTCAGGCGGCGAAGTGGATGAGAAGCCTCGGGGTCGAGTCGCTTGCCCAACGGCGAGCCGGTCAACTGTCGGGGGGCGAAGCGCAGAGGGTGAGTCTGGCGCGGGCGTTTGTGTTGAATCCCGAACTCCTTCTGCTCGATGAGCCGTTTGCGGCGCTCGATCCGCCGACGCGCGCGACGTTGATCGAAGATTTGTCCGCGTTGCTGGCGGAGAATCATCGCGCGGCGGTTTTCGTCACGCATAATTTGAACGAGGCGGCGAAGTTGTGTCATCGTATTGCCGTGATCGTGAGCGGGAGTTTGCGACAGGCGGGGACGGCGAAGCAGATCAAATCGAAGCCTGCGGATGAAACTGTGCGGCAGTTTTTGAGCGAATTAACCTCATAGACCTCCGAGTTCTTTAAGAACTCGGAGGTCTCGGTTATAATTTTGAAACTTGTGGAGGCGCGATGTTGAAAATAGAGATCGTCTACTGCGCGGTCTGACATTACACCGCTCGGGCCGTGAGCCTGATGGGTGAACTGCTCAGGCACTATGAGCATGTGATCGAGGAGATCAAGTTGATCCCTTCGGATGAGGGTCGCTTTGAAGTGACGGTCAATGGGCAGTTGTTGTTTTCGAAGTCGCAGTTGCATCGTCATGCCGAGGCGGGGGAAGTGGTGGAGTTGGTGAGGAAGTTGGTTGGAGAATAATCAAAGAGACCTCACAGGTCTTCAAGACCTGTGAGGTCTATAAAAAAGAGGTCATGAATGCCAAAAAAGGGACGCGTATTTTCAGGAGCAAGACCGACAGGGCGGCAACACTTGGGGAATTATCTCGGCGCGATTCGGAATTACGTCGCGTTGCAGGACGACTACGATTGCGTCTATTGCATCGTGGATGTCCATGCGTTGACGACGGTGGAAACGACTCACGAGTTAAAACAAAACACCATCGAGATGGCGCTCGATTGGCTCGCGGCGGGGATTCGCCCTGAAGAGACGATCTTGTTCATCCAATCGCACGTCCCTGAAGTGATGGAACTTCACACGTATCTTTCGATGGTCACGCAGATGGGCAAACTCACCGACCTGCCGACCTTCAAAGAGAAGCTCGCCCAACAGCCCGAGAATGCCAACTACGGCTTGCTCGGCTATCCCGTCCTCATGACCGCCGACATCGTTCTGTATAAATCCGACATCGTTCCCGTCGGCATCGATCAGGCTCCGCATTTGGAATTTGCGCGCGAGATCGTCCGTTCGTTCAATTATCGCTACAACACAAAAGTGTTGATCGAGCCGCAGGTGAAGCATACCGAGGTGCTGAAAGTGTTGGGCATTGACGGCAAAGCGAAGATGAGCAAGAGTTTGAACAATCACATCGAACTCGCCGCCACACCCGAAGAGACAACCGCGCGCGTGAAGGATATGGTCACTGACCCCGCGCGCGTCAAACGCACCGACCCAGGCAACCCCGACGTGTGCAACGTCTTCTCGATGCACAAGATTTTTTCGCCGCAAGATGAAGTGGATATGATCAACGTCGAGTGCCGCCGCGCGGGCATTGGATGCGTGGACTGCAAGAAACGCTTCGCCGCGAACTTGAATAAGCACCTCGAACCTTTCCGCGCCAAACGCGCCGAACTCGCTTCAAAACCCGCCTATGTGACGGATGTGCTGAACGATGGGGCTTCGCGCGCCCGTGTGATTGCGCAGGAGACGATGGTTGAGGTGAGAGAGGCGATGGCGTTGCCGTGAGTGAGGTAGACAGGTTGTGAGATACGAGATACGAGATACGAGATACAGCCTGTGTGCTTGTTTCCGTGTTTACGTTTTCCTCCCATGAGAGCATTAATCCAGCGCGTTTCCCATGCTAGCGTAACCGTAGACCAGCAAACCATTTCCTCCATCGGGAAAGGTTTGCTGATCTTGTTGGGGGTTGGGCACGGAGATGGGGAGGAGCAGGCAAACTTCCTTGCCGAGAAGACCGCCAACTTGCGTATCTTTGAAGATGAACAGGGGAAAACGAATTTATCCATTTTGGATGTGAAGGGGGAAGCAATTGTAGTTTCGCAGTTTACGTTGTACGCAAATACCCAAAAGGGACGCCGACCTTCATTCATTGAAGCCGCCTTACCCGATGTCGCTGAACCGCTGGTGAATCGATTTATCGAGTTATTGCGCGGACACGGCGTCCCGACTCAAACGGGAAAATTCGGCGCGCACATGGAAGTGGAAATTCACAACGACGGCCCCGTCACGATCTGGTTGGAAAAATGACTCTCCAGCCCAACGCGTTCCAAAAAATGACGCATCGTTTTTTGATGCTCAAGCCTGTTTCAAGGCTTTTGTCGAAAATTTTGTATCGTGCCGATAATTTGTTGTTGTGGGCAAGCAAAGGGAAACTTACGCTCACTCGCATTGTGGGGCTGTGCGTTATCCAGTTGACGACGAAGGGCGCGAAGACGGGAAAACTACGAGCCATGCCGTTGATCAGTTTTCCAGACGGCGAGAAGCTCGCGTTGATCGCGTCCTATTTTGGCGGGGAGCATAACCCGGGCTGGTATTACAACTTGAAGGCAAACCCCGAGTGCGAAGTGCGGATCAATGGCAGGATCGGAAAATACATCGCGCGCGAGTCGTTTGATGAAGAACGCGAGAAATATTTTCAGATGGCAAATTCTTTTTACGAGGGATATGGAAAATATCGTGAACGCGCCGCGCATCGGCATATCCCCGTGATGGTGTTGGAGCCGAAAGATTCTCTCACCACGAAGGACACAAAGATCACGAAGGATTCATTGTCGTAAAGCCAAATCCCTTTGTGTTTAACTGATGTTGCGCAGTTGAAGCCAGTCTCATTTCCGTAACGCGACATATTGAACATTAACAATTTATTCTGACATATACTAAGCATGCCGAAACGGGAGGCGGCGGACATGAAAAAGTATCATCTCCAAATCACAGAGGCGGAGCGAGCCAGTCTGAACCGCTGGCT